>JBILKV010000038.1:0-30659 GCA_044376515.1 Chthoniobacteraceae bacterium | reverse complement strand
CGAGGGCGGCTGCCACCTCCATCAACAGCGCGCAGCCGGAGGCGTTGTCGTCCGCCCCGACGTGAATTCCCTTTTCCTCGCCCGAACGCGCCAGCGAGTTGGATTCCACCCCGCGGCCCAGATGGTCGTAATGGGCGCCCGCAAGAATCCACTCGCCCGTGGAGCCGGGTCCGGGTGGGATGGCCGCAACCACGTTGCGATCGATCCCCTTGCGGTGGAGCACACCGGCCTCCACCCGGACCTTGACGCCTGGCAATACGAAACCGCCCGGCGCGTGCGGGTTTTCCTGGTCGAGTTCGGACTGCGCCTGCTGCAGCGATTTGCCCACCGCGGAGAGAAGGACATCGGCCACCTGCAGGCTCACTGAGTGCGCGAGGATCCCTGAGCCGCCCAAGGCGTTGTCGGACGTCAGCCCGACCAGCTCGCCGGGCTGCGCGGAGGCCGGCCCCGCAACGACAAGCACCGCCTTGGCGCCGCGTTCACGTGCCAGCATGGCCTTGTACCGAAGACCCGCGTAGCGGTTGAGTTGGGCGCGTCTCGGCGCATCCACACCCTCGGGCGCGTACCGCAGCAGCAGCACCACCTTGTCCTTCACGTCCAGTCCGTCGTAGGAGTTATAACGCAGTGTCTTGTTGCCTTCAGGCACCGAAAGACCGTATCCCGCGAAAACCACGTCCGCCTCCGCGGTGCCCGAATCGCTGAAGGGCAGCGGCCGGAAATCCTTCTCCAAATTGAAGCCCTGGCTTTTGCCACCGCGTTCAACCGCCAGCGCATTGCGGCCTTCCTGTAGCTCGATTCCCGCGGGAAACTCAAACTCGTGGGCGAAGGCCGGGCCCACCGCTTCAAGCGCGTTAGCCTTCGCATAAGCCTCGATCCATTCCGCGGTGGCACGCGCTCCGGCCGTGCCGGTGCGACGTCCTTCGCGGGCAGGGTCCGCCAGCCAATGCACCTGCGCCTGCAGGTCTGCCGCCCGAATTTCGGAGGAAAAGTCGTGAGCTGTCGCCGCCTCGACGCGGGCGGGACTGGCCGCCAACGCCTCCTGCGCCGCGGCGTGGTTCCAGTCGGCGATGTGCAGCTGGCTCTTTCCCTCCGCGCCGCGGTTGGTGGTCCAACAAAGCTTTGTGCCGTCGGGCGAGAACACCGGGAGGCCGTCAAAGCCGGGGGTGGAGGTGACGCGCACCGGTTCGCGGCCGCCCCCGCTGTCGACAAGAAAGAGCTCGAAGTTCTCGAAGCCGAGCTTGTTGGCGGTGAAGATCAAGTACTTGCCGGACGGATGAAAATAGGGCGCCCACGACATGCAGCCAAAATCGGTGATGCGCCGCACGTCCGAGCCGTCGAGGCCGCAGGTATACACATCGGCGTTCATCCCGCCGGCATCGAACCGGCGCCACAGGATGCGCCGGCCGTCGGGCGAGAAAAACGGCCCGCCGTCGTAACCCGGAGCCTTGGTGATTTGGCGGACGTTGGAACCGTCTGCATCCATCACGTAGAGGTCGGCGAAATAGGCGGGGTCCTTGTCGAAGCGCGCGCGTTCTTCGGCGGGCAGTTTTTCCAGCGGGTAGGCACCGCGCGTCGAGGAAAAGACGATGTGTTTGCCATCAGGCGAGAAGGACGCCTCGGCGTCATAACCCGCTGAGCGGGTTAGTTGTTGGATCGCTGATCCGTCGGAGTTTGCAGTGAAGATCTCGTATTCGGGGTCGTAGTCCCAGGAGTAGCGGCGGGTCTTGCCGGAGGCACGAAACTCCAGTTCGGCGGTCATCTTCGCCTGCGCCTGCGGATCGGCGTGGGTGGAGGAAAAGAGCAACCGGTTTTGGCCCGGCTGGAAAAAGGCGCAGGTGGTTTTGCCCTTGCCGGGGGAAAGCCGGCTTACGTCTCCGGTCAAAAGATCCAGCGTGTAAATCTGATAGAACGGGTTTCCGGTTTCGCGTTCGCTTTGAAACACGAGGGCCTTGCCGTCGCTGCGGAAATAGCCCTCTCCGCTGCGCGCACCCTCCAGAATGAGTTGGCGCGTGTTTTGAAGAAACACGGACTCGTCGGCCGCGGTGAGGGAGGAGGTGAAACACAGCGCGGCAAGCAGCGCCGCCGGGGTGGAAGGATTGCGCATAGTCAGACCGTTAACACGCCCCCGAAATTGGGCAAGCAGGAGGAGGAAAGCGGGCAAAACCCGAAGGTGCCCTACGCAGGGACTTGGGAAGGAGCGGGAGGAGAGCCCGTAATGCCTGCGGAGGCGATTTCTGCGCGGACTGGGGCGGTTGCCGCGCGGCGTTGCATGGGGGTGGCGGCCGGATGGAAATGCGCCGCTTAAGCTTCGGAGAGCTTATAACTCTGGAGCACGCCCCAGTCGGGCCACTTGTCGAGTTTGCGCTGTGGCTGCCCGCCCGCACCAGAAAGGACCAGAATGCGGCCGTCGGCGCTGAAACGGGAGTGCGTGAGCCGCTTCTTTGTGTCGAGCGAATGGACCAGCGCACCGTCCGCGGCCGAAAAAAGCGCCGCGTTCCAAGTGCCCTGCGCCTGTCGGCCCGCCATAAAAAAATGCGCCCCGTCTGGGGTCCAGGAGACGCTTTCCATCAGCCCGGAGCCGTGCTGGCCGTCTTTGATTTGGTCGACGCGTTCGGCGACCCGCCAGTTCCAGCGTTGCCAGGTCATCTTGCCGTTGCCGGCCATGGGATCGGCGATGGGGCCCATCCCGCAGCAGAGAAGGGTGTTGCCGTCGGGCGAGAAGGCGAGTCCGTAAATCCCCCCGGAGTAATGGTGTGTCTTGATGGTGCCCCAGCTGGTGAAGTCCGGCGACGTCCACTGGCTCACGGGTTGGGGGGCGCGCGAATTGAGGCTCCAAACCCGGACCTCGCCCATCAGGTTGGCGGCGGCAACGTGGGCACCGTCAGGCGAGATCGCGCAACTGAGCACTGGCGGCGTGTGTTCAAACGCCGCCACGCAGTCGCCGGTCACCGCGTCGAAGACCTTCACGGTCGGTTCCGCGGCCGGCGCCGGTTCGTATTTCCATCCCCCCGGGAGGTACTGGCCGGTGGTGCTGGCGAGGAGGGCGCCGTCTGGCGAGAGGGCGACCTGCCAGTTCCAAAACTGGTGGGCCTGCACGCGGCGCCAGCAGCGGCCGGTGTCCACATCGTGCCAGAGCAGGAATCCGTCGTAACCAGCCGAGATGAGCGTGCGGCCGTCCGGAAGCAGCGCGCAGCCGCTGGCGTAGGAGTGGTGGCTGGCCTCAAGGGGGGAGGTCTTCCCGGTCTCCAACTCGACGCGGTACACGCGGCCGTCGACGCATGCGGCAAAGGCCGTGGCGGCGTCCGCACTGATCGCAAGGCCGAGGACTCCGGTAGGCAGCTTACGGTCGAAGGCGAGGGTGAGCTTCATGGCATCAGGCGAGGAGTTCGCGGATCGGCGCCACCTTGTTTTCGACGCGGTGGAACGTGGGCAATCCGGGCAGGTCGTATTCGGCGTGCGGATCGAGGCCCAGCGCGGTGAAGATTGTCGCGAACAGGTTCTGCTCCGAAAAGGGCTTCTCCGCCACATCCACGCCATCGACATCGGTGGCGCCGACGACCACCCCGCGTTTGAGGCCACAACCGGTCATCATCATGCTCCACGCGTTGGGGTAATGGTCGCGGCCGCGGGCGGGATTGAGCCAGGGGGTGCGTCCGAACTCGCCCATCGCGATCACAAGCGTCGAGTCCAGCAGTCCGCGCTCCTCCAAATCCGTGATGAGGTGGAAAAGGACGCGGTCCAGTTCGGGCACCAGCATCTGATGGATCTCGTGTTGGAAGACGTGGTTGTCCCAGTTCATGCCGTTGGCGACCATCACAAAGGGCGCCCCCTTCTCCACCAGGTGGCGGGCCATGAGCGAGTGTTGCGCAAAGCTGCCGGGCCCGTAGCGTTCCCGATCCTTTTGCGGAAGTTTGTTCACGTCGAAGAGGTCCGCGCTCGCGGCCAGGCCGCGCATCCGCTCAAACGCGGCGTTCTGGCTCCTTGCCACGGCGCTGCCGCGGTCACGCTCGTATTTGGAGGTGAGGAATTTGCGGAGCAACTCACGTGCCTCCCGATCCTGCCCCGGGACGGCCTCCTCCACGGCTTCGCGGAATCTGGTGTACTCTCCGCCCAGCCTGACGGGCGCGTGCTCGGCCCCCAGCCAGCCCGCCCAGTTGCCCGCCTTGAACGTCTCGAACTCGTTGCCGCCGGGAATCGGGTCGAGCAGGACAAAGTTCGGGATCGGCGTGTCGAGTTGGCCGAGCGCGTGCGAAAGCGCGGAACCAAGGGTTGGACGGGTGAACCCCGGGCGGTCGGGGTTGCCGCGCTGCAGCAGCGAGATGGCCTGGAGATGCTCCATCTGGACGGTCTTCATGCTGCGCACCACGTTGAGTTTGTCCGCGATGCCGGCGCATTTGGGCATGAGCGAGGAAAAGTGGACGCCGGGCAGTTTGGTCGGGATGCTGCCGAAGGGGCCGCCGCTGGGGCGTCCCGGCTTCGGGTCCCACGTTTCAAACTGGCTGGGCGCGCCGCACAGCCACAGGAGGATGCAGCGCTTCTGCGCCCTGCGCGTTTCGGCGGCAAGGCCGGGGTGGTGGAACAGACCGCTAAAACTTGCCGCAGTGGCGAGCGTGCCGCCTGCGAGCCCCTTGAGGAAAAGACGCCTGTGGAGCAGGTGTTCGTCCGTGCGACAGCGGCCGGGATGGGGTACGGGAGCGTCCATGGGCTAGGGCATTGTGCAAAACTCGGCGCTGGTCAAAAGCGCCCAGAGCAAGTCGCGCGTGGCTCCCGCCGGATCCCCTCCGCGGGCGGAAAGGAACTGGCGCAGGCGCCCGGCCTCCTCGGCGTCGGGCGCGCGGGAGTATACCGCACTGTAAGCCTCCCTGATGCGGGCATCGATGTCCCTGATCGCGGCGAGGCGCTGCGCGGTGTTTCCGTCCCTCGGCTCGAGAGACTCCGCCAGCGCCGGAGAGGAGGAGAGAAACTGGGCCTGCTGGAAGGAGGCATTGTATTCGCTGGGCAGCAGCTCGGGGATGGCCGCGACGGTGGCTTTGCGAAGCGCTTCGGATTCCGCCGGAAGGCCGGCCGCCACCCGCCACGAGCGGGCCAGTTGTTCCCCGCACAGAGGCCGCTCGAGGGCGCCGGCGAATGTCTCGGACGGGTTCGCCGAGGCGCCAAGGCCGTACGCCCCCGAAAGCACGAGTCCCCGGACCAAACGTTTCGCGTCGTGCCGACTGGAGGCGAAATCCGCAGCCAGCCAGTCCAGCAGTTCAGGTTGTGCGGGCGCGTTGCGCTCGTTCATCTGGTCCGCTGGATGGATGATGCCGCGGCCGAAAAACACGGCCCACATTCGGTTGACGAAGGCCCGCGCCAGGAGCGGGTTGTCGTGCGTGGCAAGCTCTGAAAAAGCCTCGCGCCTTGAGTTTTTGGGAACGCGCACCCTGGCTTTCGGGGCGACGTAAAGATCGTCGGAGTCCTCCTGCTTCTGGTCGCCGGCCAGCCACGTTTCGGGAAGAGTCTTGCCCGTGAGCAACGTCACCAGTGCGGGTTGGGATTCCTTCTTGAGGTTGGTGAAGTTGACGAAGCCGCCGACCGCGGATTCGGCCACGCCGCTGGTACCCTCGACGTTTTTACTCCGGTTGAACGCCGTCACGAGGCCCCAGTAGTGGGCTTGTTTGATTTCGCGGGCAAGAGGGTGGTCGTGACACTGGGCACAGTCGATTCTGGTGCCGTAGACGATCGGAGCAACGGCCTCCGCGATCGCCTGATGGTCGTTTTTGCGCTCGTAAAGAAACCAGGTCGATCCCTTGTTCGCAGGACTGTCGGCGCGCGCGGCGAGCACGGCGCGGACGGTTTCGTTCCAAGGCCGGTTGGTCCCAAAGGCTGCCTCCAAAAAAGACCACCAACCGCTTTGCTTGCGGCGGTCTTCCGACGTCCCGCGTTTGGGGCGCCCCAACAAAAACACGTCCCAGATTTCACGCATTCGGACGGCGTATTCGGGCGAGGCAAGCAGCCGGTCAACCAGCGCGGGGCGGCGCGATTCCGACGGCCTTTCCAAGAACGCAGCCAACTCGTCCCCCGTCGGAATACGCCCGATGAGGTCCAGCGACACGCGGCGGCACCAGACGGCGTCCCCTACCGCGGACGCTGGCGTGGTGCCCCCTCGGCTCCAGCTCTCCGCAAGGAGCGCATCGACGGCCGCCGCCACCGAGGGAAACGGTCTCGGCGCGCCGGCCGGCCTGTCCGCGGCGGCAGAGGAGGACGGTGCGGCTGAGGTCAATGCGGCGATCCATTCGCGGATGGTTTCACGCTCCGCTTCGGAAAGCTGTTTTTTCGGGGGCATGTGGTTGTCCGCCCCGGCGGCCAATTGGGTGAACAGGATGCTCTGGGCGGGGTTTCCCGGTAGGATCACGGCGCCCGAGTCACCGCCCTTGAGAGCGGCTTGAACCGTGTCCAGCTCGAGGCCACCCTTCTGTTCGATAGGGCCGTGGCATTTGACACACTGGAGGTCGAACAAAGGCTGGATTTTCCGCGCCCACAGCCCTGAAGCATCCGCCCCGACACAGATCCGGGGAAGGGGCAACAGCAGAAAGAGGAGCAGCGTGAGAAGGCGGGCGCGGTACATCTGCGTGATCCGAGGGGGACGGTTCGCGTTAGGAACACCGCGCAGAGCGGGATTCATTAGCGGAAGCCAAAGCAGATCTCCTTCCACCCAGCGTGGTTTTTCGATGAACCCGTTCGAAGTCGGGTGGCGATGCGCCAGAATTTGTCATCCCGCATTTGCCGCCCCATCGCGAGGGATGCGGTGCCTAAATGGGCGCATAGAGCGCCTCAATCAACGACGCTGCCCGTTGGTTGGGCAGGACTCCGGGCTCCATCTGGTTCATGACGTAGGCGAAGCCCAGACCACGCTCCGGGTCGGCGAAGGCGACGCTCCCGCCCGCGCCGGGATGGCCGAATGCGGAAAGACCCGGGCCGAAGGTCGCGCGCGTCTTCATCCCGCAGGCGGACACCGGGTCCCGCATGAAGCCGCAGCTGAAGGCGGTTTCCATTAGAAGCACCCGGTCGTGCCCCTGTACGCCGCCCCGCCGGATGTGTTCCATGGTAAGCGGGTCGAGATAGCGGCGCCCCTCCCATGTGCCGCCGCACGCAAGCATCGCGTAAAACTTGGCGAGGGCGGAGGCGGTGCCGATTCCCCCAAACCCAGGGTGGGAGGCGACACGCGCCTCGGGGGCGTTCATGGCCGAGGCGGAATGCAGCCCTTTGGGAGAGGCAAAAGAGCGCGCAGTCAGAGAGCCGCGGGTCATGAAGGCGGCGAAAAACCGGTCTCCCTTGGGAAGCATCGCGCGGGGCGAAAACACAGGCGCCACCCGGGGCAGCAGCTCCCCGGGCAGACCGATCCAAAACTCCAGTCCAAGGGGGTCCGCAAACACCCTGCGCCAATATTCGCCAAGCGATGCCGCAGCACCCAGGCGCCTCAGGAGTTCGTCCAGCAGGAACCCGAAGGTTCGCGGATGGTACCCGTGGGCCGTGCCCGGTTCCCAGGCGGGGCTCTGGCGGGCAAGCGCTTCCACAACGGCTTCCCGATCCTCTACGGGCGGCGGCTGGTCCAGGGCGCAAAGGCCAGCCTCGTGCTGCAGAAGCATCCTCAGGGTCACCGCTGATTTGCCGGCGGCGGCGAAGGCGGGCCAGACTTTCGCCACCGGCGTGCAGAGCTCAACCTTCGCGGCGGCAAGGGCGTGGAGCAGACAAGCCGCCGCAGGCCCCTTGGTGGCAGACCAAACCAAAACAAGCGTGTCTCGCTTCCAAGGGTGTACCCTCTCAGGCTCCTGAAAGCCGGCTCCAAGCTCAAATGCTTCACGCCCCTCCCTCCAGACCGCGACGGATGCACCCAACTCCCCGCGTTCCAGAAAGTTACCCTCAAATACGAATGTCAGCGCCCGTGTGTTCATCCTACAGTACTGTGATAAAGCATGACTTTCTGCGTGTTACTTAAGACCCTCCGCGCAAATTGACACCCGGGAAAGGAGGTTCATGCACCGCCTCCGAGCCATACAAGCCTGCACGCAGTTCTATCTCAGTCTTTTGTAATTATTTTCTGGGGCCCACAGGAGCCGCCATCATATCCGTTTTGCCTCGGCCACGCCGACCTTCGGTTGCAACGTCTTCAGGAAATCACTTGACCCCCATGCACGGGTGCAGCATCGTCCCGCCCCGATTTGTTCCTGAAGGAGTTTTACTATGAGCCGAGTTTGCAGCATCACCAAAGCCAAGCCCTCGCAGGGTTCCATCATTCACCGGCGCGGTCTGGCCAAGAAAAAAGGGGGCATCGGACAGCACGTCACCAAAGTCGTAGCCCGGACCTTTTACCCGAACCTTCAGGACAAACGCGTCTGGGTGCCGGAGCAAAACCGGTTTGTTCGGGTCAGACTCACCGCCCGCGCCTTGAAAACCATCAACAAGAACGGCGCCTTCGCCACCCTCAAGAAGGCCGGCATCCTCTAGCGCACCAGCACAGCGCATCAACCGCCGTCCACCTGCGTACGGTGCTACACGCACCGCTGCCGTTCGCACCCAAACGTTGGTTTAGCGCTCCCTCTGTGGGGTGGGCCGCCCGTCCGGACAAACCAGTTCCAGAACATTCTGAAACCAGATCCTCCCCAAAATTTTTACATCCACACATTATGTCATACAGCGTCAAAAGCAAAAAATCCGGTAAAACCTACTTCCTCCACGGCCGCCGTCAGAAACTGAAGGGCGGGCAGGAGGTCACTCTTTATTTCTTCGCCGGTGAGGTGAAAGAGGGTGCCTTGGATGCGCTTCCCAGCGGCTACGAAGTTTCCGAGAACACGAGCACGGGCCTGCCCCTCCTCAAAAAAATTAAGTAGTCAACGCGCACCGACCGCAGCGTGTCGTTATCCGTCTCGGCCCAGCCGCCCGGTTCGGACACAACTTGAAGGCGCCCCTGCTCGCGCGGGGGCGCCTTCCTTGTTGGGCCTCCCCAGCGGTTTCGAGCGCTTCAAAACGGTGACGCCGCATGCCCTTCAAAATACGCTTGACTAAGCAAACTGCCGACCACAACCTCGCCGCAGCCCTATGAACGTTAATTTAAACACTCAGTACGCGGCGCTTCGTTCCAGCGCAAACGACCTCGAACGACTCTCTAGAGCGCGGGTCTCGAGTGTGACCCAACTGGCAACAGGTTCACAGTTGCCGGATTCGACTTCCATCGACTCCCAATCGAGTTCAATTGCGGTGCTGCGCAACACCGGTCTGCGACTGCGCGCGGTGGAATCTGGGATCGTCAATGCCATCTCTTACCTCGAGATGCAAGCGAGTGTCGTTCAAAACATGACGAGACTGACCAGCCGGATGAGCGAATTGACCTCCCGGATGGTGGATCCTTCCAAAAGCCCTGACGACCGAAAAAACTATCTGGTGGAATTCGTCGCTCTCCGGAAGGAGTTCTCCATGTACCGGACTGCGCAGTTCAACGGGCGTAATCTCTTCAATTACCTCGACGGAGATCCCAACGGTGTGGCTTCAGGGGATGGAACAGATCCCGAGGAACTGGTTGTGGCGGTGGGCGAAAATGGAAACTCTTCAGTCAAGGTGACGCAGGGTGAGTTCCGTGATCAAGAGGTGGCTCCGTACGGATTGTACACGTATTTTCTGGGAAGGATCACAACCGCGACCTCCCCGTATGCGGATGAATTTGACGTCGCCGAAGATGGAACGATTATTCCCCTAGCGCTTGAGGACCCGACGGACCCGGAGATGGCTTGGGGACAAGAAGGGTTCCAAGTTGTCTTGGAGGACCTCGCCTCTCGTTTGGCCCTTAACCAGTCCGAGCAGAACCAGCTCAGATTGAATTTGGACAAGTTGCGTGAGAGAATGCTGGTGACAGAATCCGCCTTAAGCCGCGTGGCGGACGTCGACGTGGCCGCTGAGCTAACCACGCTCGCCAAGTCTGACATGCAACTCCGTGGCGCGGTGGCAACCAAAACGCAATCCAACGTTTTCGCGGACTCTGCTCTGAAACTTCTGTCCAATCAGGACTTTGGCACTCCCCTGATTCAGGAGGCGCGTCTCTCTCCTGCCTGGGCCGCCAGCCTGACGACTTAATCCGCTGGGATGGCGACATCATTCACATTTCCCGGCCCTGCTGAAGCTCCGCCCTCCGTCGGGACTGTTTTCGTGTTAACGGCTGTGACTCGCAGAAGACGCCGTACAAATTAAGTCCTCCAACAAAGTCTGCACCGGGCAGAATCCAATCTGAAGTCTTTATGAGTGTTTCACGCGTAAACGCGACATCGGGATCCTCGGCCGCCGGAGCAGTGCTGGTGCAGTCTCAGGCCCTCCAGTATGCAAACCGGTTCGTTGAACTGCGTGACGCAGTGGAAGCCGCCGATCTTGAAGCATCCAAACGAAGTCTGCTGGAGTTTCAGCGCGTCGCTACGGGTGCCGCCAGCAACGGTTTGGACCCCCTCCGCCAGATACCGGTCCTCTCCAAGGATTTTGCGGGCATCCGAGACGCCCTCCTCAAAGGCAACATCGGGGCCGCCCAGGATTCGCTTGCGAGCTTGAAGCGCAGCATGGGCGCCGTGGCGCCGGTGTTCTCCTCCCAAAACTCAAACACGGAAGCGACGTCATTGGTTTCGCCCAGCCCGAAACCCTCAGGACAAAAGACGGTCCGCTCCCTCCCTAAGGAACCGCTCAAAAATCCGGAGTCTATCGTGTTGGAAAGCCTCGGTTTTCTAGGGGCGGACGAGGAACTCCTTCGTGAACTGCACTCTATCCAGGCTTCGTCACCTCCGAAGGGACTCGAAAACACCAGCAGCACCTTCATCAGGGTCCGCCCAGAGCTCACCTCCTTTACTCAAACCTCCCAGGTCTTCCCGACTTCCACCGATTCTTTCTCGGAACTGGGCCTCCCCCCCTCCAACACTTCAACCCAGGCACAGGTGGTTGTTCGGGGTCTCGCCGCCTCCCAACCAAACGCCCAGTTAGCGGATCTAGACGGGACCACCTTCGCCCCAACCCCCGAGTTGCTACTCGGCACCAAGGGCATCACCATTCCTCCAGGCGCCGAGTTGCAGTTCGACGATTCCTCCACACTGCAAACGCTCTCCTTCGACAGTTGATCCAACGGCCCGTTCTCCGCAGGAAACCGTCAGGATAGGACACCTTTCCCAGCTTGCTCCAACTCCCTCCGGTGGTCCGCTTTGCGCGAGGGCCTTTCCCGGGTGAGTCTCACTCGGGCACACTCCGGTTTGCCTTCTAAGATACGGGATGGTTCCCCGCTTGTTGACTTCATGAGGGTCCCCATTGTTCTCGGCATCTCGCTGGCCGCAGGCTTCTTCGCCGGATTGGCCTGCAAGCACGGCATCCCCTCCAAGGCCGCCACAATCTCCGGCGGCGGCTCGGAGAGGACCTCCAACCCCAGTGCCGGAAACCCCAGCACCTCAGGACCTCAGGCACTCTCTCCCCCAATGCCTGGCACTTCCGACGGGGAAAGCTTTGGTTCCCTCCCCGCGGAGCGTCAGAGCGAGGCGTTGGTGCGCCTCGATGCCAAAATTGTGAAAGACGGCAGCACCGGGGATATGTTGTTAGTGGCCAAACTCGTGAGCGGCCTTGATTTCGAAAAGGCCTCCGCCCTCTGGCGTCAGCTCCCAAGGCCCGACAACCCGAGGGCCGAGGTCGCCGGGGGGGCGCGGGAGGTCCTGGCCGAGCGCCTCGCGGCACTCGCCCCTGAACGCGTTCTGGAGATGGGTCAAACCGCCGAGGATCCCAGGCTCGCCCGGGCCGCGGTCGTGGCTCTCGCTCAGAAAAGTGGCGCCGACGCCATCCGCGCCCTCGCCCAGTTCCCGGACAAGTTTCAGGCCTCGGTCGCCTCCGAACTGAGGGGAAGCCTCTCCGAAGGGCTTTCCTCGGCGAAGGGAAGCATCAGCTCCGTGGCCGCTGTACTCAAGGAGAACCCCAAGCTTCTAGACCCCAAGTCCCCCTCCGAGGGGGCCGTCCGCCGTATCCTTGGACAGGTGGCCTCCGAGGCTGCCGCCGCGGATCCCGCCGCCGCAATGGCGGACGTCCGCCGCCTCGCCGCCGCCCTCGTCCAGGTCAAGCCCGGCGAAGATCCCAAGGCGGCTGAAAGCGCTCTGGTGGCCCGCATCGGCTCCCAGATGACCCGCGCCATGCGCTCCGATGCGCCACAGTCCGAGCGCGTTGTTTTCGATTCGCTCGCGGACCATGAAAAAAACGACCTGCAGGTGACTCTTGAAGCCTCCGCGAGGTTCAGGACAGGCGGCGCCGAGGAAGCGATCCGGTTCGCGGAAAAGCAAACCAAAGAGCAATTTACCAAAGACGCCGCGGCGGGTGTCTGGTGGTCCCTTGCGCAGAAGGACCGCTCCGCTGCGATGCAGTGGATCGAAAGCCTGCCGCAAGGCCCCTTCCGCGACGGCGCGCTCAATTCCTTTATGCAAGAGGCCTCCTTTCGAACGCGGAGCTGGGGCGACCCCTCGGAAACCATCCGCGCCGGAGCGGAATTTCTCTCCAGATCCTCCAAGATCGATTACTTCACGATGCTTGCGGGCCAGAGCCGCGGGTCCGGTGTCTCTCGCAGTGAATTCATCGCCAGCCTTCCCCTCCCCGATGCCGACAAGGCGGAATTGCGCAGGAGACTGGCACCCATCCGGGCAAAATAGCGCCTTCCACTGCCCCAGCCATGTCCCCCCGCTTCCTCATTCCTGCCGGTCTGGCGTCCGCCGCCTTGGGCTTCCTGCTCTCGGGCGCTTTTCCCGCACCCCGCCAGCCCGGCCCCGATGCAGGTGAAATCGCCTCGCCACCCACACCCTCCGCCTCCTCGCCGGCGCGTGCCATCCCCGCACCGGCATTGGAGGCACGACTGGAAAACGGGGCGGAGGCAGGGCGCTCCGCGACCGACGGTTTCCGCCAAAAACAAGCCTCCAATTTTTGGTCTCTCCTTTTTTCCGACTCCGCGGCAGAAAGACGCCTGCTTGTGATGGAACACATCAACGCAGCGACGGCCGAGGATCTGGCCGAATCGATGGCAAAGGAAATCTCCGGGGCGGATTTCTACCGGACCACGCGGTTTGATTTTCAGTTCGCGGCCAAGCGGCTCGCGGAGATCGCGCCCGAAAAGGCAGCGGCCCTCTGGCTCAAAGTGCGCGCCACCCATCTCGGCACAGACGTCCTTCTGGCACCCTGGGCCAGAAGGGATCCACAGGGCTTTGCCTCTTGGAACGCCACCCTTCCACCGGACGCCCAAAAGGCGGTCGGTCAAACCATGCTCAAGCTGGCGGCAGAGCAGCCCGAGCAGTTTCTGGAAATGGCCCCGCAGCTTGCCAAGAGTCCCGCTGGAATCCTTGGCGCACGGGGCGCCGTGTCCGGTCTCATCGCCAAAGCCCAAAAGGGGGAGAGTCCCGCGGCCGGGCTCGCCTTCGCCCAGTCCCTTCCCGAAGGCCCGGCGCGTTCCGCCGCGCTTGTCGAGTTGGCCCGCTGGCCGGGGCTCGACCTTGCCGCAAATCCTGAAATCGGCGCCGCACTCGCCCGGTTGAGCCCTTCCGAGGCGCGCCGTTTCGCGCAACAGTTGAACCCGGAAGCGCTCCCGCCAAGCCCGGCGCGGGAAAGCGCCTACGCCGGCCAGATCGCCCGCGCCGCGCAAAAGGACCCGCAGGCCGCCGCCAAAAAAGTCGACGCGCTTTCCACCTCCCCCGACTACCCGGCAGCCGTCCGCGGCTTTGTCGAGGCGACCGCCGCCAAAGACCCAGCCGCCGCCGTGGACTGGGCGCTTTCCATCACTGTGGCAGGCCCCCAGCGTGCCGCCGCCCTCGAAAAGGCGGCCACTGAATACTACCGCCTCAAGCCCGCCGACGCGCGCAAGTGGGTGGAGATTGCTCCGCTCACCGTCGAGGAATACCAGATGCTCACGGGGCGCTCGCGCTGAGCCAGCCAACCATCGCTCGAAGGAGCCATCAAGGTGGACGGTCTTTCCCGCCATCACGACACAGGGAGGACCGGGAACACCCGCTCCTCCGGCGCCCCCCGGCTGATTCTTCACAAAACTTGACCGAACGAAAACGGCTCCGCCGGGTAATTTGGAACCATGAACACCTCCAGACGCCTGCTGTTCGCCGCACTCGGCCTCACCTCTTTTTCGCTTTTGCTCCCGGCCGCCTCCGCGGACCCCGGAAAGCTGAGGCTCCTTTTCCTGGGTCACAACAGCCCGCACCACAACAGCAACCTGTACCATCCCCTCCTTAGGGAGGCGCTCGCGCCACGGCGCGTCGACATGGACTACGCCACCACCGTGGACGTCCTCAACAAGGAGAACCTCAGCCGTTACGACGCGGTCCTGCTTTACGCAAACCACGGCCGCATCTCTCCGGACCAGTTGGCCGCCTTGTCCGATTTTGTCGAAAGCGGCCGAGGCTTTGTGCCCGTCCACTGCGCAAGCGCTTGCTTCGGACACTCGCCCGAGTTCGTCAAACTCCTTGGGGGCCGTTTCAAGAGCCACAAGAGCGGCGTCTTCAAGGCCACCGTGGTGAACCCCTCGCATCCGGTGATGCGGGGGTTTGCGGAATTTGAAAGCTGGGACGAAACCTACGTGCACGCGGACCACAATCCCGACGGCCGGACCGTGCTCATGGAACGGGTTGAGGGGGAGACGCGCGAACCCTGGACCTGGGTGCGCGAACAGGGCAAAGGACGCGTCTTCTACACCGCCTCCGGCCATGATGAACGGACCTGGAAAGAGGCTGCCTTCGTCGACCTGCTGTTCAACGGGATCGTCTGGTCGGTCGGTGAAACACGCAGGCAGGAATGGGAGGCCCATCGGCCAAAATGAATTGCAGCGACATGCCGCCCGTAGCTTCGCGTTTTCCCTGTTGCGCAAGCGTCGGATTCGAAGTGAGCTCACCGCGGGAACCCTCTTCCCGACGCAAGTAACCCACCCCTCTCTTTTCGCCGCATGCTCAAGACATCCCGCTCGACACCGAAACGCTCCTCCACACAGATCAAGACGGACCACCAGATCAACACCCTCGCCATCGACATCGGCGGGACCGGCCTCAAAGCCTCGGTTCTCGACGAGGAAGGGACGATGCTCACCGAACGCGTCCGCGTGGACACCCCGCCGCAGTGTCCACCGGAGCTCATGGTTGAAACGCTCGCGCAACTGGTCGCCAATCTCCCCGAATACCACCGCGTTTCCGTCGGCTTTCCAGGAGTGATCCGGCACGGCGTCGTCCTTACCGCGCACAACCTCGGCACCCGGGGCTGGCACGGCTTCGCACTCGACAAGGCACTCGCGAAAAGACTCGGAAAACCGGTGCGTGTTCTCAATGACGCCGACGTGCAGGGACTTGGAGCCATCACGGGCATGGGCGTGGAGCTCGTGATCACGCTGGGTACCGGGATGGGCTCGAGCCTCTTCGAGGACGGACGGCTCGCTCCGCATCTCGAACTGGCACACCATCCCTTCCGCAAGGACCAAACCTACGAGGAGCAACTTGGCAACGCCGCCCTCGAGGCGAGGGGCAAGCGAAAGTGGAAGCGGCGGGTGCTCCTCGCCATCGAAACGCTCCGCCAACTCACCGCCTTCGACCACCTTTACCTCGGCGGCGGCAATGCGGAGCTGTTAGGCGACAACCTGCCCCCGGACGTAACCACCGTATCGAACAACCTCGGAATCCGCGGCGGCATCTGGCTCTGGCGCGAGCGCGACACTCACGGCCCCCAAGATTCCGCATCCCCACGGAAGCGCGCGACCCGTCGCCCCGCAAGGCCTGCGAAAAACGCACCGGCTAAAAGCCCCCGGAAGCCGGCCGCCAAACGGTAGCCCTCCGATGTCGTTGAGCCACCCGGCTATCTGGACGCCGGGGAATCGGGAGCTGGAATCCGGTTGAGCGTGTAGTAGGCCCACGCGTGCTCCAACGGAGCCCCGCCCGCAGAGCGCACCCCGGGCGCGTGCAACTCGTGGACATGCAGCGCGCGAAGGCCCTCCACCTTCAGGCGCACGCTGCGCCCGTCTGCACCGGCCGTGGCACCCACAATCCGCAACGGCAACGTCTCGATTTCGTCGCTCCCGTAGGCGCTCGAATACAGGTAGGTGTAGCTCGTCATCGCATACGAAGCCGGATCCGTCGCGGTCGCGGCATCCACCGGCTCGGTGAACACCAGCTCAAACCCGTCGCTCTCGGCCCGCATTTCGCGGATCGCGAAAACCGCGCCACCCTTCCACCGAACCCGCTGCAATCCATAAGACTTGGTTCCCAACGACGACCAACCCCTGCTGCTCATCCCCACCATCAAACTGCCGTCGGGGGCCGGAAGGAGCCGCACGATCCCGGAGGCGAAGCCCTCCAGAAAGGGAAAAGCAGCACCCTGATATTCCCCGCCGACCTTTTCCAGAAACACCCGTCCGATCTTCGCGTCGGTAAACTCGGCCACCAGCAGCTGTCCATCAAAGGGCCCAAACCTCCCGCCCGCATCGCAAAACGCCAGATCCGTCCCACTACGCCCCATCTTGTTATAGGGCAGCCACACGGCGGGCGGCCGCATCTCGGGCAAGCTGCGCACCGCCTCCGGATAAGGCAGCTTCGCCGGCACCGCGGCCGACAGCTTCACGGGGGATTCCGGCAGACGCTGGGGCGCGAGCCCCTCGGGATTGAGAAAAAACGCCCCTCTCCGGAGGTGATAAACCGGAGTCGCCGGAATCCACGTTCCCTGCTGGTCCACGCAGAACATGTCTCCGCCGGGTCCGGCCCCAAGCCCACAGGGCGAACGCATACCCGCCACCATGGGCTGGAACGCGCCATCCCTGCCGAGCGTGCCTCCCCAACCGCGCCACGGCTGGGTGTTGTCCGAATGGTCCCCCATATCGAGATTGAGGGTCACCCAGAAATTGCCCTTTCCGTCCCGCTTCGGACCATAGGCGTACCCGTGGTAGGAACCCGACACATTCCATCCGTAGCCGGCGCACAGGTACTCGTCGGCGACACCGTCCCCGTCGGTGTCGCGCAGCCGCGTCACCTCGGTACGCTGGCTCACCAACAGCCCGTCGCCGTCGAAAAGCACCCCGAGCGGCTCATGCAGGCCAGACGCAAACAGCTTGAAAACAACCTTCTCCGGGACGCCGGCGAGCGCCCCCTCCACCATCCACACATCGCCCTTCCTCGTGGCCACCGCCAGTCGCCCGTCGGGCATCCAGTCCATCCCGCTGACCTCCAGAGCAATGCCCTCCCCCGGCTTCCATTCCTTGCTGCGTGAGGCCGACGGTGCGTCGGCCGTCAGGATGTCAAGAATCTCATACCGGGACGTCGCCGGATGCGCCGCAGCAAGCGTCCATGCGAACCCCACAAAGAGGAGCGTGAGGTGTTTGTTCATTCCCACAGGTAGGTGAAGATGCGCTTGTCGGGCTTGTCCGGGGGCTCCTCCCGAACCGTGACGCCCTCCGGATGTTGAACCGCAGGCAATGCCGCCGCTCGCCCCGTCCATGAGACCGTGCGGCGCAATCCTTTGGGAAGGCCGTCAAAACGCTCCTCCACCGTCAGGCCTGAAAGCGTATACGAAAACACCGGCACCCCCGCTCCGTCCAGGCGGTACCCGAGAAAGCGCGCATTGGAAACAGCAACAGCCGTGGGCCATCGAACCACCCGCTCGCCAGCAGGATGCTCAAACGGTGCAAACCGCGAGAACCACGTGTTGTAGGCGTCAAAAAACCGCCCCTGCCACGCCAGCACCGGTCGGGCGGTTTTCGCGTCGTAGGCAACGTGCGTCCCCGCTGGAAAACCCACCAGCACCGCGTGGGTGCCGACGTGCTCCATGAAGGTCCGCTGCACGACTGGCCGGTCTCTGGGAACCAGTTCAAACTCCCCGTTCTGCGTCTGCGGAAACCCTTCCGGTTCGCCGTTGGCACTCTTTGCAAACGAATAGATCGAGGCGATCTGTTTCGCCGTGTCTCCGTTGAGGACCACCGCGTTCGCCGCCTTTCCGCCGGGCCAGAAGGAGGGCATGAGCGTGCCGGGCCGGTAGGCGGCCGGATCGACGAGATACTCGTACAGCCATTCCGGTTGGAGCCGCTGCCCGAGATTGCTCAAATCCAACGCCTGAATCCCAAGCGATGGGCGCCCCCCCCATTGGTGGCAGGTTATGCAGCCGTTGCCACCCAGCGTCCCCAGCAGTTTTCTGCCCGCGGTGTCGTCCCCCCCGGGGAGCCCCTTGGCCGCCACAGCATCCGCACGCAAAAGGAGCGCCCCAAGTTCCGCAACCGCCTCTCCGTAGACCGGCATCCGTGTTTTGAGGTAAGGCCGCACCCTGTTCCGTCCTTCGAGCACTCCAACAAGCCACGCGGTCTGCAGCTTCCGACCAACCCCCGTGAGCGGCGGCGGGTAACGCCCCGTGTCCCCCAAATTGTGGTCACCCTCGAAATAGGCCTTTCTCGCCGTATCCGGCCCGCCAAGGCCGCCGCGCTCGTGACAGGCCGCACAGTTGAGCGCCTGCAACGTCAGGTCCGCGGTGGCGACCGGCGAGTCCCCCACATCCGGTCTCCCGAGGTAAAGCCGCAACGCCGCCCGCTGGACCTCCGAGAGTTGGTAGCGCGGCACGCCCTTCCCTGGCACCGCCTCCAGACATCCACCGCCCCGGTTCTTTAACGGCACGGACCCGGCGGCCACCTCCTTCGGCAACTCGTGGCAGGCGGCGCAACGGGCCTGCGCCACGAGTGCACGCCCACGGTCGGCCTGCGCCACAGCAATCGGAGGTGGAACAATGTCCGGGGAAAGCCGGCTGTCGCTGGATTGGAAATCCAGCAGATAGCCGGCGACGTCCAGCGCCTCGTCTTCGCTCACGAGGAGCTTCGGCATCCGTCCCGAGGGCCGGATCTTCAGCGGCTCCAACAGGAAGCCCGCAAGCACGCTGAGGTTGGTCTTCCGGCGGAGCTCCGGCAAGCCCACGGCCGCATACGTAAAATCCGACGCCTTGGGAGCCCCTTCCGAAGGGATATATTCGGGCTGCGGCGCATGGCAGGCCACACAGCCCGCCGTGTGAAATATTTCCCTACCCCTCAGGGCGTTGACGTGTTTCGGCGCCTTCGCCTTCGGGGGACCCTTCGGAGTGGCCGACGGCTTTGGATTCAACGTCGCGAGGTATTGCACGACGGCCTCCGCCGCGTCGGGCATCTCCCTGTCCAGCAGTGCCGGCATGGGCGTCCCGGGATGCGCCGCGGCCGGATCGGCGATGAAAGCCGAAAGCCACTCGCTTCGAGCCCGAAGCGTCACCCCTCCAAGCACCGGACCCCGCCGCGCAGGCAGACTGGTTTCGCCACCGTGGCAGTTGACACAACCCAGCTCGTTGTAGAGCAGACGTCCACCTTCGGCCGAAGGCACGGCGGCATGAAACCTCTCAAACCCCGGAAGCCGCGGCTCGGCGCAGGCCGCCCCCGCACTGCTCAACAAGGCCGCAACAAACCCGAGGAGCGGCTTCATCAGGCGACCTTGCTCAGGCAGTCCTCGACATAGGCCCGGGACTTGTTGATCGCGGCGGTAATCTCCGGCGCGGTCGGCAGGATGGGAATTCCGCGGGGAACCGGGTGCATGAAGATTTCGACGTAGCCTCGGTACTGAATGTCGCGCAGCGCCTTGACGATGGGTTTGTAGTCGAGCGAACCACCGAATCCGGGGAGCTGTTGCATCTCCACCTCCTTGCTCGCCTTGACGGACATGCCCTCGGAGTGCTCCTGAAAGTACATGAAGGGGATCTGCCCTGCGCCCAGCTCGCGGATCAGGGCCGGAATCTGGTCCGCCCAGCGGTGTAGGTGGTGCGGCGCCAGCGCGATGCCCAGATGCGTCGACCGGTTGAGTTCCGCAAAATACCGCAGAGAATCAGGATGGTAGATCGCCTGTTTGCTGTGGTTTTCAATCGCGATGGTCACGCCCAGCTCCTCCGCCCGCGCCACATGCGGTTTCATCTCCTCAAGAAACTTCTGCACCGCCGCCTTCGCCTCGGGGCCCTCGGGATCCTTCGGCCCCGTACTTCCGCAAACCACGATCCGGCCGCCAAACTTTTGCACCCAGCCCATCTCCTCCTGCAGCTTGAAGGGGCCCAGCGGATAGCGCGTGCTTACCCCGAGACCCACCCGGTGTTTGGCAAGCAACGCACCGAACGCGTCATCTCCCATTTCCGTGATCTGTTCCCGCTGGTTGCCATGGACGCGGCACCAGATGTCCACCGCCTCCGCACCGGCCTTGGCTACCTCCGGAAGAATCACATCCAGAGGCATCTCACCGTACATCGCAGAGGATAGAACGTACCGAAGCCGAAAGGGGTCCGCCGTCCGGGCAGCCGGTGCAAGCGAGGACACAAGGGCGGCCGCAGGCGCGGTCCTGAGAAAATCACGTCGGGTGAGCATGGTTTGGGAAGCGACTTCGGGAGGGAGGGATTACAATCGGGAGGCAGCTTGCGACAACGCCCGGTCGGACCTAGCCGGTTCAGGCACCGCGCGCAGCTTCGAGCATCTTGATCCAGGGGCCGACAAAATGGCCGCTGTCATGATAGGTCCGGCCGCTGACCATGTGACGGTCAATCACGCAGGGTTCGTTGACATAGATGCCCCCGCAGACTTCCAGATCGAACTTGCACTTGGCCACCGTCGCCATGCGCAGACCCTTCACAATCCCCGCACGCGCGGGAATTTCCACTCCGTGGCAGACGCTTGCCATCGGCTTGCCCTGCTCCCAGAAGTAGCGCGTCACAGCGAGCAGCGACTCATCTTCCCGGATGTACTCCGGCGCGCGGCCGCCGCTGAAAAAGATGCCGGCATACTCCTCCGGGCGGATATCCTTGAAAGCGATGTCGGCCTCTATCGAATACCCTTCCCACTCCTTGGTAATGGTCCAGCCGGGTTTCACTTCATGGAGCACCATTTGGTAGCGCCGCTTTTCCGGAGCGGCCACCACCGGTTTAAACCCACCCTCGATGAGGCGGTAAAAAGGGTAGAGCGTGTCCACGGTTTCCGTAGCATCGCCGACAATCACAAGGACTTTATTGGAGGACATGGGATGGATGAAGAGGGCTGCCCGTACCAATCGGCAACTCCTGGCATCTTGCCCGACCTCCGCCCCCGCTGCCAATGCGACTCTGTTGCAGCGCTCCTCAGGTTTTTCGCCACCCAGGTCTCCAACGGCCCACCCAGTTCTCTCCATCCCTTAAAAGTCCGTCGCCTCTCCCACCCGGACACCTCTCATACCACGTATCTGAGTTTGACGCCCCGCAAGGGGCATTTCTCTTCCAGCCCATGGCAACGCCATGCGAAAACCGTCGCCAAAAAAGAATACGCCCCCTGAAAGGGCACCCTCACCTGCCCGGTCCATCCGAAAGCGTGGCTTCCTCATGGGGCGCCCTTTCAGGGCTTCCTGTTTGATAACGGATCAAACCCACGGCGTTGCCATGGGCTGCGAGTGGCCTCCCCCTTGGGGCAGAAACACTCCGGTTATCATTGAGAGTTGGTATCAATCAAAGCGGCCTACGCGTAACCGCGTTGCCTCCGGGGAGCGCACTACTCCAGAGCGGGAACCAGCTCTCCCCGTTTTTTCTACTGCGGTTCCCTTCGCCCCCCGCTCCCCTACGCGTGGGATCCACCCTGTTCCCCCAAAACACGTGATTTGAGCCCGTCCATGGACCCTTCGGTGCGCCGGCCGTCAGTAACGCAGCACGCGGGCGAGGAATTCGCGGGTCTGGGGCGAAGAGGGCGCGCCGAAGACCTGTTCCGGGGGCCCAAATTCGACGAGCCGTCCTTCGGCGATGAAGGCGACACGGTCTGCAACCCTGCGGGCAAAGCCCATTTCGTGCGTGGCGAGGATGAAATCGCGGCCCTGTGCGCGGAGGCACTCGATCGTCTCGAGCACCTCTGCAGTCATCACGGGATCGAGCGCCGAGGTGGGCTCGTCGAGCAGCAGACACTGTGGCTCAATCGCCAGAGCCCTGGCAATCGCCACCCGTTGGCGCTGGCCGCCCGAAAGCGCGGCGGGTTTTTGATCCGCATGGGAGGCAAGTTGAAACCGGCTCAGGAGCTCTCGTCCGAGCGCAACGGCCTTCCCCGGGGGGTGCCCGTGGACAGCCGTCAGTGGTAGGGTGATATTCTCGAGCGCAGTGAGATGTGGAAACAGATTGAATCCCTGAAAGACGACCCCGGTGCGCCGCCGGTGGACCTGAAGGGCGGCCTCTTCAAACACGAGGGGGGCGCCGTTGAGCTCGACGGTGCCTGAGTCTGGACGCTCGAGCCCGGCCAGCACGCGGAGCAGCGTGGACTTGCCTCCGCCCGAGGGACCGATCAGCACGAGGCTGCGCGTCTCCTCGCATTCCAAACTCAGCCTGTCGAGGGCGCGGTGTGAGCCAAAGGCGCGGCAGAGATTGGTCAGCCTAAGTTTCATAGCGGAGCCGTTGTTCCAGACGGCGCGTCCACACCGAGATCGGAAGGGTGAGCAGCAGATAGCCGGCCGCTAGCAGCAGGTAGCTCTCGAAGTTGCTGTACGTGTAGCTGGCGATGTTTCGCGCGCTTTGCGTGAACTCGTTCAGCCCAATGATGCTCAAAAGCGAGGAGTCCTTGATCAGCGAAACAAACTGTCCCGCAAGGGAAGGCAGCACGCTGCGCAGCGCCTGCGGCAGGATCACAAATCGGTACGTCTGTGCACGCGTCAACCCAATGGCCTGAGCCGATTCAAGCTGCGATCGCCCGACGCTTTCAATCCCCGCGCGAAATACTTCGGCAAGGTACGCTCCGCTGAAAACCGAAAGAATCAGCACCCCCGCAACCGCGCGGTTTTCAAGCCGTACTGCGTCGGCCACGATGTAAAAAAGCACGTAGATCTGCACGAGCAGCGGCGTGCCCCGGATCAGCTCCACCCAGCACTTCGCAAGGTAGCGCACCGGCAGAAAGTCCGAGCGCTGCGCAAGCGCGAGGCCCCCCCCCAGCAGGGTGCTCAGGAGCAGCGCCGCAAGCGAAACGACTACGGTCGTCTGCCAACCCGAGACAAACAACTGCCAGTAGCCGCCCACCGTTTCCCAATCCCACCGCAGCCCCGACTTGTGCAACACCAACCAACCGCAGCCCCCAATCAGCCCGACCGCCAGACCCGCGCTACAGCGCCTTGCGACGGCGTCCCCAGTCTCCACCGATCCCGCGGAGAAAAAAAACCGCCGCAACAGGTTTGAGGGGCCGAGCGTCATCCGGGCAGCCTGCTAAAACACAAAGGGAATCCCTGCGGCGCGAAACGCCTCCTTCTGCGGGCCGAGCCAGCGGTTGCCCAGTTGCTCAAACCCGGAGCGCACTCGGAATTCACGCAGGAACTCGTTCACCTGGTTGCGCAGGGCGTCGTCGCCCTTGCGGAAACCGATGGCCCATTGCTCTTTTTGGAACGGGTCAAGCAGCGCCCGCGTCGTGTTGGGATTCTGCTGCCAGTGCTTGAGCACCGACATCTGGTCGTAAAGAAAGGCGTCGGCCTTGCCTTGGACGACCTCCAGCACACAGGCGGTTTCACGGTCGAGCACCAGCACGCGGGCCTTCCTGAACTGTCTCGCGTGCAGATGCCCGGTCGTGCCCTGTTTGACGGCGACGGTCCGGCCGGTCTGGTCGCAGTCGGCCGCGTTTTGGACGGGAGAACCTTTTCCCGCCAACAAACAGAGGCCGGTCGAAAGGTAGGGCTCTGAAAAATCAATGGCCTTGGCCCGCTCCGGCGTCGCAGTCATGGAAGAGAGGACGATGTCGATCTTCCCGGTCTTGAGGGAGGGAATCAGCCCATCGAAGGGAATGTTGAGGATCTCAAGCTTGCGCGCCAGCTTTTCGGCCAGCGCGCGGGCGAGGTCGACACTCACACCCTCGGGCTGGCCCTTTGCATCGGCCATTTCAAAGGGTGGATAGGAAAGCTCCATTCCAACGCGCAGGACGGCGGCATCGCGCGCTGACACGGGAAGAACCAGCCAACAGAAAAACAACAGGAGGGTGAGAAGGTGGCGCACGACGGAAAGGCTCGCGCCGCCCCCCGACGCGTCAAAGCAAAAACATGGGGTGGTGCCGGAAAAGAATCTCAGCTTCACGGGTCAAACCGAGAAAAGGGGGCGCACGGCCGGTTTGGTCACCTTGCCCATCGCGTTGCGCGGCAAAGCCTGCACCGGATGAAGGCGCTGCGGAATCTTGCAGACGCTCAGGCGGTTGTGGCACCAGGCGCGCAGCCCGGCCAAGTCGGGCCCGGAACCTGCGCACAACACCACGACCGCCGTCACTGCCTCGCCTCAGGTTTCATCGGGCAGCCCCAACACCGCACACTCTAGAATTTCCAGGTGCTCCAGCAGGGCGGCTTTAATTTCGAGTGCGCTCAACTTGTAGCCGCCGCTCTTGACGGACCCGGGCGCGTTCAAAAAGGGAGGGGTTCAGACGTGCTTCAGTCTCCAAAGGTCCATTGCTGCATGACGACCAAGAAACGGCGCGACCGACCTCATCGCAATTCTTGTATCGGCCTCCCTTTTTGGGATCATCTTCCCCCACCGTCCGGCCACCCGCAGATGGCCGGCGCAGCTTGAATCCGCCCCCATGCTCAAATCCATTCCCCCAATTCTCTCCCCCGAACTTTTCAAGCTGCTCATGGAAATGGGCCACGGCGACGAGATCGTTCTCGCCGACGCCAATTTTCCGGCCGCAGCCGTCGGCCAGCGCGTGGTGCGCTGCGACGGACACTCCATCCCCGAACTGCTGGACGCGATACTGCAGTTCCTGCCGCTCGACACCTATGTCGACTTGCCCGTGGCCCTGATGCGCGTCGTCGAAGGCGACAATTTCGAACCCAAGATTTGGGACAACTATTCCGCGATCATCGAAAAGCGCGAGCGCGCCGTGGAATTGGAACTGATGGACCGTTTCGACTTCTACGAGCGGGCGCGTGGGGCGTTCGCCGTCGTCGCCTCAGGGGAGCGGTCCCTGTACGCGAACATCATTCTCAAAAAGGGCGTTGTCGCCTGAAACACGCAGAGGACAGCATTCATGAAAACGGTATACCTCATTGCCAACGGAGACCTGCGCACCTCCGCAAACCGAAAGTGCGAGCCAGCGCAGGCCGCGATGGAACAGCAAATCAGCGCGGCCCTTTCCGCCGAGGGTTGGACGGTCCGGCGCGCCCATGGATTTGACCCCGCCAAGGGACACGGCTTCATCGACAGCCAGAAGTACGGGATGGAAGTGTTCGAAAGCATCCCCCCGGAGGCCCCCCTGTTGGTGGCCGAGGCGGTCTGGCAATACAGCCACCATGTCCTGCACGGGCTCCTCACCCACCGCGGCCCGATCCTGACTCTGGCAAACTGGAGCGGCCAGTGGCCCGGTCTTGTCGGGATGCTGAACTTGAACGGCTCGCTCACCAAAGCCGGCGTGCGCTTCAGTACGCTCTGGAGCGAACATTTCGACGACGCCTTCTTCCGCGCCGGCCTCCGGCAGTGGCTCGAGACAGGCGCGATCGTGCACGACACCTCCCACGCACGTCCGCTTTCCGCGGTCGCACTTCCCGCGGAGGCCGCGGCGCTCGGCAGGCACTACGCCCTCCAACTCAAGCGGCGCAAGGCCATCATGGGCGTCTTCGACGAAGGCTGCATGGGCATGTACAACGCAATCATCCCGGACGAGTTGCTCCACACAACCGGCGTCTTCAAGGAGCGGCTGAGCCAGTCCGCCCTCTTCGCACGCATGCGCACGGTCACCGATGCCGATGCCCGCGAGGTGTACGAATGGTATGTCCATCGGGGCCTCCAGTTTCGCTTCGGTACCGATGAATCAGAGCACCTCACCCCCGCGCAGGTCCTTGAGCAGTGCAAAATGTACATCGCCGCCGTGCGCATCGCGGATGACTTCGGCTGCTCCACCATCGGCATCCAATACCAGCAGGGTCTCAAGGACCTCGCGCCGGCCTCAGACCTGGTGGAGGGCACCCTCAACAACGTGTCGCGTCCGCCGGTTTACCGTGAGGGAACCCGGGTGGAATTGTTCGCCGGCGAGGCGCTGCCCCACTTCAACGAGGTCGACGAATGCGCGGGGCTCGACGGGTTGGTGACCTACCAGTTGTGGCGCCAGCTCGGCTATCCGCCCGAGAATACCCTGCACGATTTGCGCTGGGGACGGCACTACACCGGCAACGGCCTGGATGCATACGTGTGGGTGTTCCTCATTTCCGGGGCGGCTCCGCCGGAACACTTTGTCGGCGGCTGGGGTGGTGCCAGCAGCGAGCGGCAGCCTTCCATGTACTTCCGCCTCGGCGGCGGCACCCTCAAGGGCGTCAGCAAGCCGGGCTGGATCGTGTGGAGCCGCGTTTACGTCGCCGACGGCAGGCTCAAGTTCGACACCGGCCTCGCTGAAGTCGTGTCGCTCCCCGAAACCGAGACCGAGGAACGCTGGCGTCTGACCACCGCGCAGTGGCCCATCATGCACGCAGTCCTCAAGGGCGTCAGCCGGGACCAGATGATGGCCCGCCACCAATCCAACCACATCCAGGTGGTGTACGCTCCGGACCTGGAGTCAGCCAGAACCGGCCTGTTCGCCAAGGCGGCGGCCATGCAGGAACTCGGACTGGAGGTCGCGCTCTGCGGAGAACTGGAATGACCCAAAAGACACACCTCCTTGAGCAACTGCTTGCACTCTCCCACGAACTCGGTGCCGAACACCGGCACCTGGCCATTCTGGGAGAGGGCAACACCTCGGCCCGCATCGACGACGACACCTTTCTGGTCAAGGCAAGCGGCAGCAACCTGGGAACCCTCCGCGCTGAGCAGGTCGTCGAGTGTCGCACCGCAGCCATCCTCGCTTTGATGGACCGCGACACGGTACCCGATGATGAGGTGGACGCAGTCCTGATGGATTCGCGCACCGACAATGCCGCCCGGAAACCCTCGGTGGAAGCGCTTTTCCACGCGTTCCTGCTTTCGCTTCCGGGCATTCGTTTCGTCGGCCACACGCATCCGGTGGCCGTCAACGCCCTCCTCTGTTCGGTACTCGCCGAAACCTTCGCCACCGGCCGGATCTTCCCCGACGAGGTGGTCTGTTGCGGACCGCGTTCGGTTTTTGTTCCCTACATGGACCCCGGCTTGAAGCTGGCGCAGTCCATCCGGGAACAAACCCTCAACTACATCGACGAGGAGGCCGCCCCGCCCCGGGTGATCCTGCTCAAAAGCCACGGCATCATCACCCTTGGCTCCACTCCGGATGCGGTCAAGGCGGCGATGTACATGGCGGTCAAGGCCGCCGCCATCTTTGCGGGCGCGGCCGCGCTTGGAGGCAAAGGCACCCCTGTTTTCATGACCAAGTCCGACATCCAACGGATCGGCAGTCGCCGCGACGAGCACTACCGCCAGCAGGCGCTCAAGCTATGAGTTCACACCACTATCTCGCCTGCGATTTGGGCGCCGAAAGCGGCCGCGTGATGTTGGGCCGCCTCGACGCCGGTCGCGTCGCGCTCGAGGAAATCCACCGTTTTGCAACAGGCGGGGTGCGCCTGGGCGATTCCCTCCGGTGGGACATGCTCCGGCTTTGGGACGACATCCGCACCGGGCTGCGCAAGGCCGCGGCCCGCGGCGTTGTCGTAGAAAGCATCAGCGTGGATTCGTGGGGCCTCGACTACGTGCTTTCCGGGGACGGTCAGGAGCTGCTCTCCCCGCCCTACCACTACCGCGACAGCCGCAGCGAAGCCCCCTACCTGCGTGCACAGCAGACGCCGGGCACCGAGTGCATCTTCGGCGAGACTGGCATCCAGATGATGCACATCAACATGCTCTACCAGCTCGCCGCCGAACAGCAACGGTCCCCCCGACTCCTCGCTCTTGCCGACAGATTCCTCAACATCGCCGACTTTGTGCACTTCCTTTTGAGCGGTGTTGCACGGGCGGAGGAAAGTCTCGCCAGCACCACCCAGCTCTACAGCCCCACCACCCGCAACTGGTCCGAACGACTCATTCGCGAGTTTGGCTTTCCGCGTCACATTTTTCCCCAGATCGTCCCGTCCGGCACCGTGCTGGGTCCGTTGCGCCCGGAGTTGTCGTCGGACCTCGGACTCGGCGCCGATGCGTCGTTGCAGGTTGTCGCGACCTGTTCGCATGACACCGGCGCAGCCGTCGCAGCCGTGCCGGCGCAACCCGGTGAAGACTGGGCCTATTTGAGTTCGGGGACGTGGTCCCTTTTGGGAGTGGAGTTGCCAGCTCCGAGGCTGGACGCCGCCGCACGCGCGCTCAACTTCACCAACGAAGCAGGCTTCGGCGGTACGACGCGGTTTTTGAAAAACATCGTGGGCCTCTGGTTGTTACAGGAGCTCCGTCGGGCTTGGAGCGAGGCGGGCCAACATTTTGACTACGCAGACCTCTCCCGTGAGGCCGAGCTCGCCCCCGCCTTTGGCCCATTGATCCATCCGGGAGACGGCCGTTTTTCGAAGCCCGGCGGAATGCCCGGAAAAATCTCCGCCTACTGCCACGAGCAAGGCGTGGCGGCTCCCGAGTCGGTGGGGGCTACCGTCCGCTGCGTGTATGAGAGCCTTGCGCTGCAGTATCGGCGCACGTTGGACGAGGTGGAGTCGGTCACCGGGCGGCGGATCACGCGGCTCCACATTGTTGGCGGCGGCAGCCGGAGCGCGCTTTTCAACCAGTGTATCGCAGACGCCACCGGCCGCGAGGTGGTCGCCGGCCCGGTCGAGGCGACCGCAGCCGGCAATATCCTCCTGCAGGCCGTGGCCCTCGGGCATTTGGATTCCCTCCAAGCCTTGCGCGACACCGTGCGTATGTCATTCGAACAGCAGCATTACCTTCCCAAACATCCGGAGGCGTGGGCCGCGGCCTTCGCGCGTTTCAACCGACTGGGATGCTCCTCCTAGGGCCTCAAGCAGCGTCGGAGCGCCCTCCGAAAAAGGGGTTCACGCGGAAACATTGGCGTGGATCGACGGTTCTTCCGATTTCCCCGGGAAACAAACTCCGCGCCGTCCGCAGCTTCGCGGTAGCTTCACCTGGTTTCTGGCGCGCAGGAAAAGCAGTGCTGCATGGTTTTCAGCGACCGTATTTGTGCCATCATACGGCTGTGCGCCCGTTCCTTCTGCTCCTGCAAACATCGCTGTTTCTGGCCGGCGTCCTTCCCTGTCCGGGCTCGGACTCTAATCCGGCGCTGCTGCGTGTTCTCAACGCGGATCCGTCCGAATCCAAACGGTTGGAGGCGCTCAGAGAACTCGAAAAAAGCGGCCCGCTCGAACCCGCCCAGATCCTGCGTTCGATTGCAGACACCTCCCCGGCCATCCGCGCCGCGATGGTCCGTTTGGGCACCCCTCTTTGCGCAGGAGACCCGGAACTCGCGCTCCGACTCCTAGCGCTGGCCAACGACCGTACGCCGCAGGTCCAGCGCCAGATGCTTCTCTCACTCCCTTCTCTCAGCCATCCGGAGGCCAGGGCCGTCTACAAAAAGCTCCTCGCAAACGGCCGGCGCTCAACCAACCCCGAACTGCGCGCCCTCGCCCAAGGCCTCCCGAATTAACCCCGCCCCCTTCCGCCCTCCGCCGAGGGTTGCGAATGCCCCGGGGTCCCCAGTCAAACGCATCCTTCCCGCCCGGCAGCACCCGGCGGCCCACCCGCCCACTCTCATGTACCCTCCTGCTCACGACCCGATTGCCATCGCCCTTGCCGAGGACCTTGATGACGGTGATCTCACCGCCGCCTTTTTCGTCGAGAACCGCCCTGGCTCCGCCCGCCTTTTCGCCAAGGAAACAGCCGTCGTCGCCGGGATCGAAACCGCCGCCGAGGTTTTCCGCCGCGTCGCACCGTCCGCCCGCCTCGAAGTGCTCCAGCCCGACGGTGCCAGACTCGGCCCGGGTGATTCCGTGCTCCGCGTCGAGGGACCCCTTCCCTCGCTGCTCAGCGCGGAACGCGTAGCACTCAATTTCCTGCAGCATCTTTCCGGGATCGCAACGCTCACCCGCCGTTTCGTCGATGCGGTCGCCGGCACCCGCGCCCGAATTCTCGACACACGCAAGACCCTTCCCGGACTCCGCCTGCTCGAGAAGGCCGCAGTCCGCGCAGGTGGCGGCACCAACCACCGCATGGGCCTCTACGACATGGTCATGGTCAAGGACAACCACCTCGCCGCCGACACCTCCCTCGGCCACCTGCAAAACGCCATTTCCAAGTTCAAGCAGGCACACCCCGCGGTTCGCGTTGAAATCGAAGCGGACACCCTCGCGCAGGTGGAGTCTTTCCTTTCCCTCACCGGCGTCGATGTCATCCTCCTCGACAACATGAGCCTCGCGGACCTCCGCGCCGCAGTCGCTTTGAGCGCAGGACGCGTTCCCCTGGAGGCCTCGGGCGGGGTCACCCTCGAGACGGTCGCCGGCATCGCGGCAACCGGGGTGGACTTTATCTCGGCCGGTGCGCTGACCCACTCCGCGAGGGCCATCGATTTTTCAATGGAGCTGCTGTAGCGCCCACGCCGGCTGTGGGCTCCACAGTTCCCGAGTAATACCCACTCTCAATGATAACCGGAGTGTTTCTGCCCCGAAGGGGGAGGCCACTCGCAGCCCATGGCAACGCCGTGGGTTTGATCCGTTATCAAACATGAAGCCCTGAAAGGGCGCCCCATGAGGAAGCCACGCTTTCGGATGGACCGGGCA
>JBILKV010000144.1:0-10984 GCA_044376515.1 Chthoniobacteraceae bacterium | reverse complement strand
GGAATGGGCTGAGCACCATGATCAACCGTTGCGACGACGCCAGTTATCTGCTGGCCGACGGGATTTCGATGAGCGGCCCGCCGGTCAACATCAAGGGCGGCGAGTACACCCTGTTCATCGAGTCCGAGTCCAATAACGGCACTCTGGTGCTGCAACAACTCAGTCCTGCGGGCGTGTGGCTCGACTGTCAGGTGTACGGCTTGCAGTCCGTCAGAACCACGGCGTATGCGGCGTGCATTCTGGGGTTGGTGCTGTCGCCCAGCGTGTGTCGCATCAAGGCTGAAGGGCAGGTCCTCAATCTGAAGGCGTATCTGGTGGGGAACGGCTGATTGATTTTATGGGCACTACGATTTTGGAGGTAGCCAACCGCGCTTTGGGCCGGATCGGGGCAGTCCGCATCACGGCGCTGACCGATACGACGGCCTCGGCCAAGGCGGTGTCGGCGTGTTTCCCGGGCGTGCCCGACTGGGTGTTGCGGTCGTGGTTGTGGAAGTTTGCCATCAACCGGGTGGCGTTGACCAATCCCGAGGCTGCGGAAGGCACGGACTGGACGTGGAAATACACTCTGCCGCCCGATTGCTTGGACATTGTGCCGCAGGACACGCCTCTGGATGAGGTGGAGTTTATGGAGGAGGCAGGCACTTTGCTGTGTGATTTGGAGGCCCCCCTGTGGCTGCGGTATGTGAGGCAGGTGACGGATCCGGGCCAATGGGATCCGGCTTTTGCCGAGGTACTCAGCTGGAAACTGGCGCTGGAGATGCAGCCCGAACTGGCTCCGGAGGTGTCGCAGTTCACACTGAGGGCGGGGTTTGAATCCGCATTGCGACAGGCGCGCCTGAGCGGCGCGGTAAAGCGCATGCCCTGGCATTCACGGTGGCCCGAGCACGGGCGCACTTGGGAGGAGGCGCGCCGGTGAACGACAAAGACCCGGCTGCGTACGATCTGCTGACCTACGCCTGGGTGTTCCTGCTCAGTCTGATGGGCGGTGTGGTGGCGTTTTTGCAGAAGCTGCGGGACGGCAGTGCCCGGGTGTTCAACCTCATCGAGTTCATCGGCGAACTCTGCACCTCGGCCTTCACCGGCGTGGTGACTTTTTATCTGTGCGAAAGCGCGCAGTTTCCCGCGGTGCTGACCGCCGCCTTGGTGGGCATTGCCGGGCACATGGGCAACCGCGGCCTGTTTCTCATCGAGCGGTTCCTTTCCAACAAACTCAAATGAACACACTGAAAATCTACGCACGGCAGCCCTCGACCTGGCTGGGACTCGCAAAACTGGGCGCCGCCCTTGGGCTGTACTCCACCGGAGTAGGGGGCGCAATCGGCACTGCCGTCATCGGCGTGTTTGGATTGGTCGATGTCATCCGCAACGAAAAGGGGCAGCAGCCCTTGTCAAAATGAGGGGCGCAGACTTTGAGCGGGCACTGGACTTTGTTTTGGAGGTGGAGGGCGGCTACACCAACGATCCGGTGGATCGGGGCGGTGCCACCAACAAGGGTATTCTTCAGCGGGTGTACGACCGTTACCGGAAGGCCGAAGGCCTGCGTCCGGCTGATGTGCGTCACATCCTCAACATCGAGGTGGAGGAAATCTACCGGGACGCATACTGGCTTGAAGGCGACTGCGACCGGCTGCCGTGGCCGGTGAGTCTCGTTCACTTTGACGCCTGCGTGAACACGGGCGTGACTCAGGCTGCGAGGTTCTTGCAGCGTTCGGTGGGTGCGGAACCCGACGGTCGGATTGGCCCCAAGACTCTGGAAGCGGTGCGGGTGGCATTGGAAAAGCACGCTCCTGTGGCCTTGGCCGAACGGCTGGTAAGCAGGCGCGAACCTTTTTACAGGCGTCTGGTACAGGTAGACCCGAGTCAGAAGCGGTTTCTGCAGGGCTGGCTCAACCGGGTAAGCTCTCTCAAAAAGGCCCTTGCCAGCTGATGTGTAACCCAGTTGTCGAAACTGAAACCCGCCACGCCCCCAAAAGGTTATTTCGCAGAAGGATCCGCAGTTTCAGCCGGAAGCGACTTATTCTTCACCCAGACATATTCCTTCCACGCGCCTTCATAAAGACGGACATTCGGGTAGCCCGCCACGTGCTTGAGGTAAAAACGCACCAGACTGCCCTCTCGGGAGGTTCCGCAGTAGCAGATCACCTCCTTGTCTGGAGTAATGCCTGCCGCTTCCAAGTCCGACTTCACCTCAGAGAACGCTCGGAACTTATGGGTGTTGTCCTTCTCCATCAGGCGCGCCCAATGAAACCTCACCGCGCCGGGAATGTGGCCTTTACGCAGCCAAACATCGTCTTGCCCGAGGTATTCGTTTTTCGGCCGCGCATCGACAAGAATGTGTCCGGGCTTGTCCTTGAGGTGGAGGACCTCGTCCACCGTGACGCCGATCTCCGGCTTTCCCTTGGTGGGAAGCGTTCCCGGCGGGTTTCCAAAGTAGTCCTGAACGGGCTGAAGACCCGCCGCCTTCCAACCCGCCAAGCCTCCATCCACGATTCGGATATCCTCGATTCCCGCCTTTTCAAGGACATACGCCACCATGGTCGCACTCAGAATCTCATCGTTTGGCAGCGCCTCACCCGTGGCATACACCAAGTGGAGCCTCTTCTTGTCGACACCCGCCCGCACGAGTAGCGCCTTAGTCAGGTCGGCGGGCAAGTACTGAACGGGGACGCCCTGGTCCGTGCCGCGCAGGGTGTCGAATTCAAGATGATGTGCCGTTGGAAGATGTCCGCGGAAATAGTCTTTGTACCCTCCTCGGGTGTCCAAAACGACAGGACGCTTGGCTGGATCGGAGTGTTCGATCAGTTTTTTTGCCTCGATGGGACTGAGAACTCCGATGTCGGCGAAAGCAGCGTTTGAGAAAGCTGCACAAGCGAAGAGAAAAAGCGCCTTGGTTTTCATGTATGCCAACAATGGCACATAAGATGAGGGTTTGCTGTCGAGCTCAATTCGCAGGAACATTGGAGGCGTGCCAACATCCGACTGTCTCGACATCCTCAAAGCGCTTGCAGACCTGAGTCGGCAACGGCTTGTCAAAAAGCTGCTCACCGGAGATTTTGGGGTGAACGAACTCGCAGAAAGCCTCCACCTGACCCAATACAACGCCTCCAAGCATTTGCGTGTACTCAAGGAGGCTGGGATCGTGGATGTCCGCGCCATTGCCCAGAAGCGCGAGTATTTCATCGCTACCACCTTCAGAAGGCGGTTGGAGCAGGAGGGAACTGTACTGGACTTTGGTTGCTGCTCCTTCCGGATGGACAGGCTCGCCGAATAGCATTCCGGTGAGGGTTTGCAATTGCCATGCTAAATCCAGCCATCTATGCGCTTCAGAGCATCTATGCGCGCCATATTCACCCTTGTGCTCAGTCTAGCCGGTGTCGCCGTCCTTTCAGCCTCCCCCCTAAAGATTAACGGCTCCACAACCGTCAATCTGCCGGTTGCAGAGGCCGCCGAAGTTCTGCGCGCCGAGCAGAAGCTGGACATTCAGGTGGACACCCAGGGTGGAAGCGCCGGCGGCATCTCCATGCTGGGCGACGGACAGGTGCAAGTCGGCATGTCCTCAAAGCCCGTAAGCTTGGAGGACCGTCTCAAGTATCCCAAGTGCGATTTCCACCCAGTCCACATTGGTGAGGATGCGGTCGCGTTGATCGTTTCAAAGGATGTCTGGGAGAACGGGATTCGCGCCCTCAGCAAGGCGCAGATCAAAGACATCTACGAGGGACGGGTGAAGAACTGGAAGGAACTCGGCGGTGTGAAGCCGCAGCGGATCGCCTTCTTCAACAAGGAACCGGGGCGCGGCACCTGGGAGGTGTTCGTCCACTGGCTGTACGGCAGTCCAAAGGCTGCGCCGCAGGTGAATTTTCCGGAGGTCGGGGGCAATGAGGAAACACGCACCAAGGTGGCCAGCACCCCGGGAGCGCTTTCGCAGTTGTCCGCTTCGTGGGCGGATGGAAGGTCGGTGTTCGCGCTCGCTCTGATCGGGGAGGACGGTGCTCCCGTTTCCCCTGAAACGCAGAACATCGCATCTCACAAGTACCCGCTGAGCCGTCCCTTGTTTATACTCACCAACGGCGAACCCGCAGGCGAAGCCAAGGTGCTGGTCGACTTTTTACTCGGCGACCGGGGACAGTCTTTGGTGCAAAAGCACGGGTATCTTCCGCTCAAAGCGCTGCAGCCCTGAGCCCGGTGTTTCATTCATAAATGACCCGCCTCTTGTCATGGTTTTTGTCGGCGCTTGCGCTGGGTGGGTTCGCGCTCCTGTTCGCGGTGTTCGTGTGGCAAAGCGGTCCGGTTTGGCAATCCGAAGGCTTGGGGTATGTGACCGGATCGGCGTGGTTTTATCGGCAGCACCAGTTTGGCGCGCTTTCGCTGGTTTATGGCTCGGTTGTTGTCACAGCGGTTTCGCTTTTGCTTGCGGGGCCGCTGGGGTTGGGGGCCGCCATTTTTCTTTCCGAATACCTGCCGCAACGGGCGCGCCTCTGGGTGAAGATCCCCATCGAATTGCTCGCGGGCATTCCCTCGGTGGTGTTTGGCTTGCTGGGCATCGCACTCTTGCGGGACTGGGTGTACCGCGCGTTCACCCAGTTTGACCCTTTGAGCGGGGATACGCTGCTCACGGCTGGGATTCTCCTTGCGGTGATGATTCTTCCGACGGTGGTGACCCTTTGCGACGATGCGTTACGCTCGGTCCCCGGACGCCAACGCCGCGCGGGACGGGCGCTGGGACTCACGCAGGCGGAGGTCGTCTGGTCTGTTGTGCTGCCTCAGGCTCTACGAGGCATCGGCGCGGCGGGATTGCTTGCAGTTGGCAGGGCGCTTGGAGAAACGGTCGCTGTGTTTCTGGTGATAGGCAGACAGGATAACAATTTACCGCATCCCTGGTTTTCGACTGCGCCCCTGTTCGAAGCGGGTCAGTCGCTCACCACCAAACTCGGGGGCGCGGAAACGAACATCGCCGCCGGAGACCCCTTGCATTGGGCGGCTATCATGGGACTTGGGCTGCTGTTGTTGGTCCTGACTGCCGGGGCGACATGGCTCGGAACACTCGGAAGGAAGCCGTATGCGTAGGACAATCGACTTGGGGCTGCGCTGCTTGACGGGAGGCTGCCTGTTGGCCTGCCTGACGATCGCCGGTGGTTTGATCTGGGCGATCGTGAGTCGTGGATGGGGTGCGCTCAGCCTCTCCTTTTTCACCGAGCAGATTGCTTTGGTCGGGGCTGAAGGAGGCATCCTGTGGAATCTCGTAGGCACGACGATTCTGCTCGTCACCGCGTTTCTCGTTTGCGCCCCGCTGGCGGTGGCCCTGACCCTTTTGGAGCGTGTCTGGGTGAAGCATGAGCGGGCGAGATACTGGCTGAAGATCGGGCTTTATACGGCCAATGGACTGCCCAGCATTGTATTTGGACTGTTTGGCTTTCTGGTTTTTGTGCAGTGGTGCGGCTGGGGCAAATCGTGGCTTGCGGGCGGCCTGGTGCTGGCGATGTCGATGCTGCCCACGGTGACCATCGTGCTAATCGAGCGGATGGCCGCCATTCCGCAGCGCTACATTATCGCCGCAACTGGTCTGGGACTTAATGAAGAGCAGGTGGTGTGGGCGGTTTTGTTGCGGCAGTCCTGGGGGGGCTTGATTTCCGGATGTCTGCTGGGACTGGCGAGGGCTGCCGGAGAAACGGCGCCGATCATGTTCACCGCCACCATTTTTGCGGGGGCTACGCTACCCAGAGCCGTGGTGGAGAGCCCCGTGCTGACACTACCCTATCATATTTTCATTCTGGCTCAGGACTCTTTTGCGCCGGGAGTTGGGACAAAGCTCTGGGGTGCTGCGCTGGTGCTGCTGGGGCTTGTGTTTTCCATGAGCCTCGCAGCCCTTCCGAGCCGCCTGCGTCTGCACGAGGAAAGCCATGTCTGAGAACCCCGTCCAAACAGATCCAGTCCTGGAAGCCCTCAATCTGAATGTCCGGGCTCGGGGAAAAGGCATTTTGCAAAACGTCTCGATGGGTGTGGCAGCGCGGCAGATCTTTGGAATCATCGGGCCGTCGGGCGCCGGAAAGAGCACGCTGCTGCGCTGTTTCAACCGGTTGAGCGACCTCACCCCAGGCATCGAAGTCCGGGGCGATGTGCGGCTGAAGGGACACTCGATGTACTCTGCCGGAACGGACGTAAACGCCCTCCGTGCGCGCGTAGGAATGCTGTTTCAGGAGCCTGTTGTTTTTCCAACCGACATCCGCAGCAATGTGCTTTTCGGTGCTCGGCGTTTACGCAGGTTCTCAAAGGCCGACGAGGCCGCGTTGTTGGAGGCCAGTTTGCGCGAGGCGGCACTCTGGGAGGAGGTGCGTGACCGGCTGACACAACCCGCAGGCAATTTGTCAGTCGGGCAGCAGCAGAGACTGTGTCTGGCGCGAACGCTGGCCGTGCAACCGGAGGTGCTGCTGATGGATGAACCCACGAGCGCGCTTGATCCTCGGAGCACTGGGGCCATTGAGGAGCTGATGCTGCAGTTAAAATTGAGGCACAGTATCGTTCTGGTGACGCACAACCTGGCTCAGGCACTCCGTGTTTCGTGCGTGATGGCCTGTGTGTCGGTCAGAGACGGAGTGGGACAGATTGTGGAACAGGGAGCGAGTGAAGCGCTGTTTGGTTCGCCACAGTCGCCCGAGCTTCGGGAGTATCTGAAGTGGGACGGGCAGGCTTAAGTGTCGACCACATCCAGACCTACCGCGACAGCTAGCTGAACCGGGTAGGAAAACTCAAGACGGCCTCGGGGATTGCCTGAGCCGATACAGGAGGATGACCATAGCCATAGACCCGGGCAAAAGCGGAGGGATCGCCTACCGGGACACCGATGGCAGCGTACACGCAGTGCCGATGCCGGATACGGTGGCAGACTTGGAGAAGCTCCTGCGGGTGTTGGTGTGCCCGGAATCGGTGTGTTTCATCGAGGAACTACCCATGTACCGCGGGAAGATGAACCTGCGCTCGACGGCGGTGCTGTTCCGTAACTTCGGACAGATCGAGGGGGTACTGGCTTCACTCAAATGCCGGGTGGAATATCTGAAGCCGGACTGGTGGCAGAAGGCGCTGCGCCTCGGGAAGAGCGCGGACCATGGGGACAGGTGGAAGGCGCACCTCAAAGGGAGGGCGCAGGCGCTGTTTCCACGGGTGGAGGTCACGCTCAAAACGGCTGATGCCCTGCTGATTCTGGAGGCGGGGTCGATGACCCAGAAGGGCGCCAAGCGTGGAGAAGTCTTTGTAGCTGGAATCCCCCAGTGAAAAAGATTAGACTGTCAACGTAATGAGCACGCTACTCAATCAGCCCGTTCCAAAGAACATTCGGGAGCAAATGATCCGGCGCATGGAGACGGCTCCGGAAGATGTAGTGTTGCTGGTGCACGACGTGCTGCTCCAGATTGAAAAAGAGACTCTCTGGCAGAAGATTCAAGGTAATGCATCGGAAGATGCCAAGAGTGGGAAACTAGATCGCGTGGGTGAAATCATCCAAAATTACCGGGACGCAAGACGGTCGGCATGATCGTCTGCATTGACACCAACACGCTCGTCCAGGGCCGGAATCCAGGGCATAGGTGTTTCCCAATTTTAGAGGCGATCGTATTTGGACGCATCAGTTGGGCTGTTTCGAACCGGATTCTAATGGAATATCAAGAGGTTGTGTCGCGGACGAGCGGTCCCGGCGCATGGTTGGATTTGGCTCGTCTCATGGAGCTTATCGAGCTGACGAGCGGTAATCTCATTAGAATCAGTCCCCATTTTCAGTTCCACGTGATCAGCGTGGATCCAGACGACAATGCATTCACAGATTGTGCGATAGCGGCGAATGCCGACTACGTCATCACAGAGGACTCACATTTTTTACCGCTGGCCAATGCCGGATACCGCCCACAACCGGTGACGCCCACTGTTTTTATCGAAAGACACGGCGGCCTCTTCAAGGGTGCTTATACGAATCTGACAGATGGTCTGCAATAAACATCTAAGGCGATTCCATTGAGATGGTTGCCTCTGCATGGGAAGACCTAGAAAAACCTTGAGCCTAAAGGGAGACACCACGGATGTGTTGGAGCGTCTCAAAGATAAGAAACTGGAAGGGTGGCAGAGGCAGCGCTTGAGTGCTGTTCGGTTGGGATTGGAGGGGCATCACAGCCTTCCCCAAATAGCGGTGGAAGTTGGCATCAGCCCGCGAAGCATTTCGACGTGGTTCGAGTTGTTTCGCGCTGGTGGGATTGAGGGTTTGCTTACACGCCAACCCCGGGGAAAGGGGTGCGAGAGTTGGCTTGATGCGGAAAGCGCCGAAGCTCTTTTAGAAAAGTTAAAGGAAGGACAATGGCGGCGTGCGGAGGAGGCCCGGCTCTGGCTGGAGGAAAAACTCCAAAAGCCGCTCTCCCTGGCGGTGACCTACAAATACTTGGGAAAAGCCGGGGCGCGGCTGAAGGTTCCGCGCCCGGTACACGAAAAGAAAGACCCGGTGGCGGTCGAAACCTTCCGTAAGACGCTCTGCGACAAACTCCACGAGAAGCAAATTCCACTTGAGGCCTCGGTGCACTTGTGGGTGATCGACGAGATGCGCTTTGGGCTGCAACCGGTAACGCGCCGGGTGTGGACGCTACCCGGGATAGAGGTGGTGGTGCCGGTGTGTCCTCGTTACCAGTGGGGCTATACTTGGGGAGCACTGGAGATTGGAGGAGAGGGTGGGGCGCAATTTTTCAACACCGACAGTGTTTGCCAGGATTTCAGTCGTGAGTTTCTCAAGCAAATTGCGGCCAGCGATGCGGGGGCGTATCACATCGTGATCCAGGACGGAGCTGGTTTCCACTTACCCGAGGGGCATGAGTGGCTGCCAGAGAAAGTGAGGGTCTTAACGCTGCCGCCGTACAGTCCGGAGTTGAACCCTGTGGAGCGGTTGTGGGACATCGTGAAAGATCGGATCTGCAACCGTGTTTGGAGTGATCTGGCGAGCTTGGAGAGCGCATTGAATAAAGTGCTCGTCGAGTATTCGACTCAATCGGCCTCTGTCCACTCGTTGATTGGTCAAGGATGGCTTCACACTCAAGCAAACGCTTCTTCCGAGAGCGTTCTTGCAGCCTGATTATCTAAATCGTATTAATCGGCAAATACTGACTCAGCCTATGCGGCGGACGGTGCGGCAAGTGTCGAGGCTCAATCACCGCACCTTCAACCCCGCAGCGCACGCCGATCATTCCAGTGCATCAGGTTACTCGCTGAATTGCGAAAGGCCGTCTGGCGGTATGGGCAAACGTTGGACTCCAAGCGCCTTCAATGCCACCCTGTTTCCGTTGACCTCGGGATCCCTTCCTCGGCCGCTTGCCGCTGAGAGGCCCCGGGGTTTCTTTTTTGGGTGGGTCTTTTTGGGGGCCGTCACTTCGACATCAAGTTTCAGCCGAATTCTGTCTTGGGTAACACCGGTAGTGCGCGCACCGTGCATGGATGTAAGACTTTCGAGTGCGGGAGTGGGCGAGTTCGCATGCCTACATTTTGCTGAACAGTCCACAAATCATCACGCGGTCGGGCCGCGTTGACCGGTCTGAAATGGATCAGCCAATGGAAGCCGTCCAGCGAGCCAGCTCGTTACAGGCGTCACATTTCGACACAGATTTTTTATTGCAGAACTTAATAAGCTCTAAATCAGCTGCTTGCAAATTTTAGCGTCACATTCGTAATCAGTAGGTCGCGGGTTCAATTCCCGCCACTGGCTCCCTTAACCAGAGGGACTTATAAAGAAACGACCTCAGCCGCCCTTTCGCCCGGTACCACTTGGGTACCACTTAGAGCTGGATCCCATGGCTTCGATAGCGGTGCCGGTCGTCTAGCCCCTAGCCCCCGTACTGAACCTTCAAGCGACCACGCAACTCCGCGTGGAGGAGCAGAACCCGCGGATTTGACTCGCCGCCGCAGGAGGGGGCCCACCGATTCCCTGCCCCGAGGCGGAACGATGGAAGACCGGAAACCCGGAAAATCGGAAGATGCCTGCAGCATAGGAATGTCAAAATCAGGCCCGGGTCAGGACCGTCTATCAGCGCGTGCTGATGGATTTTGTATCGGGCTGAGGCAATCGTCTTTCTGGCCTCGTCCCGGATCCATTCTCACGTTCCTTGTCTACGTTGAGCTGAGAGGCTGAACGGTTTTTTCAGTCCCCGCGTTTCTCCCGTGGTCTGAGTGGGGATGGGGCGCTCCCGATTTGAGAACCCAGCCTACGGCCAGTGAAGCGTTCCACTGTTCTCACCGAATGTGAGTCAAAAAAGGACAGATTGAACGAGAAATCTACTGAAACCGACCGTAACAGACGAGTGTTGAGGTCGTTCGCCGACCTCGCCAAAACGTACGATGCTAACGTACGCATGAGGAATTAAGGCTTCGGACACTAAACCACGTTACGCATCCCACGCCTCCTCTCAATATTGAGCAGGATTTATTTTGACCGCAAACTCATCAGTCTTGGCCGACTAAAGCCAAAACTTGATGCGGCAGATACACTGTGAGTGTGCTTGCCTCAAAAGTTTCATTCCGATGAACTCATCGAATCATCAAGGTTTCAACGGCAGGACGCCGTCTTAAATGGCTGAGCCTTTCCCTGGGTGATGCTTTCTTTAGATCAGGAAAAACGGCACAATGCACACGCTGGAACTCATTGGATTACACGCCAAAGATCTTGTACTCAAGCTCGCGGCGCTGTTGCGGGCCGAACACTCACCTGGGATTGTCGTTGTCGGACTTCTTCTCTCCCTGGCCGCCCTGGTCATCTGGATGCGGCGTAAGCTTGGCAAACAGTTGAACTGTATCCATTGGCTGCTCACGAGAATCACGGTCATCAAGGATCCGAGGGACTTCACCTCAAAGCTGGGGAGTTTGGATGGTGAGGTCGCGAGTCTTGACGGCCAAAAGCAATTTCAGAATTTGGCCCATGCTTGGAAGGAGTATCGCGAGACTTTGATTCCGTACGATGCCGGTGACGGTA
>JBILKV010000320.1:0-3491 GCA_044376515.1 Chthoniobacteraceae bacterium | reverse complement strand
ACTGGCTGCGCCCCAACAGCCTCGCCACCAGCAGGCGCAACATCGCCGAGCACTACGACCTGGGCAACGCCTTCTACAGCATCTGGCTGGACCCGTCCCTCACCTATTCCAGCGCACGGTATACCGCGCCCGGACAGTCGCTTGAGAACGCCCAGTTTTCCAAGTACGACGCCCTTTGCCAAAAACTGCGCCTCCAAACCTCCGACCACGTCCTGGAGATCGGTACCGGCTGGGGCGGCTTCAGCCTCCATGCGGCGCGGCACTACGGCTGCCGCATTACCACCATCACCATCTCCGAGGAGCAGTTCAAACTGGCACGCCAACGCTTCGAGGAGGCCGGCCTCGCTGACAGGATCCAGATCCTCCTCCAGGATTACCGACACCTCTCAGGCTCCTTCGACAAGATCGTCTCCATCGAGATGATGGAGGCTCTCGGCGACAGGTACCTCCAGACCTACCTCTCCAAACTCGACCAACTGCTCAAGCCCGACGGTCTCATCGGACTACAGTTCATCACCGTTCCCGACCGCCGCCATGCGCAACTGCGTCGCGGAGTCGACTGGATCCAAAAGCACATCTTCCCCGGCTCCCTCCTGCTGAGCCTCGGCCGGATCAACGAGGCCTTGAACCGGACCAGTGAAATCACCCTCCACGAACTCGAGGACCTCGGCGCTTCGTACGCAAAAACCCTGCATGTCTGGTGGGAGCGCTTCAACGCCAAGCTCGATGCAGTAGCCGCCCTCGGCTTTGACTCCCGCTTTATCCGCAAGTGGAACTACTACCTGCAGTACTGCGAGGCCGCGTTCGCCTCGCGCAACATCAGCGTGGTGCAGGCCGTCTACACCAGGCCGAACAACCCCGCCCTGCACACCGCCTTCTAACCTGCCACGCCCGCCACGCCCGGCGCACCAACCTCCAGAACCCCGCATGATCTGGTTTCTCCGAATCGCCTTCTCCGTGGTGCTTGTGAGCATGCTCGGCGTCACCACGTGGGCGGGCAGTCACACCGCCCTCTGGGCCATCCCGCGCGAGGTTTACAGCCACCCATGGTTTGTGGCGACGCTCTTCGACACCTACTTCGCCTTCCTCACCTTTTACGTCTGGCTGGCCTACAAGGAAACCGGCTTCCTCGCCCGGTTCCTCTGGCTGGTCGCCATCCTCCTGCTGGGTAATATCGCCATGGCGGCTTACCTGCTCTGGAAACTGTTCCGCCTGCCCTCCAACGCCCCGCTGGAGGCCCTCCTGCTGCGCAAACCGGGCAGCTAAGCCCCGCCCCGCCCCGCCCCACCAAATGCTGCCCCTTCTTGGAATCGTCTCGCTCGTCTGCGTGGTGGCGTTTGCCCTCACTTGGGCGCTCTGTGTCCGCGTCAACAACTACAGCTTCCTCGACGCGGCTTTCTCCTACGGCCTCGCGGTTCTGGCCCCCTTTTACGCTTGGAACGCCCCGGGGTACCTTCCCCGCAAGGCCGCTTTCGTCGCGCTGGGCGTTGCGTGGAGCCTACGGCTTGGGACCTATATTCTGCTGCGCATCCTGCGCCATCACCCCAGCGAGGACGTCCGCTACGAGGCGCTCCGCGAGCGATGGAAGGGCCCTTGGATGTTCCTGCTCTTCTTTGAAATGCAGGCCGTCCTCGTCGTGCTTTTTTCCCTCCCCTTTCTGGTGGCTGCCTTCAACCCGGCTCCTGCTTTTCACCCTCTCGAACTGGCAGGCCTGGGACTGGCCGTGGTGGCGCTCCTCGGCGAGACCACGGCGGACTGGCAGATGCAGGCTTTTAAGAAAAACCCGCTCAACCGCAACGCGGTCTGTCAGGCCGGCCTCTGGAACTACTCGCGCCACCCCAACTACTTCTTTGAAGCACTCCTCTGGTGCGCCCTGGCGCTCGCCGCCCTGCCCTCGCCCTGGGGGTGGATCTGTCTGCTCTGCCCCGCACTGATGCTCTATTTCCTCCTGCGGGTCACCGGTATCCCGCTGACCGAAGAGTACGCCGTCAAAAGCAAGGGCGAGGCCTATCGCCAGTACCAACGCACCACGAGCGCCCTCGTCCCGTGGTTCAAGAAACCGCCGCTCCCCGGGCAACCCCACTGACCCCGCTCATGAGTTTCATCGACCAGATTCTGGAGACCGACCTGCTGCCCGATTTTCTGATCCGCATCGGCATCCGCCGCCTTCTGCGCCAAACCCTTGCGGAGAAGCTGGCGGGCGACATTGAAACCCGGAGGGCCGCCCTCCTCGGCCACATTGAGGGCCTCAAAAAAAGCCCCGTCGCGGTGCAAACCCAGGCCGCCAACGAGCAGCACTACGAAGTGCCCACCCGCTTTTACCAGTGCTGCCTCGGCAAGCGCCTCAAGTACAGTTCCGGCTACTGGGACTCCGGCGTGGGCACCCTTGACCAGGCCGAGGAGCGGATGCTGGGCCTCACCTGTTCCCGCGCGGAACTTGCCGACGGCCAACAGATTCTGGAACTCGGCTGCGGCTGGGGTTCCCTCTCCCTGTGGATGGCCGAGCACTACCCGAACGCACAAATCACCGGGGTCTCCAACTCCAAAACCCAGAAGGCTCACATCGACGCCGAAGCCGGACGCCGCGGACTCGCAAACCTCACGATCCTCACCGCGGACATGAACGTGTTTGAAACCTCCCGCCGCTTTGACCGCGTGGTCTCGGTGGAGATGTTCGAGCACATGAAGAACTACGCACTCCTGATGGAACGGATAGCGTCCTGGCTGTCGCCCGGCGGAAAACTCTTCGTCCACATCTTCACCCACCGCGAGGTCGCCTACCACTACGAAGACCGCGATCCTTCCGACTGGATGACCCGTTACTTTTTCGCAGGCGGCCAGATGCCGAGCAATGACCTGCTGCTCTACTTCCAAGACCTCCTCCGGATTGAACGGCACTGGACGGTTTCCGGCACCCACTACGCTAAAACCGCCGAGGCCTGGCTGGCGAACATGGACGCGCACGAGGCGGAAATCCTGCCCCTGTTCGCGGAGACTTACGGCCAAAAAGCCGTCCGCCGCTGGTGGGTCTACTGGCGCGTGTTCTACATGGCCTGCGCAGAGCTCTGGAATTTCCACGAGGGCGAGGAATGGATCGTCTCGCACTACCTGTTTGCGAAGCCAGGCGGCTCGGGAGCCTGACCGTACCCCTCGGATGAAGCCTCCGATCCTCTCCGTCCTTTTGTATTTCAGCCTGTACGGCTGCCTCTCGCTCGCCGGACCGCTGGAGGACCTCATCCAAAAGGGCGACCGACTCGACGCCCAATTCAAGAGCGCGGAAGCCATGGCCGTTTTTCTCGAGGCCGAAAAACTAGCGCCCGACCACGTTGACGTCCTTTGCCGGCTGGCCAAAACGCACGACGAGGCAATGGTCGACACCCCCTCACGCGGGGAGCAGAAAAAGCTCGCCCAAAACGCCTTGGAGTATGCGAGGCGTGCGGTCGACATCGCCCCGAACAATGCCAAAGCGCACCTGTCGCTGGCGATTACCT
>JBILKV010000256.1:0-5803 GCA_044376515.1 Chthoniobacteraceae bacterium | reverse complement strand
AGAATTGACAAACACCCTGGTAATACATAGTTTTACGCATGATCAAAACCATCTCAAAGATCGGCAATTCCCAAGGAATCATCTTTGACTCCGCGCTTCTCCAACTGGCGCATCTCAAAGTCGGCGACAAAGTGAATGTCGAAGTCCATGCAGGCGGTACCATTACGATCGCTCCAATAGGGAGCCTGCCGCCCCGTGAGGAAGTTTCCGCTCTCATCAAAGACACGATGAAACGGTATGCCACAACCATGAGGCGCCTCGCATGAAGACGGATGCAAATGACTGCCTCCATCTGACACTCGAGATCGTGTTGGAGATCCATGCCGAGGCCATTGCTACATTTGGCGGGTCCACTGGGCTTCGTGACCGTGCCCTGCTGGAGTCCGCGATAGCTGCTCCTCAGGCAAGCTTTGGAGGTGTTTCCCCGCTCAACGATACTATTGATGTTGCGGCAGCCTATCTCTTTTACCTTTGCAGCAATCACCCCTTCGTCGATGGCAACAAGCGTGTGGCGCTTGGCGCGTGTCTTGTGTTTCTCCAGCTCAACGGATGCACCCCGGCACCTGATAGTGACGAATGGGAAAACCTCACTCTCGCCGTCGCCGCAGGTGTCCTCAGCCGTGACGATGTCACGGCCAGGCTGCGTACGCTGGTAAGCTGAGGCTTCAATAGACATAAGCGAACTCGTTCGAGTTGAGCAGGACGAGGCAGACATCTGCCAGGGCGCGGGTGCGGGCATTCACATCCGCGGGCTGAAGATCGGGAACGAAATCCGCGTAGGCGTGCAGCGTTTCGTTGAATGAGAACTTCTCACCGGTGTTTTCCTCAATGGCGTCTCGGCGCACTTCGAGCGGCGGGTTTAGCGATGCGGGCGCGGTTTGTACGAGCGGTGTGGTTTCCCGCCAGTGGGCGAGGCAGTCACGTTTTTCCTCCGCACTCGGCGCACGCGAAAAGACGAGGGCGAAGAGCCGCTCGACGGCCTTTTCCTCCTCGGACGCTTCCCTGAGCACACGCTGCGCGAGCGCGAGGGCCCGGGACTGGGTGGCCTCGCTATTGAAGAGGCTGAAGACCTGCGGCGTGACGGTGCTGGCCTCGCGCCGCTCGCAGGAGAAGTCCGGCGCGGGTGCATTGAAGACCTCCAGCATCGGGTCCGTAAGGCCCCGCAGTTTCAGGGCGTAGAGTGAGCGTCGGTGGCGCTGCTCAGGCCGTGGATTGGGTACCCAGGCGGAGGCAAAGGTGCCCATGACCTGGCGCGGTTGCAGGGCGGCTTCCAAGTTGATCTCAGGCCGGTTCGGGATGCCGCCGAGGGCGCGGTTCAGCTCGCCCGTGGCCGCGAGCATGGCGTCCCGCAGCTCTTCCGCGCTGAGACGGCGCGGCTGAAAGACGGCGTAGCAGGTGCCGAGAGGGTCTTTCTCCCGCAGGGACTTCAAATCTGGATACGTGGCGCTGCGGCGATAGGCCTCCGAGATCAAGATGAGACGGTGCAGTGCCTTGAAGCTCCAGCCGCTATCCACGAACTTCGCCGCGAGCCAGTCCAGCAGTTCGGGGTGGGTCGGCTTTTTGCCGGTGCTGCCGAAGTTGTTCGGATTCCCCGCGAGCGGCTGGCCGAAGTGCCACATCCACACTCGATTCACGATGGCTCTGGAGGTTAGCGGATTGTCTCCGCTGGCGACCCATTCTGCGAAGGCTTTGCGACGGCCCTCGATGGCGTCCGGGATAGGCGTTTTTTGCAAGGAGCCAAGTAGACTGAGGACGCCGGGTTTTACCTTGGTGCCGGAGGCAAAGGGATCGCCACCAGTGAGGATGCAGGTCTCCTCCAGTTCGCCCGCGCTCATCCTGTCGGGGGGCATGCGCAGTGGAGCGAAGACGGTTTTGTATTGCCGGGTGCGACCGCCATAGACCGCAAGGGCATAGGGTTCATAGCGATCCAATTCCCACCGGAGTCGCTCCAATCCCTTTCGCGCCACTCGTTCCATGCCGAACTGTTCTGGCGTGAAGCCAACAAGCTTCGGAGGGAAGTCCCCTTCCGGTGTGCCGGCGTTGGTGAGCGCGTTTCGTGCGGCGGTGAACAGGTCCGAATACTTGCTGAATCTCCTGACGGTGCCTTGCTTGGGAGCCACGGGATTTCGCGCGGCCTCGACGGCGGCATTCCACTTGGCCGGGTCCTTGCCGTTGTCCTTGAGCCAGCGCGCGGCGTTCTCCAGCAACACGCCGTCCAGCTTCGTCAGAACGGTTTCATATTCCGCGAGGCACTTTTCGAGATAGGTGCGCTCTTCGAAGCCCTGCGTGTTCTCGTCCGGAAGGAATGGCGCGGCCCGTTCCGAGAGCTGGGTCGTCGCAAACACCGCCTGAATCGAGTAGTAATCATATGTGGGCACCGGATCGAACTTGTGATCGTGGCAGCGGGCGCACTGCAGCGAGTGCGCGAGGAAGGTCTCCCCCACGCTGTTGGTCACATCATCGAGAAAGCGCTGACGGGCGATTTTCTCGACCTCCATACCGGTCAGTTCCCACGGCCCCGTGCGTAGGAAACCCGTAGCGATAATCCTCTCAGGGTCGTTTGCGTCGATCTCATCCCCGGCGATCTGCTCCTTGACGAACTGGTCATAGGGTTTGTCGCCGTTGAAGGCGCGCACCACGTAGTCGCGATAGCGCCAGGCGTTCCCACGCTCGTAGTCATTCGAGAAGCCCGACGAATCGGCGTAGCGCGTGACATCCAGCCAGTGCTGCGCCATGCGCTCGCCGTAGTGCGGAGAATTGAGGAGACGGTCGATGAGTGCCTTCACCGCTGCGTTCGCATCCCGCGAGAAATCGTGTCCAAATGCCGCGACTTCCTCCGGCGTTGGCGGCAGTCCCGTGAGGTCAAACGACGCGCGGCGGATCAAAGTGCGGGCATCGGCGGCAGGAGCCGGCTCAAGGCCGGCCGGCATCTTCGCCGTGATAAAGTCATCCAGCGCCTTCCCGCCATTTTGCTTCGCCACAGGCTGATAGGCCCACAAGCCCTCGGGTTTGTATTTCCGATTCGCCCATTCGGGCGACAGGGCTCCCGTCGTCTTCACCGTGATGCCATCCTCCGAGGACCACTTCACCTCGTTTGCCTTGGCGATTTGTTTTTGCCGGGCCTCATCCGGCCACGGCGCACCGCCCGCGATCCAGTCTTTGATCCATGCGATCTGTTCTGGCTGCAGCCTGTCCGCCTCTTTCGGGGGCATTGCCTCCCACTCATCGTGGCTCCGCGTCACCGCGAGATACAGCGGACTCTCCTCCGCCTTGCCGGCGATGAACCCCGACTTTTTGCTGTCACCACCTCTGAGCGTGGCTGCAGGTGTGCGCATATCCAACCCGCCCTTTATCTTCGCCTCATCATTGCCATGACAGGCGAGGCACTTCTCATGAAAGAGTGGCGAGATGCGCCGCACAAACAAGACTTCGGCATCCGTGTTCTGGGCACGCAATGGCCAGGCGGCACCGACGAGCAGCAGGATGAGGGGTGTGAGTTTCATGGTCTTCGCAGGACATGCCTCAAGCCAGAGTCCAGCCGCCATCAACCATCAGCACCTCGCCGGTAATGAGGCCGGAGTCCGCGTGGCACAGAAACCGCACGGCGTGGGCGATGTCGTGGATGCGCTTCACACGACCGACGGGGATGCGGGCAAGCACGGATTGACGGAACTCGGCTTGCTTCAGGAAGGGGCGGTTGCTTGGTGTCATGAGGTAGGTGGGGGCCACGGCATTGACGGTGATGCCCAACGGGACCCACTCGAGAGCCATGCTTTTTGTGAGCATGTTCAGCGTGGCTTTCGAGGAAGAATAGGCCACATGGTTCAAGACCGCTACGCTGGCGGCCTGTGAACCGATATTCACAATGCGGCCATATTTGCGCGACTCCATCAGGCGCGCGGCGGCTTGTGATCAAACGTGAACGCATGGCCATCGCGCCGATGGAGCGACGTTATCATCCGCAGATTCGCGCGCGAGTGGGAATGAAGGTCATGACTCAAGAAAAGTGACAAGTACCCGTTCCCGCAACTCGCGCGCCCGTTACCGTCGCGGGGCGCGCTAAAGGATTGCGGCTTCATCCCGGAGTCCGCTCCGAGAGATTGCGGGCCCTCGCAGCTTACCAGAGAGTGGGCGCAAGGTTGCTTTCCGTGATGTGCTGATCTTTGGTGACCAAGGTTAACTGTAGCTCACTGGCCGTTGCCACGATGATCCTGTCAAATGGATCACCCTGTGGAAGAGAAAGATTCATCGCAAGGGTTGCGATGTTTGGTGTGATGCGAACCGGCAGGTAGAGGAATTGGAGGCGTCTCAGGTACTCCGAAGTGGAAATTTGAATTTGGATTTTGCCCTTTTTCACCAACATCGAGATTTCAAGGAGCGTGATATCTGAAATCAAAGCGTCCCCCGCAGCTGAGGCTCGGAGGGCAAGCTTCGCACGTTGGCCAAGCTTTGGATCATCTTCAGCCGCCCAGATGGCGGCGTGGGTGTCTAGAAGATACTTCACAGGGACGCATCCCATTCGGTAGCCACGGTTGTTGGAGCGGTAAGGTCCTCCGGAGTTTGAACCAGGCCCCGGAGCGCGCCTACCCGCGGTTGGTCCTCTCCGTGGTCCAGAGTGAGGCGCATGTTCCCCTCCCGGCTGCGGATGATGACTGTCTCTCCGGAGAGCACAGCCCTCCGAACCTTCGGAAATTCCCGCAAAAGCTCGGTGACAGTTGTTTGCATGCAAATAACTTGTCTGATAATCTGTCTGAGGTCAATCCGTGGCGAAAGCAGATTCCTGAACAGGAGCGGTCCGAGGGATCGGAAGGAAGGGGATTCCCTGTTTCATTGAATTGACAGGAATTTGCTTTTTGCGTGCGTCTCGGGAGGGAAGCTGTATTGCCGCGGCGCGTTAAGGCGGGGCTTGGCGATTGGAAGCCCCTTTTTTGGAAGCGGTTTACAAACACCGTTCGAGCGCATGATCCCGGTGCGCTGCCGCGCTGAACGGGGGTGTGCACCGCGGGATGCTTGCGGATGTGTCTCGGCTGGAGACGGTTTCCTGTCGAAAGCGCGCTGCTACTCGGTGGGAGCGGGCGATCCGGCGGGGGTGAGGAGGATGCGGTTGTTACCGTTGAGGGACTGGAGCCTTTGGAGAAAGGCGCTGATTTGATTTGGGTTACGAAGGGTGATGGCGAGCCGAAGTTCGGTCATCAGCCCGGCCTGTACGGTTTCAACGGACTCCAGTTGGTGGTAGGACAGGAACTCCTCGAAGGAGGAGGCGAATAGGCTGGAGAAGTCGACGTGGTTGTGGACGCGCACGCGGAGCAGGTGCGAAACGCGCTTGGGGGCAAAGGCGTCGGTCCGGGAGAGGAGAAAGATCAGGGCGCAGAGGATGGGGGTGGTGAGGGAGACCATGGCGTAGGCGCGTGCACCCACGGCGAGTCCGGTGGCCATGGCGAGGAAGATGAAGCCGATGTCGCGGGCTTGGCCGACGGAGCTCCGGAAGCGGATGATGGAGAAGGCGGCGAACATTCCGAAGGCGGTGGACTGGCTGCCGCGCACGATCATGATGACGACGGTGACGACGGTACCGAGGAGGAGGAGGGTGTGGACGTAGTCCTGGGAGTACTTGGCGCCCCGGTAGGTCCGTTTGTAGGTGAGGGCTATGAGGCAGTTAAGCGCGAAGCTCAGCGCAAGCGAGAAGCAGACCTCCAGCACCGACGAATTGCCGGTGTCGGATGGGAGGACGTGATCGAAAAAGTTTTGGAGGAAATCGGTGGGAGCAGGGTTTTGCATCGGAGGGGTGGGGGGGCGCAGAAAT
>JBILKV010000050.1:0-25015 GCA_044376515.1 Chthoniobacteraceae bacterium | reverse complement strand
GGTTCAGGCCGACAGGCGTGGCCTCATGGCGTGGCAGTATTTGCTGAAGCTGATTGGCTGGATGCGGTTTCGGCCTAGAAAAGTCGAGAGTGTGTAGGGCACGGCTCCGGCGCCTTTAATTTCCAAGATGCGACGCTCCGGGGGCAGGAGAAATTGGGTGAAGCGGGAGTCATCGGGTTCGGGGAGTAGTTGTTCGAAGCGCACTTGGAGGGACTCGTCGAGGGTGATGCGCAGCGGTTCCTCCAAGGGTTCGGGCTCTTCGGGAAGATCAGAGAGGGAGAAGGCGCGGCGTTGGTAGCGGATCAGGCAGCAGGGGAGCACGCGTTCCTCCTGGACGAGTTGCTGGACCTGTTCGAGGACGGTGCGTGCACGGACGGGAGGCTCCTCGCGCGGGGGCAGCCCGGAGGCGAGGGCGAGCGCGGAAGAGAGATCGGTTTGGAGGCGGTGTTTGACTCCCCGGCCGTCGACCTTGCATTTGACCTCGAGAAAGGTGGCCGGGGGAATGGCTCCATCCCGTGAGCCGTAGACGCGAACCCGCAGTTTGCGCCGGCTGGGAACGCGCCGCCAAGCGTCCCAGTAGGCGTCAAAATCGGGGGTGTCGTAATACAGGCTGACGACGGGGTAGGCGCCGGAGGGGCCGCCGAGGGTGTCGGGTTGGAGATGGGGGCCGAAGGTGTTCAGAAGCGCCTCGCACTGGCAGGCAGCGAGGAGGAATTTGAATTCAAAACGGTCGGCTGATTCCATGGTCTATCGCAGCTTGTTGAGGCGAAGGGAATTGCGGTCGATCCAGAGTTCGCCGGCCTTGGCCCGCAGTTCTGCGACGAGGGTCTGTTCCGCGCCGTTCGATTCGAATTCGAAGGAAACCTTGGTCCAAGGCAGTTCGCCGGAGAAGGCGTTTTTACCCTGGCGGCTGGCGCCGGAGATTCGCAGTCCGACGCCTTCACCGGAGGGGTCCTCGATTTTTTCGACGCCGCTGGCGCGGAGAAACGCATCGAAGCGATAAACTCCCTTGGGGAGGAACACGGGGAGTCGCCAGGAGCCCTTGGCTTCGCCGCTGGCTTTGATTCGCAGGCACTGGCGGTTCTCGAAATGGACCGAATCGGCTTGGGCATTCTCGGCTTGGGCAACCCATTCAAAGGGACCGAGTGCAATGACCGTTTCGGTTTCGAATTTCTTGAAGGGGTTGCCCGAGGTGAGCTGTTTTTTGAGGGACTCCATGCGGGCCCGAATGCGGTCGCGCGCCTGAGGAATGAGTCCCTCGTAAGCTTTCGCGGCTTCCGGGTTGACCTCAGCGAGTGCCGTTTTTAAGCGGGCGCCCATTTGCATCGCCTTCTCGGGCCATTCGCCTGGGAAAAGGACGTTTTCACAGATCTCTCTGGCGATGACATCGTATCGGGCGCGCACCTCCGGTTTGCGCCAAAGGATGGTGCCGACACTTGCCTGGGGGGTGCGCCAGAGGCTCCAGTTGGGCTCGCCGAACGTCTGGTCCATACCGTGCAGGAAGAAGTGGAAGCGCCCGGTGTCCGGATTTTCGTAAATCCGGTAGTTGTTCCGGTTGAAAGAGTAGCCATCCCAGTGGCAGAGAATGGTTTCAAGGGCAAGGTGGCGGAGGTAGGATTCGACGTCGACAAGTTTCTCGACCTTGGCTGTTTGGAGTGTGGGGTTGGATTCGGCGATGGCCTGCACGAGTTCATCGAGGCGTTCGTGGTGCCCCTCGTCGCCGCGGTCGACCTCCATCTCTTTGCGGATGTCCGCACAGAAACCGCCGTCGTAAAGGTGGCCGTCGGTACGGGCGAAAAAGGAGCCGATGAGTTCGTCGCGGAAGCCCTCCTTAAGGACATACGCGCCAAGGAAACGGTCGTTGAGGGTGACGATGGCGTGGGTGCAGCGGGAGACGGGGACCCCCGCCTTGCGCGCGATGCGGCCGCTGAGGAGCTCGTTGAGATAGGTTCCGTCTTGGTTGCCGTTGTTGAGCTGAAACTTGGCCAGTCCGTGGAACCGGTCCTTTCCCTTGAACTTTGCGGTGTTGATGGAAAATCCAGGGCGCTCGTCGATGGGCTTGAAGCTGCCGACGGAGCCCTTGAGTTTCACTCCCACTCGTTCAAGGGTGGGGCTGCCTTTTTCCTCAAGGGTGGCCTCGACATAGGCGCGCGGATCTTTTCGGAGTTTCTCCAGGCCCTCATTGGAGATGCGGATTTTGAGGACGGGAATGCGGTTGGCAAAAAGATCATCCCCAAATTTGATCTCCTTGGGCGTGGCGGCCTTTTTGTCCACGGCCACGGCATCTGCGGGAACCCAAACCGCGATGAGACGTCCGGCTTGCTCGACGCCCATGAAGACTTGGAGGGAGGCGGCGCGCACTTCGAGGACGCGGAAGGTTTCGCCCTCGTGTCCGGTACGGAGCGTTTTGTCGAGGAAGCGTAGGGGCACGTCGCGGGTGAGTTTGACGGTCACGCCAGGGGCGACGGGAGTGGAAGGGGGTTTGGGGGCGGCGGCTTTCTCCTGGGGTTCCGCGGCGTGCAGAGCCCAGGCGAGCAGGGTGAGTGCGGCGAGGATGCGGAGGGTCAGGCGTGCGCGAAGGGGGAGCGAGCGGACGTGTAGCGCACGCCGGAAAGGGGAGGCTTTGCAAAGGGGTTGGGGCATCGAGGGCACGGGAAAAAGGTCGGGGAGGTTGGCGGAATGGGAGCCCGGGGGGATTTGAAGGAGATGGGGATTGACGAGGCAAACTTTTGAAGCATTTTCAGAAGATTGGGTGGCTGTCATGGCATTGGAGCGGTTGTTTCTGATCATTGGAGAAGCGGTAAAGCGGCTTCCCGAGGATTTGTGCGGAAGCTATCCCGAGGTTCCATGGAGGAAGATTGCGAGCACCCGCGACCGCCTAGCGCATGGCTACGATGAGGTCGAAGGCGTGATTCTATGGAACGCAGCGACCGTCTCGATCCGAGACATGCGCCCGACAATCAAGGTTATACTCGCCGAAATAAAAGCATAGCGAAGGTTTCGGCCAACATGGAACTCCGGCCCACTGAATCAGGCGGCCTCGCCCACTTGGTCAGGATCTGAGGGAAGGCGAATGTGCTTCCAGCCATGGGTCTGACGTCTTTCAGGGGTCCTGATGTCATGCCGGAGACCAAGCGGAAACCTCTCCATGACCAACTCCCCTGCCAACCGCTTGAACTCTGTGAACTCAACCCGAGTCAGGTTTTCCCTCTGACAGTAGCCGAGGAATTTTTGGTAGGCCTCGCTCACCATGACGACGCCACCCTCTTTGGGCACAAACGTGCTGTGAATGAAGTCCTCCGGGGAAGCAGCTATCGACGGCTCAAGGATCCTGCCATTTGACACTCGTTTGGGGGCATTGGCGCCCTCAAAGAATCGGGGCTCTGCCTCGAGCACTGTTCTGGCTCTGTGGACTATTCCTGCAAGCACAGAGGGACGTCGATGCCCCGGGAAAAGCACTTGGCTGGCGACATGGGCTCCCATGTTCTGAGCGCACTTGACCAGATAGTTGCGCAGCAGGACCTCGACCTTCTTGTCTGTGGTCGGGCGGAACGCATCGAGCTTTGTGTCCCTGAACCAAAAACCATCGGCAGGCAGGTACACGATCCTGTGACCAAGGCGTATGTCGGCATGGGGCGCTGCGAACACTGCAGCGGATTTTGTCTGGGCCCGTTGAATTGGGGAGAGCCCTCTAGGAGGCGATGGGCGGAGTGTGGCGGGGTATGGCCATGGAAAAGCGACTCGTTTGGTTCTGCTGTCTGCTGACGCCGGTGCTGGTCTGGTCGGCCATGGGTGCACATGACCGGTTTACTTGGATTTTGGGGGTGCCGCTGGCCATGGCGACGGGACGACGTTTTCCGCTGTCCTCCCTCCTGCCCGGATTCTTGTGGTGGCACAGCGTGATCCTCATTGTGGGCGGCCACTACACGTACGCGCTGGTGCCACTGGGGGAGTGGGCCAAGAGGTGGTTTGGTTGGACGCGGAATCACTACGACAAGCTGGGGCACTTTGCGCAGGGTTTTGTGCCGGCGCTCCTGCTGCGCGAGCTGTTGCTGCGCACTTCTCCGCTGCGGCATGCTGGGAACCGGAAGACCGAGCCGTTGGCTGCCGGTGCTGGCAGGGAGCGTGTGTCTGGCGTTCAGCGCTTTTTACGAATTGATCGAGTGGTTCACCGCGCTGACGAGCGGGGCGGCGGCGGACGATTTTCTGGGCACGCAGGGAGACCCGTGGGATACGCAGACGGCCATGCTGCTGGCGCTCATTGGGGCCACGGTGGCACTGGTGAGCCTGCCACGCTGGCATGACCGCTCCATGGCACGGCTGGGAGGCGCGGGCGCAGAAGCGCACCCGCCCTTCCTTCGCTCAAACGGCACGTAACCGTTCAGCCATGCCGCCTACTTGGCGGCCGAGGCGGTCTTCCCAGACGTCTGGCTGAGGCTGACCGTCACCTCCTGGGAGGAGACCGTTCCACTCGGATTCACCGCCACAAGCACGTACTTGCCGCCACTCGTCGCGGTGGTCCTGTTGATCGTCAAGCTGGGCGTCCCACTCCATTTGCCGGCCACCCCGTCTTTCTTCCATTGGTAATACATCGGCTGGGCGCCGCTCACCTGCGCCGTGAGAATCAGCGGGTCCCCAATCCGCAAACCGATCGGAGCCACGGGCTGGGAAGTGACCACCGGCGGAACCCAAACCACGACTTCGGAGCGCTGAGAGGCAACCGCCCCCCAACTGTTTCTGGCCACCAAACAATAGACTCCAGCGTCTGCGGCCTTTGCATTCGACACGGACAGCGTCCCCGTACTCACCCCCGAAAGCGTGCTGCCACTGGCACTGGTTCCTTCGGCCAAAGCGACGCCGTTCCTCCACCAGGCCACACTCAAAGCACCCGTGGCCGCTGCGCTCAACGAGAAGCTTCCCGACCCGACCGCGGTCCCGGGGGTCACCCGAAGGGCCGAGATCGGCGAGGTCTTGATCTGCGGCGGCTGGCCGATATCGATGCCGTACACCCAAACCTTATCCGCGCCGGCTTTCAGGTTTGCGTCCTTTGTGTAAGCAAACTCGATCCTCCGCGTCCCGGCGCCAGAGAGCAGAACGGTTTGCTTTACCCAATCCCTCTTGCCACTCAACACCACCGGCTGCCCAGTGAGCATGTCTTTTACCACAACCCCGTCCACCTTGCACTGGACGATGTCCTTGCCCGGCTCCGTGTCGCTTTGCCAGAAGAAGGTCATGATGCTCCAAGAGGAAGCTGCCTGTCCCACTTCAGCGGGGGCGGGCGCCGTGTAGTTGCAGCGGAGCAGCGAAGTCCCCTTGTCCGCAACCGGCGCACTCTGGGCCACAGTCCCTGGAGTCCCGCCAGCCCGCGTTCTGGAAACCCCAATCCAAGGTGCCATCGGTAATGTCGTAATCTCCCTGACCGCAGAGCCCAACGCGTCCGTGAGCGAGAGGCTTTCGGGCGAAACCACCAGATTGAACTCCATCCGGGTCTCTCCCGCGCTGCTTAAATTAATCAAGCCCAGAGATTTAACGACCTTTAGCGCATCCCGCGACGATACCGCGCGCGCGGTTTGCGGCAACGGAGCAAAAAGCGAATTCATTTCACCTTCCGATCTGGCAGTTCAGCAGAGGACATCGTCGAAAGCTGCGAGTTCGCCTTCGACTTCAAAACCCTGCGTTTCCCGCGCTACACGCCCGCAGATGGCTCCACACCTGCGTCCATGCTTTATCAGCTCGCTCATGCTGGCCTGCGCGATCGCTACGCTGCCAGAGCCAAACAACACGAGTCACAGTTGCGTGAGGAACTCAGCATCATCGCCGAAGTCGGTTATGAAGAGTACTTCCTCACCGTCTGGCATCTGCTCCAAGAGTGCGCAGGGCAGGGGATCGGCTGGATCACCCGCGGCAGCGCTGCCGACACGCTCGTCTGCTACAGCCTTGGCATCAGCAACGTCTGCCCCATTCGTTTTGAGCTCTACTTTAAGCACTTCCTCAACCGCGACCGCATGGCACTGCAAAAACTGCCGGACATCGACATCGATTTCGCCCATGACCGCAAAGACGATGTCGTTCGACTGCTGCTCGACCGCTACGGCCCCGAGCACGCTGCCATCGTCGGCGGGTTCAATACCTTCCAGGCACGCTCGGCCTTTGGCGATGTCGCCAAGGTGCTCGGCGTCGCTGAAAACGAGATCCGCCGACTCACCGAACACATGCCGTGGACCGATGCCCGCCACGCCGCCGATGCCGTGGCGATGTCCCGCGAGTGCGATCACAGCGCCTGGCAAGAGGAGCCGTTGCGCACCGCCCTGCTCATGGCGGGCATGCTGGATGGTTTCCCACGTTACGCCAAAATGCACCCCTGCGGCGTCGTGCTTTCCCGCGATCCCATCCGCAGCCTCACGCCTACCTTCATCAGTGGCAAGGGCTGGCCCACCACCCACTTCGACATGGACGCCGTCGAAGCCGTCGGCCTCATCAAACTCGACATCCTCGCCCAGGGCGGTCTCGCCGTGCTGCGAGATACCCAGGCCGCACTAAACACACAGGGTCACTCGCTAAACCTCCAAGCGCTCGAAGTGGGTGCATGTGGCAATACCGAGCAACCTGCGCGTGCTGACCCTGTCGAGCCGTGGAGCGATCCCGGCGTCTGGAACATGATCGCCACCGGCAACGCACGCGGTGTCCACCACATCGAAAGCCCCGCCATGACCAGCCTCGCTTGCATGGCCGACGTGCGCGACATTGACCGCCTTGTTGCCATCGTCTCGGTGATTCGTCCCGGTGCCGCCAATGGCCTCAAGAAGGCCCAATTCGCCCGCCGGGCTCAAGGGCTCGAACCGGTCTGCTACACGCATGAAAGCCTCGCTGGCGTGCTACGCACCACTTTTGGGGTCGTGGCCTATGAAGAGCACATCCTGCAAATCTGCGAAGCCTTCGCTGGTCTCGCACCAGGACGCGCTGATGTGCTTCGCCGTGCCTTGGTGAAGCAGGACATGAAAAAAGTCGAGGAAGTGCATCTTGAGTTCCTCGCCGCCGCTCGTGCCCGCCACCATGACGAAACCACCATCGCCAAGGTCTGGGAGCTCGTCGCCGGGTTCCAAGGCTACGCCTTCTGTCGTGCCCACAGCACTGCCTACGCCGTCGAAGCCTACCAGGGAGCCTACGCCAAGCATTACCACCCCGCCGAGTTCATGGCCGGTGTGCTCACCAACGGCAAAGGGTTCTACTCGGCGCTCGTCTATACGCTGGAGTGCCGTCGCCTCGGCATCGGCTTCCTCTCGCCCTGCGTGAATGCTTTTACCGATGTTTTCACGGTCGAAAACGGCTGCATCCGTGTCCCACTGCGCTGCATCAAAGATCTCAGTGAAGCCACGCTGAACCGCTGGCGACAAAATCACCTGCCTTTCGCCCACATTCGCGACTTCATCTCCCGTGTTCGTCCCGAGGCCCACGAGGTGCTCAACCTCATCCGCACTGGAGCCTTCGACCGTCTCGGCGGCACACGCACCGAGCAGTTCTGGCATTGCCTGCACAGTGCTCGCGATGTCGGGCATGGTGATGACTGGCTCTTCTGCGACAGCGCACAGCAAACGATCCGCGCCCAATTCCGCGAAGAACCTACCCTCCTCCAAAAGCTCCAGGATGAGCAGGAACTTCTCGGCTACACCGTCACAGGCCATCCGCTCAATCTGCATCCGCTCATTGCCTGGCACACCTACTGCCCCATCGCCGAGCTGCACCGCTACCACGGCCAGCGCGTCACTGTCTGCGGCCTGATCATCCTCAGCCGCAGCTATTTGCAGCACAACGGCCAGCCCATGAAGTTCATCTCCATCTGCGACTACACTGGCATCGTCGAATGCGAAATCTTCGCTGCCGCCTACCGTCTCTATGGCCTGAACACCGTCCGCTACCCCGTCGTGCAAGTAACAGCGGAGGTGAAGCCCTTCGACAACAAGGCTGGCTACACGCTGGAGGTCTTGCGCGTTGAGAAAGTCAGGTCGAAAGCTGCGCCTGCATTCCATTCATGAGCGAGGAAACCGCCCGCGCCGCGTCACCTCGGTAGCTCAAACTCTTCCATCTGGAAAACCCGCTCACGTTGCGTTTCGGTAGCGAGTTCTTCCGCTCGCTACCCGAAGGCCCTGGCGTCAATTTCTTCCACGGCAGCGAGGGGCGCTTGCTCTACATCGGGCAATCCTCAAACCTCCGCGCCCGGCTGGGTAGTTAAGCGTCAGGCGCGCATCGCCAAGAACGTCGAGCTGGGACTTGATGAAGTCATTGAAGGCGGCGACGGCAGGCTCCTGCATGGGCTGCATGGAACCGGAGCGGTCGAGGATATAGGCGATTTCGGTGAGGTGTGGATTCATAGACAACCCAACACTCTCACAGGGGGTAGGACATCTGCGGGGGTGGTGGGGAGTTATTTTCCACTGTTTCCAAACAAAGAGGTGACGCCACCTCACCCGATCTCCACACTCTGCCCCAAGGCTTCCTCGTAGATCTGATGTAGCTGGAAGGTCTGCTGGGCTCCAATCTTCTGGCCGAACTGGGCTGACAGATACATCCAGACCGCGATCAACAGCATCGCCGTGGCAATCCATAGTCCCCAGGCCTGCATGCTCAGCCAGTATTGGCAGGCTCCCAGCAGGCCGGAGAAGACGCCGATCGATCCGATCAGCATGTACCCATAAAGAAAGGCCGACCAGACATTGGTGCTTGGGCCATAGGTGCCGTCGATGCGTGTTTTCCCTTCGCCTGCGGACTCCAGGCTGAGGCTGAGACTCGGTGACCAGTAATGGGTGTCCTTTTCCACGACAAACAGGGTCACATACCCCGGAAAGCTTTTCACGGCACAGCGTTCGGGATGCTCACGGGCATGGTTCACGATCAGTTCACGCGCCGCCTCCATATCCATCTCGAGAACATGCGAAAAGCGAGGCCGAAGGCGAAAGCTGCTCATGGGCAGAAGGTTACTCGGATGCCGCTATCTGCGTCTAGCGCCTTTGATGCGCCTGATTGCACCTGTGTTGACATGCCTTGCGTCACAATGATTTGAGAATCTCTGCTTCGGGAGTGATGAAGTTGTGGAGTATTGGAATCAGTGAATCTCAGTCGGTTAGGTGGTAACCGAGCGGATGAATGATGAGGTGGAGTGATGGACCTCTTCAACCTGAGGGCTCACTTCTCCGGTGGTTTCGCGGCCAGTTGTTCGATCTCGCTGGCGGCGAGGGCGCGGCAGTGGATTTGCAAATCGGCGAGCTGGCCGTTGTAGGGGCCGTTCATGCCGGTGCCGAGACGCAAGGGTGCGGCGGAGTCAAGATTCCACGCGGCAGCATCGAAACCGCTGCTCTCGGAGACTGGTTTGCCATCCACATGCAGGGTGAGACGGCCTGCGGTCTTCACAGTGGCGATGTGATGCCAGCCGGAGGGCAGCGAGTGATCCCACGAGACCTGCCGGCCATGCCGGGCGGCCCAGATTTTGCCAGATGGCAGCGTGGCGCAGAAGACCTCACCAGCGTGCTCGGCCATGGTCCACGCGCGGCGGTATTTCACATCGGGCGTGTGGTCGAGGCGCTGCCAGAGGGACCACTTACCGTCGCCATCGTAGGCATGGACTTCGGCGAGCGGCAGGGTGCCGCCGATGAAGCGCCCGTTGTGCACCATCATGCCCATGACCTCCAGTTTCTGGCCGAGCTTGCCGATGTCGGTCCAGCGGCCGACATCCTCAAAACGATACACACGGGCACTCGGCCACATGGAGACGTGCAGTCGGCCTTCGTAGCGGGTGAAGGCGTAAGTCTGGGTGTCGTCGCCGATCTGGCCGCAGTCCGTCCATGTTTCGCCATCGAAGCGATACACCCGCCCGCCGTCGTAGCTGCTGCCGTAGATAAAACCGTCATGCACCGTGAGCGAAACGACACGTCTGGGTCCCAGCGTGCCGCTCTTGATTTCCGGGCCGATGGCGTCCGGCAGCCGCGTCCACTGAGTGCCACCCTCGTAGCGGAAGAAGCCTGCGGGTTTGTATAAGGAAGAGGCAAACAGCCGACCTCGGAACACGACGAGTCCGCCGACGGCTTCAGTGTCCGGCAACTGGCCGCAATCGACCCACTTCGTACCGCCTTCGAGGCGATAGACACGCCCGCCCATCTGCTGGTTTTCTGATTCCGGCAAACTCGAGCCTGCCACTCGATACTTGCCCGTGCCAGCATACAGCGCACCTTCGAAAGCAGCGAGCGCAGTGACGGAGTTGCTGCCGTCGAGAGTGCGGAGCGTCGTCCAACGGTCCGCACCCTCATAGCGATACACATGCCCGCTGTCACCCGCACCCGGCTCGCAGGTGCCCACGTAGAGAGCACCCTCAAGAGTCGCCATCGCGAAGGCAAAAAGCGCCTTCCCCGGCCGCCCGCAGTCACGCCACGCGCTGGGTTTGTTATCATCGATACCGAACTGCAAGTGCCGCCAGTTCGCTACGTTCGAGGTCACGCCGGGGTTGCTCTTGAGCGTGAGATGAAAGCCGCGTTTCTTCTTTGCATCGTACTGGCTGATCAAATCACCCGTCACGTGATCCGCCACATCCGCCTTGGCCCAAAGGGAAATGGAAAAGTCGCCCGTGCCAAGCTGCGGTGCTTTGTCCGCCGGGATGACGAGCGGTTGATCCATCTGCGGCCAAGTTTGAGCGGCGGGTTCCGCGGAATGAAGAACGGACAAGGCCAGTGTAATGGCACTGGGGATGATGATGAGGCGTTTCATAACTTGAATAAATGGGCTGTGGCTCGAGTTCATTGCAAACCCAGCCAGAGATCTGTTTCTGATGTCGGTCTTCCGTTTTTGTCTCGTACCTTCTTCTTGTGGAGGCGGGCTATTTCTCCTCGATGCGACGACCCAGGCAAATGCGGAAGCCATCGCGCGAGTCGGAGTAAGTCACGTCTCTGATTCCCAGTCGAACGGCGCAGCGGGCATTTCCAGGAACGTCAAAGTAGTTTCCGCCTCGGCACACGGGGCGCTTTACGGTGTGATGGTCGGCGTTCTCATAATAGATCTCTTCGTGACCGCCCTTCGGATCGAAGTGATCGATGACAAACTCCCACACGCCGCCGCACATGTCGGCCAGGCCGAAGCCGTTGCGGCCTTTTTCGCCGTAGTGGTCCACGGGCGAGACGAAGGGAAAACCATCACTCCAAGGTGCCTTGGCCAGCGGCCATGTTTTTGTCCTTCCCGGCAGGAAGTCGATCGCGGAGATGTTCAGGCGGCCTTCGCCGTCCTCGAGGACATTTCCCCACCAGAAATAGCGACTCTCCGTGCTGCCACCTCGGCAGCCATATTCCCACTCGGCTTCCGTCGGCAGGCGGTATTCGAGGCCGTCGGGCAGGCGGCCCGCCTTGCCCTCGCGTTCCGTCAGCCAGTGGCAAAAGGCCTTCATGTCGTTGTAGCTCACGCACACAACGGGGAAGTCGTCGCGGTTCGGGAACCCCCAGTTCGGATCGCGCCAGCTTTTGCCCTTCATCGACTTCCAAGGCTGCACGACCTGCGCCGTCCGACGGTAGCCGTCCCATTCGAGGTCGAAGACCTGAGCCTCTCCGCCGGGCTTCTCGGCATCGGTCACATAAACTGACTCCTCCACGAAGCGCCGAAACTGTCCGACGCTGACCTCGGTGCGGCCCATCCAGAAACCGTTCTTCACGCGCGTCAATCGCGGCTGTCCCCCCTCAAACGACTCACGCGTCGTACCCGGCTGCGCTCCGCCTTCGATGCCGGTGGCCCACTGCTTCTCCTCCGCTGTACTGCCCATCATAAACTCGCCGGGCGAGATGAACACGATTTCAAGCGTCACGCCGCCGCCGAGGTCGAGTTGTTTTGCATTTCCCTTGGTTGGTTCGGCGGCGAAAACGGAAACGGTGGTGAGGAGAGACAACAAGAGAGCGCGCATGAAAGAAATACAATGCCAAGCATCATCGCCTTTCTAGGCTGTGTCATTCAAAGGCAGGCTAGAAAGCCTACCCTACCCAAACAACGCCATCACCGGCTTGCCGCCGTCCACGATCGGGATCGGACGATTCTCGCGGTTCATGAGCATGAGATCGGGGTCGATGCCGAGGGACCAGTAAATGGTTTTGGCGAGGTCTTCCGGCGAGACGGGCTTGTCGTCGGGATAGGCCGCTTCTTTGTCGGACTTGCCGTAAACAATGCCGCCGCGCACGCCGGCTCCGGCGATGAGCGCGGGGAAACAGGTGCTCCATTGGCCGCGACCCCAGGTGGCGTTGGGCGTCGGTGTGCGACCCATTTCGCCGATGGCGATGACGAGCGTCTCATCGAGCAAGCCGCGCTCGTCGAGATCGGTGAGCAATGCGGAGCATCCTTGATCAAAGGTGGGCAGCAGATGATCGCGCACGTCGTTGCTGTTGCGATGCGAGTCCCAGCCGTAGCCATCCACGCAGTCGTAATGCACGGTGACGAAACGTGTGCCTGCTTCGACCAAGCGCCGCGCCATGAGGCAGCTTTGGCCGAAAAGATGACGCCCGTAGCGATCTCGCATCGTTTCGGCCTCAGCGCGGATGTTGAGAGCGCTGCTCGTTTTGTCGGAAGAGATGAGCGCCATCCCTCGCTTCCGGTGCAGGTCCATCGCATCGCCATCGCCCATGTCGAGACGCGTGCGCACAGCCTCAAACTGATCGAGCAGGCCGACGCGCTCCTGAATGCGGCTCACGGGAATCACCGGCTTCAGCCCTTCGATCTCGTAGCTCAGTTCGCCATCGGCGCAGGCACGCCAGTAGGGATTGTCCTTCACATCCTTCTTATCGATGACGGTGGTCATCGGGTTGTAGGCCTGGCAGAGCCAGCCCGCATACTCGCCGGGGCGGATGTATTGGCCGCGATCCTGCAACTTGCCGAGACGATTCGGCAGCACTGCATACGACGCCAGATCACGCTCCATGCCGCCGGGCATTTTTTGACTCAAATGCTCCACCACGGAGCCCATCTACGGCCAATCCTGCGGCGTGGCCGAAAAGCCGCCGCCGACCGGCAAATGCCAGCGATGGCCAGTTTGCAGATAATGCCCCGCACCGCTGTGGTCGTTGTAGTTGTGCGTCATCGAGCGGATGACTGCATATTTGTCCGAAATCCTGGCCAAACGCCCGAGATGCTCGCTGATGAGCAGATCCGGCGTGCGGCTCTGAATCGGTTTGAATGGGCCACGCACCTCGCTCTTGGCATCCGGCTTCATGTCGAAGGTCTCAAGCTGGCTCGGGCCACCGAAGAGGAACAAAAAGATCACCGACTTCGCCTTTCCGCCCGCAAAAGCCTGCTGCGCCTCCTGCGCCGCGAGCGAACCCGGCAGCGTCATCCCAAACAACCCCGCGCCACCAATCTGCAACAACTCACGGCGCGTGACGCCGGAGCAGTTCGTGCGGGAAGTGCCGTTGATGGTGAGCATGACTCAACCACTACGGCTGAGTTGGTGGAACAATATCACGCGAGCCCATCTTCACCCGCCGTCCTTCCCGCCCAGGGTCTCCTTGGTCAGTGCTGAAGGCTTGTCGATGCCGAGTGCCTTTTTCACGTTGGCGTGCCACTGACGGATCTTTCTGTCGTTGGTGAAGGCATAGAGTCCTTCGTCGGGGCCGGCCCAGTCGCGGTGGGCAAGGAGCATGTGCTCGCGTTGCTCGCCGAGTTCGTAGCTGCGGTTCAGCAGCGCATCGCGGACGACGGGATCATCGCGCGTGGCTTTCGCGGCCACAGCAAAATCCATCTTCACGCCGAGTTCGCTGAGCGCTTTGTAGTTGGCGAGCAGTTCGAGCATGACCTTGGTGTATTCATGGCCAAAGCGGTGAAACTTCACGCGGTCGGCGTATTCACCCGCAGGAGCTTTGGCTTCGGCGGTCTGGAGGTGCTTTTCAGCCTCCGTAACGGCCTCGGCTGGGATGAGTTTGCCCCAGGCGGCGATGACATTGGCATAAGCAATCCCGGTGGCGTCCACGATGCGGTCGCGCTTGGACCAATTCGCGTCGAGCGCCCCGCTGTAGGCGCCAAAGAAGGCTTCCATCTCGGCTGCGACGGGTCCGTAGGCCGATTGGTAAAAGTCGGGCATCACCTTGGCCGGGTCGCGTTTCGGGTCCCACATCATGTGCGTGATGGCCCAAAAGTTCGGGGCCATGGTGGCGAAGGATTTGCTGCCTTCGCCATACGCGGCGACGAACCCAAGACTACTCGCTTCGGCGAGATTGGCGATGATCTGGCGATCGTGGACGAAGGGCATGTCGTGGTAGTAGTGATTGCCCCAGCCCTCGCGCACGACCATTTTGGCACCGAGTTTCTGCCAGCCCGAGACGGACTCCCGCCACTCGCGCAGGTTTTCGAGATCGCGATGAGCAGCACTTTGAAAGACGAATGAGAGATACAAATTCGGCTCCAGTCTGGCGATCTTCACGGGCGGCTTGTTGTAGTAAGTGTAGGCGAACATGCCGCAACTCTTCGCCGGATTCTTCTCGCGCACGCGTCGGGCGATCTCGTTGGCGTAGTTGAAGATGCGGTCGCTGAGCTGGACATGCTTTTTGTCATACGCGAGCACGCCCGGCACATCGAGCGCCTGGCAGCGCTCGCATTCGCAGAAGCCGCCGCCATCGCTCGGCGAGATGTTCATGATGTCCTGTTTGCCCGCCAGCACGTAGTCCACCATGCGATTGATGACATCGGGGTGCGTGGTGCACATCTGCGGCGGCCGGCGTTTGCCATTGACCAGCGCAAACCATTCCGGGTGCTGCTGGAAGGTCTCGCCTTTGCGCAGATCAAACGCCGCCTCCCAACTGTGCCCGAACACCGCCGACTTCACCCAACCCAGGCGCGATCGCCGTGCCCAGCGCCTGGCGGCATCGTTAAATACCTTCGTGTGGTAAATGCTCGAATAACCGAGTTCCACGGAGCGAATCTCAAACACGGGCTGCCTTCGATCGATGAGCCCGGGCACGAGCGCATCGGCATTTACCGGCACATGCTCGCCAAACTCGCCCGGCCAGAACCAACACACGCCGAGATGATCCTCCAGCAGGGTGTAAACCGCCAGCATGCTACCCGCCGCCGTGGTGACGGACCACGGATCGCCCGCGCCATCATCACCTGCCAGCACGAGGCCACGCGGCACCATGCGCAGCATCCATTCCTCGGTTTTCCATGGCTTTGGTGAACTGCCGAGAGCGAGTTCCGCAGCGCCATCGCCCACGAAGAACGATTGCCCGGCCGTTTTCGCCAGCGCGAACACACTCGCCTTCATGGTTTCCACTTTTTGTTCCGTGATCCGGCTCACGTAAGCCACGAGTTCGGCCGCCGCCGCCCGCTGCACCGCATTCGCGTCATCCGCGATGACCACGCGCTTAAAGTCAGAGAGCTTTTGCGCAGCAGGCGACTCGGCAGAGAGCCGCAGCAACAACGACAACCAACAGACGACGAGAGTGAGAGTGTATTTCATGGTTGGTATTCCTTTCCTACTGCCTTGGCACCACCGGACCCAGGCAGATGCGGAAGCCGTCGCGGGAGTCGGAATAGGTCACGCTGGCGATTCCCAGCCGCACCGCGCAGCGGGCGTTGCCGGGCACGTCGAAGTAGTTTCCGCCACGGCAGACGGGGCGGGAGACGGTGCGCTTTTCGGCATTCTCATAGTAGATCTCTTCGTGTCCGCCTGTCGGATCGAAGTGATCGATAACGAACTCCCACACGCCGCCACACATGTCGGCCAGGCCGAAACCGTTGCGGCCTTTTTCACCGTAGTGGTCCACGGGCGAGACGAAGGGAAAACCATCGCTCCAAGGTGCCTTCCCCAGCGGCCACGTTTTCGTGCGACCCGGCAGTAAGTCGATTGCGGAGATGTTCAGCCGGCCTTCGCCTGCTTCGAGTTCGTTGCCCCACCAGAAATAAAGACTCTCCTTGCGGCCACCGCGGCATCCATACTCCCACTCCGCTTCCGTGGGCAGTCGATACTCTAGCCCATCCGGCAAGCGTCCCGCTTTGCGTTCCCGCTCGGTCAGCCATTGGCAGAAGGCGTTCATGTCGTTGTAACTCACGCACACCACGGGAAAGTCGTCCCGGTTTGGAAATCCCCAGTTCGGATCGCGCCAGCTTTTGCCCGGCATCGATTTCCACGGATGAACCACCTTCGTCGTGAGGTGATAGCCATCCCATTCCGGATCGAAAACTTGCGTCTTGCCATCGGGCTTCTCGGCATCGGTCACATATTTGCTCTCCAGGGCGAAACGCCGGAACTGACCGACGCTCATCTCCGTGCGGCCCATCCAGAAGCCGTGCTTCACGCGCGTCAAACGGGTTGTTCCCCCTCGAACGACTCACGCGTTGTCCCCGGTTGTGCACCTCCTTCGATGCCCGTGGCCCACTGCTTTTCCTCCGGCGTGCTGCCCATCATGAACTCGCCCGGCGGCAGGTAAACGACCTCCAACGTGACGCCGTCTCCGAGGTCGATCCGGTTGGAGTCGCCCGTCTTCGGCTCCGCAGAGTGGAGCGCGGCGAGTGGCGCGATGAGTAGGGTAGTGAGGACGACCCGGCAAAAAGATGAGGGGCAGAAAATTGGGAGTCGGTTCTTCATGTTTTTGTCTTCAATTTTTTTGTCGTGGGACTCAGGGATGCGGAAAGTGTGTTTCATGCTTGGTTGAAGTCGAGAAGCGGAGTCATCGGGTAGGCGGAACCTTCCCAATGATTTCCTGCAAATCTGCCACGGCGGTGTTCAACATCCGCTCACCGGCATCCGCCGCGAGGAAACTGCACTCGGCGGCTCCGTAGCCGCCTTCCTTCACGGCTTGGGCGGTGGGGATATAGACGACGAAGGGTGAGCCTTTGCCGTGATAAGCGAGGCCGAGGATGAAGGTGTTCGCGATGGGTGATCTCGCGGTGAGATCAAGCTGATGCTGAATGAAGGGCTCGCCCGGGATGGCTGCGAGGGCGAGGTCTCGATTGAAGGCCACGGTGAGGAGCCCGACCTCCGTGCTCAGGTTGCCGTGGCGATTGGGAATGGTGAGCAGGCTTTCCTTCACCGTGATGGCCGTGGCCGGTTGCGGCTTGAGGTCGCGGGCGATCTGCAAGGCGCCTTTGGCCAGTGAGATGCCGGCTTGTCTGGCGATGTTGAACCGGTTTTCGCCGCGCAAATTGTGCAAATCATAGGGATCGAGATCGCCGGAGGCGCCTTGGAGAAACAGGGCCATGCAGTCGGGGCCGAGTTGTTCCTCGATGTGATCGACCATCGCTCCCGGGAAGTCGCGGGAGACGGCACCGGCCCCCATGAGAGTCACCGGATGGCAGGCATACTGCACGACGAAGGCACGGGGCTTACCGCTCATGTCGTCGATGCGGATCACGCCGACGGTGGGATCAATGGGCTTCGTGGGACGGCGATCAGGGTTTTCCCACATGGCCCGAATGCTCCCCGCCTGAAGGAGCCGTCGATTGTGGGCCATGTAGGCGCTCTCGAACGGTCCTTTGCCTGCGACCATGCGTGCCGGGAAAAGATTCTGCATCGCCTGACCAATGGCGGTGATGATTTTGGCTTCCGTGGCGGCATACCAGGGGTCTGCGGAAAGTCCCGGCCAGTCGATGACCTCGGCAGGTGCCTTGGGGCTGCGCGTCCAGTCCGGAGCGGCGGGTGGTTTGATGATCATGCCCTTTGCCGCAGGCGCCGCATGAGTGTGCGTGGCGCAGAGGATGATGTGGTCCACGCCCCACTTGGCTTTGGCTTCTTCGATGACCTTTTTGGAGGCGAAGACGATGAGATCGACGGAGACGATGGCCACGGAGACCTGCGGTGTTTTCAAGACCAGCACTCGTGCAAACAATGGATCGCGGAGTCTCAGCGGCTGCCCCGTGAGATTGACCGCGTGCTCGGCTGCGGGCGTGATTTCGACCTTGGCGGTGCCTGCGAGTAGCTCCTGCGCGAACAAGGTGCTGAGACCCGAAGCAAAGATGGAGGTGATGAATAGAAATATCCTCATGGCAACAAAGGTGGAACGAACTCGAAACTTGAACATGATGTATTGGACTGAAGAACTTAACGGCGCGGAATGACCGGGAGCACGATGTGTGAATCGAACTGACGATCGTGATGAATGGTTTGTTGTGCGATGACCGCTTCTGTCTCCAGCCCGATGTTGTCCGCACCCGTGTTGAGGTTGCGCAGGTAATAGGGGAAGAAGCTGCTGGAGATTTCGATGCGAATGCGATGTCCCTTGGCGAAGGCATTTCCAGTGGCCCGCCAAAACTCGATCACATAGGTATAAACCTGGTTCGGCTCCACGATGCTCAGACGGTGGGCATTGAACGCGCCATCGCGCTGCGGGTCGCGATGGCGGGCGCGCATCACGCCTTCGCACAGGAATGCTGCCTTGCCATCTGGATCGACGTCGATCAGGCGAATCATCCAGTCGGTATCGCGGGCACTCGTGGCAGCGAAGAGTTTCGCGGTGATCGGTCCGACCACTTCCACTTCCTCTTCCAAGGGCGGAGTCGAGTAAATCAACACGTCGGATCGTGTTTCGGCCCGCTGCACATCACGCGGACCGGCGATATGCCCGTTCACGAAATGCGGTGAGGGCATGGGGTTGGCCGGGTCATACGTGTAATGGTCAGGCGGTTCATCGCCCGGCGCTTGAATACTAAGCGTCCCGTCGCCTCCCGAGCCGTTCGCCTTGCCGCCGCTGTGAAGGTAATACTTCGCCCACCTGGTCTCGGGGAGCGGCCAGTCGGTCGCGCTGCGCCATTCGTTCCGGCCCATGATGAAAACGTGGACCGGCGGATCCTTGAGCACGCCGTTTTCGATCTGCTTCAGATGGTGATCAAACCAGCGGCACACATAGCCATCCCAGTCGATGACCGAGGCAGCGCCGAAGTCGGCATAGTCCACTTTGGGACTGATATTGATCTGGTGGTTCCACGGACCGATGACCATGCGTGGCTGTCGCGCTTCGGGAGTGCCGCCGTGCTGTTTCATCGCCAGGTAGTTTGAGGGCGTGCCGGAGAAATTGGCATCAAACCATCCCGAAATCCCCAGGGAGGGCACCTGGATGCGAGCTGAGTTCTCCGGGGTCTGATAGGCGATGGCCCGCCAGTAGTCGCCATCAGCGGTATTTTGTCTGATCCAGGTGTCGAACCACTTCGCGTGATCGACTCCTCGATGTTTCGCGAGGTCAATGTAAGGCAGTCGTCGGAAATCCGTGTCGCGTCTCGGTGCAAATCCGCCGTAGGCACCCTCGCCCACACTGTTCATCGTGCGACCAGCCATAAGCGCCCCCCAATCCATGGTCCAGCCGACCAGAACGCCATTCTGATACGGCGCGTTGAAGAACTGATCCGGTGGGGCGACTTCGGGGACAATGCATTTCAAAGAAGGCGGTGCCTGGGTAGCCGTCCACCATTGCGTCCAGCCGAGATATGACTGCCCGTAAGCTCCCACTCTGCCTGTGCACCAGGGTTGTTTCGCGACCCACTCGACCAGATCGTAGCCATCGGATTTGTGCAGCGGGGAAAACGGATCCCACTCCCCGCCGGAGTCAAAGCGGCCACGCACGTCGGAGTTGATCACCACATAGCCGCGTTGGGCAAACCACCGCGCCCGCACCGCCATCGTGCCTCTGCCATAAGGCGTCTGGCAGAGGATCGCGGGGAAACGCCCGTCGCCTTCGGGCCGGAAGATGTCGAGTGCGATCAGAGTGCCATCGCGCATCGGAGCCTTCTGATTGCGCAACTCAGTGACCTTGTGATCCGGGGCAGAAACTTGCCCTGGATTCGGTGCCTGCGCCCGCAAACCCACGGACGGCTGGGTTCCGAGAAGCAACACGACCAATAGGCGAGAGATATTCATCATGGCGATACTTTGGAGACGGTTGGTTGATTCTTTCATGCCCTATTGCAGCCACAGGTTTCCGAGTTTCGACAGTTCAAGAAACTTGGGTATCCCCGTCGGGGATATGGCAAAGCCTTCCTGACGATAGGAAGGCTGGCGCCCGACATCAACTCCAGGTGCTTCTGCAAGTCCTCAGATGCCAGCCTGATGCCGGACGAAGGTTTTTCTGGCACGACAATCTCTGCGATCGCAGCGCCGTTTTCGACCAGTCCGACACCACCTTCGCCATGCGCGTTTGACAACCCACTGAAAAGCGCAAGCGCCGCTGTGTAGCATGTCGTTAATCGGTGAACTCTTATTCAGATGGGCAGTTCGTTTTTACTTCGTTGCGGGCGCAAGTGGCAGCAAAGGGATGATGGCCGCAGTGACCTGCTTTGACTGAATCGCTGTTCCTTCAGCGGTGTAATGCACACCGCCACCGTCCCATAGCTTCGTCGGGTGTTTGGCAACCAGCGAGTAAAGATCATCCACGGGAATGCCTGTTTTCTTGATGTGCTCGGCGGCGGCTTCGTTCTTTTCGATGACACTCGTATCGGGTGCGTCGTCCTTTTTCTGACAGGGCGTCGTGGTGGCCCAGATGAGTTTAGCGTTGGGGGCATGACTTTTGAGCGTGGCAATCACATCGGGCAATCCGGTGCGCACATCGGCAACGTCGCCGTGCAGGCCAAGGTTGAAGTGGATGACCGAGTAAACATTCTGCCGGAGCACGAGTTTGATCTCATCGAGCAACGCGGGATCGCCCGCGGCCTTGGAAGTGCCGAGCAAGGAGACGTAGGCCCGGTCCTTCAATGCCGTGCCGACTTCCGAGGAATAGCGCACGGCGATCGAATCCCCGATGAGAAGAACCAACGGCAGATCGGGTCCATTGGCTGGCCGGGTTCTGAGCGAGATGGTGGTCCAGTTCTGCGACTCGCGTGGCTTCTTGTAGTCGTAGAGGTTTTGTGCCCACGAGTGGTGCATCGCTACGCATGTGAGCAGAAGCGTTGCTGTGAATGTGAGTGTTCGGTTCATGGGGTCATTTTTTTGAGTGCTGCGGTTGTTTCCTGATGTTGCTCCCATGCGGCGGTTTGCAACGCCCTGGCAACGTCAGTCGGCATGTCGGCGGGTGCGGCGAGACCGATGGGAGAGCGTCCGCTCAGCACGCTATAGATGCCGCAGGCGTAGATATAGGAGCCCCACAGGCCCGGATGCATCTTGTCCTTTGCGAATAGACTCTCCATGCGCTCAGCCGACGGCTCCTTGCCGAGGTATCTGAAATACGCATGGCTGGCATCGACGACCTGGCCGCCGAGTTCCTTACCTGCGGCCAGATTGATGCGATGCAATCGCTCAAAGCCTTGCGGATAATCTCTAATGATGGAGGCCGTGCCGAAGAAAACGGTTTTGGCACCGCCGCTCTTGATCAGTTTATGAAACTGACGCGCATACGGGTGCATGTCGGCTTCCGTGGCGGCGTAGATTTCCTGCAGCACGACAAAATCCCACGAACCGCCCGCGATCATTCCGCGCGCCGTCGTTGGACCGATGCCGGCTTCCCAGTGTGTCTTCAAAGTGGAACCGCCTTTGATGCAGCCGGTGATCTGAATGAGTGCAGCGCCCTTATCGGAGACAGCCAGGTTCTCGATCAGACGGTTGATCATGATGAGCGGGCACTGGCTGTTGCCAATCATGAGCACCTTGAGCGGCTTCGGCCTCGCTGGCAGCAACGGCAGGATGGTTTGGGCCACGTGCGCGGACAAAAGCGCTGTCCCCTCATTCGTGAAATGGACACCGCCCGCATCCCAGAGCTTCGTCGGGTGTTTCGCGACGAGTGTGTAGAGATCATCCACGGGAATGCCCGCCTTGGCGATGGGGTCTGCCGCAATCCTGTTCTTTTCGATGACATCCTTGTCAGGCCCGCCGTCTCTTTGCAGTCGTGGAGTCGTGGGAGCCCAGATGAGCTTTGCCTGCGGCGCATGGTGCTGAATGGTGGCGATCACGTCCGGAAAGCCGTCGCGGAGTCCTTCGCTATCGCCATGCATGCCGAAGTTGAAGTGGATGATCGAATAGGCGTTCTGCCGCAGCACGAGCCGGATCTCGTCGAGCAAAGCGGGATCGCCCACAGCCTTCGACGTTCCCAGCAGCGAGACATAGGCATGCTCTTTGAGCGCGGCACTCACCCCTGCCGAACAGCGCCCGGCGGTGATCGGATCGCCAATGAGCAGGACGAGCGGCAAATCCGCCCCATTGGCCAGCTTCGTCACCAGATTGATGGTGGTGGATTCCACGGTCGCGCGCGGCGTTTTATAATCGTAGAGATCCTCTGCGCTTGCCTGATGAGGCGGGACGCTATTCAACAATAGTGCTGTGAGGAATGAGAGCGGCCACGTTTTCATAGGCGCAAGTAAGCGAGGCTGCGGCGAATGCTTGCCATGGGATCGTGCGAAAGGTCCTGTTCCACGTGGCAATACTGAACACCCGCTTCCTTCGCGGCCTCGATGATCGGGTTCACGGGAATGATGCCATCGCCCAAGGACGCGAATGCCTCGACGGGCAGGCTCCACCAGCCTTCAATCTTCTCCGGCAGCTTGATGCCGGCGGCGAGGTCTTTCAGATGCACCTGCGTCACGCGGCCTTTCAGCGAGCGAATCAGCTTTGCTGGATCACGTTTGCCGAGTTGAACCCAGAACGCATCGACTTCGAAAAGCATGTCTTCGCTAAACTCCTCGATCAAGACATCGAAGCCCGCTTTGCCGCCTTCCATGGAATCGAACTCGAAGGTGTGATTGTGATACGCGAGTTGAATGCCCGCCGCCTTTGCCTCGGTGGCAGCACGGTTCATCTTCTCGGCTGCGCGTTTGTAACCATCGAGCGTCGGGCGGTCCTTGGGCTCGATGGTAGGGATCACGAGATGCTTGATCTTTGCTGCCTGTGCTTCTTCGAGCACCTTTGCAAAGGCGGGCGTGTCTGGCGCACTGGGATTGAGCACCGAGTTCCACTGGATGTGGGTCGAATGCACTGAAAGCCCGATGTCCCTGGCGGCCTCGATCGGCTTTTTGTATTTGGGAAACTCATACGGCTCGACCTGCTTGTAGCCCATGTCCTTCACGGCCTTGATGGTGCCCACGACATCCTCTTTCAAAAGATGCCGCAGGGTGTAGAGCTGCAAGCCAATGGTGTCGAGATAGGCCTTGTTCACCTGTTGGGCGAGCAAGGAGTAAAACGGGGCAGAGAGCAAAGACCCGGCTGCGGTTTGGAGGAATTGGCTTCGATTCATGATGTTCCATTTACTTGGTCTTGATGGATGCGAGCGCATCAATGGCATGAACCGGACGCCAGATGCCGCCGACGCACATCCAAAGCTGCATGGGCAGGGCCTCGGTGATCGAATACACGGAGAGATTCTTCATGGAAAAATCAGGGTTGTGTTTCAAGGCTCAGAGCCTCGCGGAACTTGGCCAGCGACTCGGCTTCCTTGCCTTGGGCCGCGTAAAGGTGCCCGTAGCTGCGCAGGAGCTTGATCCGCCAGGTGAATGGGAGTTGGGTGAGGTCGCCGAAGGGCTTGAGCACTTCGAGAGCGGCATCCAGCTTCACCTGATCCGTGTAAAGTCTCGCCAGGCTGACGGTGGCGGTGAGCGGCTGCCAGCCCATTTTGTTTGCACCGCTGAACTCGATCACTTGTCGATACGCCGCGATGGCCTTGGCCTCGTCGTTGAGGTTGTTGATGTAGTTGTCACCCATCAGCACCGCGATGTCTGGATTGCGCGGTGCCAGTTTCATGGCCGCATGGAGGTCCGCTTCAGCGCGAGGGCCGTCCTTGGCGAAGGAATAGGTCTGGCCACGGACCTGCAATGCATCAACGCCATGCCGCAAAGACTCCGCAGGCCAGGCCGCAAAGTCCTCGGCACCGAACTTCTCCAGCAACTCCTTCCAACGCCGATCCTGAAACATGAAGCGCATGCGGATGACGGTGGAGTCTTTGTCAGCGGCATACTCGTCGTATCGCGCCGCGACCTGGGCGCTCTGCGCATCGCCGTGATGAAAATAGAATCGATGCCGCAAGGTGATGCTTGAGCCCGCTGCCAGGGTGAAGTCGCCCGAGTGCGAGGCACAGGCCGCGCAGTTCGCCCCTTTGGAGGGAGCGCAAATCACCGTCTTGTGATCGCCGTAGTTGCCCTTGAAATGATCGGTGCCGAAGCGGTTGGCGGTCATCAGGCCATAAGTCCGCGCATGCCAGTGCGTGGGGAAGCGCAGGTTCGAGGGATGATCAAAGATCGCGATGCCGACGGTCTTGCCGCTGGCATCGGGACCAAAGTAATCGGCCCATTCCGCCCGCTTACCCCAGGCCGCCGCATCTTTGTCACCGCGACTGTTGAGGATGCCTCCGCTGCCTTTCTCTCCCTTCTCCGACTCCACTTTCATTGTGCCAGCGACCCGCACGAGCAGACCGCCATCGCGTTTGTCGCCGAAGACGACGGCAGCATCGGCTGCGTGCAGTTCCGTGTCGTAGTCCATCAGCACCTGGCGATTTGGCAACGGCGTGAACGCCAGCCTCACCTTCTCACGGAGCAGCAGTTTGCCATCGCTGAGCCATTGATTCCAGAGCACCACCTCGCCAGTCTTCCCGGAAGTCATTTTCTCGATCTTCTCCAGCTTCACTTCCGCCGTGTGCCCTGCCCTCTCCTTGCCAGGAGCCCACCAGAAGTTGAATCCATTCACATCGCTGTGCGAAAAGCGGATCGAGCGATGCCAGGGATGATCCGGCTCCTCGCCCGGCATGCCGTCCTTCATCGGGTAATGCCGCGTCACGTTTTCGCCGTTCGGACCGATCACCGGATACAAAAACGGCCCCGCCCATTCCTGGTGCCGCCATTCGGTAAAAATCTCGCCATCGATCTTCACCTCGATGCGGTCCGGCAGTTCAACAATCGAGACATCGCCGCCGCAAAACGCGGTCAGCGGAGCTAGCAAGAAGGGGAGAACGAGAAGAAGTCGATTCATTGAGATTTTGGCGCGATTCAATACTTAGCGCGCCCCGCGACGATACCGCGCGCGCGGTTTGCGGCAACGGAGCAAAAAGCGAATTCCTGCTATGAGGTTGGTCAAGCTTGAGCTGGAAATTTCCGCTAGGGTTTGTGGGTT
>JBILKV010000319.1:0-3510 GCA_044376515.1 Chthoniobacteraceae bacterium | reverse complement strand
GTTCGAACCGGGACGCAGCCCATCCCCGATCGAGAAGCTGATGTCGTAGGCCGCCATGATGTCGCATATGTCGTCCCAATGGGTGTAGAGGAAGTTCTCCTTGTGATGGGCCAGACACCATTTGGCCATGATGGACCCTCCGCGGGACACAATCCCCGTGGCCCTGCGAGCCGTCAACGGAATGAACCGCAGCAGCACCCCCGCGTGGATCGTGAAATAGTCGACCCCCTGCTCAGCCTGTTCCAGAAGCGTGTCCCGGAAGATCTCCCAGGTCAGGTCCTCCGCCCGTCCGCCCACCTTTTCGAGAGCCTGATAGATAGGGACGGTCCCAATAGGCACCGGCGAGTTGCGCAAAATCCACTCGCGGGTGGTGTGAATGTTTTTCCCGGTGGAAAGGTCCATCACCGTGTCGGCCCCCCATTTGGTGGACCACCGCATTTTCTCGACCTCCTCCTCGATGCTCGAAGCGACTGCCGAATTTCCGATGTTCGCGTTGATTTTGACCAGAAAGTTCCGGCCGATAATCATTGGCTCCAGTTCCGGATGATTGATGTTGGCCGGGATGATCGCCCGCCCGCGTGCGACCTCCGACCGCACGAATTCGGGGGTGATTTCCCTGGGCATCGCCTGCGGGAAACGCCGGAACACTTCGGGAGCATCGGCCCGGCCTGGCGTCCCGGAATGCTGGTGCGTGAGCGCGTTCCGCCGAGCCTGCTCCGACCACTGGCCCCGCAACTTTTCCAACCCCTGGTTTTCACGAATGGCGATGTACTCCATTTCCGCCGTAATGATCCCCTGCTGCGCGTACCACAACTGGGTCACGGGATGGCCCGCACTGGCACGCAGCGGCCGTCGCCCCGCGGAAGCGGGCGCTTGGAGCGCGGCGTCCCGACCCGAACGCCGGGCGCTCAACGCAGCGTGTTCCTCCGAGAGAAATCCGTCGTCTTTGGCGGTTTTGTTGCGCCCCTCGTACTCCTCGACATCAGACCGGGCACGGATCCACCGGGCCCGCTCGGCGGGCAGCCCCTCCTCCACACTTCCCGAAAACGCCGGATCCCCCCACGGGCCGGAGGTGTCGTAGAGCAGCACAGGCGCGTTCTCCTCAACCGAGCCGTCCGGCAACCGGGTCGCCGCGAGCGACACTTCCCGCATCGGCACACGCAGCTCCGGGTGAATCTGTCCCTCGAGATACACCCGCCGGGAATTGGGAAGAGGATCCGTGCTCTGAGGATGGAGAATTTGCGGAGTTGCGTTCATAAGGAAAGACATCGGGTGGATGACCGGGCCTCATGGTTAGGGAATTCGGGGCCCCACGCAAAGAAAAGAAGGTGCACCGAGCGGAAGCACGGTCCCTTCAGCGTTTGAGGTTTCCACAGCCATCTCATCTCGGCATCACGCGCGACAGGGTCGCCCGGGGAGTCGTTCCACCACGCAGGCATCAGTCTTTCCAGGAGAAAAAGCCGATCGCATCCAACTCGCCAAGCATCGCCTCAAGCCCGGCGGCGTCGGGGTTCGAATTCGGAAGCCGGGCGGGCCCGACTGGAACACCCAGGTGGACCATCAGTGCCTTGGCGCATCCCATATAGCCCCTTTTCGCGACGATCCGAACCAACTGCACCACGCGAGCCTGCTCTGTCTGGCAGGCGGCGAGATCCCCCTTGGAAAATGCGGCAAGGATCCGCTGTACCGGCCCCGGAGCGAAGTTGTAGGTGCTCCCGACTCCGCCCTTTGCGCCCATCACTAGTGCGGACAAGAAATACTCGTCAATTCCCCATGGCATGTCGTAGCGCCCCTCCTTGACGCTTTTTCCCAGCAGGAAAGCGCCCAGATCAGGATTGGAATACTTCACGCCAGCCAGGTTCGGGATGCGTTTGGCGGCGACTTCAAGAAATTCGTCCACCGCGAAATGAACCCCCGTGAGGGGGGCGATATCGTAATAGTAAAAGGGCAGTGCCGGGGCAGCTGAGGCGACCCGCGCGCAACAGGCGACCAAGTCCTCAATGCTGCGGGGCTTAAAGTACGAGGGAGCGACCATGGACACGGCACGCGCCTGATTGCGCTGCGCCTGCGCAGCGAGTGCCGCCGCGTCTGAAAGGCATTGCGCCCCGACGTGAACCGCCACCTGGATTCCGCTGGAGCGAGCGACCGCCGCCCAGCGGTCGCCTAGTGCCATGCGTTCCTCGAGGCTCAGAGACACGCTTTCTCCGGTTGTTCCGCCGATGAACACGCGGTCGATCCCCCGGGCCAACAGGTAATGCGCCTGCCCCTCAACCGCGGTGAGATTGAGCGCTCCCTGACCGGTGAAAGGCGTGTGGGTGGCGGGACAAAGTCCGTGAAATTGAAAAACTGCCATGGGGTGCGTTGGTGTTGGGGCCGGATCAGGAACGGTCGGCGACCCCCGTGCGGATCTGTAAAACCAGCCACGCAGAAACGCAAGCCACGGCGGCAAACGCCGCAAAAATGAGATTCAGCGGCACCTGCTGGTCGCGCAACCAGCCGAAGGCGATGTCTGCCACTCCCCCGCAGGAGATGCTCGCAAGGTTCATGATCCCATATCCCGTGGCCCTCTGTTCGGGACGCGCAATCTGGGCGAGGATCGGCATGTTGTTGCCATCGAAAAGCCCCCAGCCGAGTCCGAAGAGCACCAGAAAAAAGACCGCCAGAGGAAGCGACTTGAGGCCCACGACCACCCCGACCCCGATGAGCGCTGGAAAAATCAGCCCCATGCCAAGGGCGCTCACTTGCTGGCGCCCCCGGGGCGAGCGGCGCATCCACCGGTCCGCCAGCCAACCGCCCCAGAGCGCGCTGAGGATCGCGGCCCCCTGCCACCAGATCACCGCGCTCACCCCTGCGAGGCCCTGGGTGAGCCCAAGTTCCTTGCGGAGAATACTTGGCATCCAATCGCGCACCACCCAACCCGCCAGCGCCGGCAGCGTGAAGTAGAGGAGCAGTATCCGGAAATTCCTGTCGGCCAGCAAAGCTGCAGCGGAGCCAAAATCCGGTGCAACCGTTTTTTCGCGCGGAACGTCACGAAGCAGCAACCACAGCGGCAGGGAATAGAAAATCCCCAGCCCACCCAGCATTGAAAACGCCCAGCGCCAGCCCAGTTCGGGCGCATCGGCAACATACCCTCCGAGACTTCCGACCATGACGCCAAGGTAGATGCCGATTTGATGCACCCCAACCGCCCGGGAGCGGGTTGCGCTCGCATGATGGTCCGCGATGAGAGCCAGAGCCGCCGGAATATAAAACGCCTCACTCAGCCCCATGAGCGCGCGGGTCAAAAGCAACTGGTCGTAGGTGGTCACATGGGCCGTTGCCCACGTATCCGCGGACCAGACCAGCAGGCTGAGCGCAATCACATGCCGGCGCCCAAAGCGGTCTGCAAAAAAACCGGCGAACGGACTGGCCAGCGCGTACGTCCACTTGAACCAGGCCAACATGTGCCCCCACTGTGCCTGGGTCTTAATCCCCTCAACCGTCGCCATGATCGACGTTTGCATCGCCGCG
>JBILKV010000143.1:0-11078 GCA_044376515.1 Chthoniobacteraceae bacterium | reverse complement strand
GACCGCCACCTGCGGGACGGGCTCTCGCCGCTGGACTCCGCCCTCAAGGCCGGGCGCGAGCTGGTCGGCCCCCTGATTTCGATGACCATCACGCTCGCCGCGGTGTACGCGCCCATCGGGCTGCAGGGCGGGCTGACGGGCACCCTCTTTCGGGAGTTCGCCTTTACGCTGGCGGGGGCGGTGCTGGTGTCGGGATTCGTGGCGCTGACCCTCTCACCGATGATGTCCTCGAAGCTGCTGCGGGCGCAGGATTCCCACTCCGGTTTCGAGGGTTGGATCCACCGGCGGTTTGAATCACTCCGCGCCCGCTACAAGAAGCGGCTCACGGCTAGCCTGCGGTGGCGACCGGTCACCCTGACCCTCGCGGTGATCATCATGCTGCTCGGGATCCCGTTCTACCTGCTCTCGATGAAGGAACTGGCTCCCAAGGAGGATCAGGGGGTCATTCTCGGGGTGATTCAGGCCGCCCCGAATTCAACCATCGACCAGACCACCCTCTACACCGCCATGGTCAAGGACGTGTTCTTTTCGCTGCCCGAAACGGCCACGACCTTCCAAATCACCGAGGCGTTCGGGGGCTTTTCAGGGCTGGTCACCAAGCCGTGGAGCCAGCGATCCCGCACCACGGAACAAATGGTGGGGGAAGTGTTTGGGAAGTCCGCGTCGATTCCGGGGGTGCGGGTGATCGCCTTCACCCCCTCCCCCCTTCCGGGCGGGGGCAACTACCCGGTGGAGTTTGTGATCGTCTCGACCGCCGAACCGCGGGAGCTGCTGGAATTTGCCAACCGCCTGGTGGGGAAAGCCTTTGCGAGCGGTCTTTTTGTGTTCGCCGATACCGACCTCAAATTCGACTTTCCCCAGACCGAGATCGTCTTCGACCGGGACAAGGTGGCCTCGATGGGGCTCAACCTCGCGCAGGTCGGTTCGGATTTAAGCACGATGCTTGGGGGCGGTTACATCAACCGTTTTTCCATGGAGGGCCGCTCCTACAAGGTCATCCCCCAGATCGAGCGCACCAGCCGTATCAACCCCGACCAGCTGCTGGACCTCTACGTCTCGGGGCCCGGCGGAAAGCTGGTGCAACTGTCCACCTTCGCCACGCTCAAGAGCACGACCGAACCCCGGACCCTCAACCGGTTTCAACAGCTCAACGCCGCACGGATCCAGGGGGTAATCCCGCCCAACGTCACCCTCGACCAGGCCCTCAAGGCGCTCGAAACGGAAGCGGCCGCGATTCTGCCCAAGGGGTACTCGATTGACTACGCAGGCGAAGGGCGCCAACTGCGGGTCGAGGGGAACAAGCTGCTCGTCACCCTCCTTGTTTCGGGTCTGCTCATCTTTCTGGTGCTTGCCGCCCAGTTCGAGAGCTTCCGCGACCCGCTGGTGATTCTGGCAGGCTCGGTGCCGCTGGCGCTTTCGGGGGCGCTGCTTTTCTCCTTTCTGGGCTTCACCACGCTTAACATCTACAGTCAGGTCGGCCTGATCACCCTCGTGGGGCTCGTCTCCAAGAACGGGATCCTCATCGTCGAGTTCGCCAACACTCTCCGCGAAAACGGGATGGAAAAGCTGGAGGCGGTCATCGAGGCGGCCTCCACGCGGCTGCGCCCGATTCTAATGACCTCCGTGGCCACGGTAGCCGGCCACTTTCCGCTCATCCTCGCCCGGGGCGCCGGCGCGGGGGCGCGCAACAGCATCGGCATCGTGCTGGTGACCGGCATGATCATCGGCACCCTCCTGACCCTTTTTGTGGTGCCCGCCGTCTACATGGCCATCGCCACGAAAGAACGCCACCGTCCCTGAGGGACCCCGGCGCGCCTGCGGCCGCTCAGGGCCAACCACATCAGGCGCGCTCAAGACAAAAGAGAACGTCCCCTCCCCTGCCGTTTTCCGGCGGAGAGAGGACGTCTTGATTTCGGAACAGTTCCAGACTTCTGGGAAACCTTCCTAGGACGCGATTTCCTCGCCCACGGCGAAACGGACGAAACGGCGCACCTCCAGCGGTTCCCCGAGCGCCTTGCTCTTTTCAGCCACCACCTGGGCGATGGTTTGGTCGGGATTCTTGATGAAGGCCTGATCCACCAGACACGCGTTGGAGTAAAACTTGGCCATTTTGCCTTCCACGATCTGCTCGACGATGTTGGCCGGTTTGCCAGGAGGCACCTGGCCGCGGTAGATCTCGCGCTCACGCTCGGCAAGTGCCTGAGGCACAGACTCCCGCGACACACACACGGGGCTCGCCGCGGCGATCTGGAGGGTAATGTCGCGCACCAACTGCTTGAATTCCTCGGTCTGGGTCGTGGCGTCGTTTGCCGCCCCCACCTCCACCAACACCCCGACTTTGCCGCCAGTGTGAATGTAGGCGGCCACTCCGCCGTTGCCCGCGACCTCAAGCCGGGCGTGGCGACGGACTTGGATGTTCTCACCCAGTTTCTGCACGGCGGCTACGCGGTCGGCTTCGACATCGGCGGCGTCGTTTTCAGCGAACTTGTGCGCGACCGCATCCGCCATGGCGCGGAACGCGTCGTTCTTGGCCACGAAATCCGTCTCGCAATTGACCTCCGCGAGGACCCCCACCTTGCCGTTGTGGACGATCGCCTGGGCGATCACTCCCTCCTTTGCCTCGCGGTCCGCCTTTTTGGCGGCGCTGGCCGCCCCACGCTTGCGCAGCAAATCGACGGCAGCCTCCATGTCGCCCTGGGTTTCAGCCAGCGCGCGCTTGCATTCCATCAGACCGGCGTTAGTTTTCTCGCGCAGGGTCTTGACCATCTGGGCATCAATCACAACTTCACTCATAATTTCAAAATGTGGGTGGGTTTTGGGTTCGACCGTCTCGCACGGTCATCGCCGAGGTTGAAGGCCCCCGGGAGCCTCAGGAATCGGTTTCGGCAATAAGAGCGATACCACTCCAAGAAAGCGGGACGTCCGCATCACGGACGTCCCGGAAACATTTGACCATCAGACGGGGTACTCCGTGGCGGTCAGCCAACACTTGAGCCTACTCGCTTACCGCGGAGAGGTCTGCCGGGCCCGCTTCGACCGCCGGCACCGCGGAGGCATGCGTTTCGCCATGTTCCTCGGCCACAGGTGCGACCGCGGAGGGATGCCCGCCCGCGCCGGTCACAATCGCGTCCACCAGTTTCTGGAGAACCACGCGGATGGCACGGATCGCATCGTCGTTCCCAGCGATCGGGTAGGTAATCAGATCGGGGTCGGCATTGGTGTCCACAATGGCCACCGTGGGGATCTTCAAGCGCTTTGCCTCCTGGATCGCAATCCCTTCGCGCACCGTGTCGATGACGACCATGGCGTCAGGCAGTTTCTCCATCGTGCGGATACCTTCCAGATTGCGCTTGAGCTTCTCCCCCTCGCGACGAAGGGCGGAGATCTCCTGGTTGCCCATCTTGGAGTACTCGGGCTGCTTTTCCAGTTGCTCGATGTAAATCATGCGGGCGACACTCTTGCGCACCGTGGCGCGGTTGGTCAGTGTGCCTCCAAGCCAGCGCTGGTTGACATAGTACTGACCGCAAGCCTGAGCGGCTTCGATCACGGCCTCTTGCGCCTGCTTTTTGCAGCCCACGAAAAGAATCTTGCCGCCCTTGGCAGCCACGTTGCTCAGAAACCTGGTCGCCGCCTCAAGTTGCTGGACGGTGGTACCGAGGTTGATGATGTGAAGCGCGTTGCGCTTTTCAAAGATGAAAGGCTTCATCTTTGGGTTCCAGCGCTTGCTCTGGTGTCCAAAATGGACACCGGCTTCGAGCAATTCCGTCATGAGTTCAGTGGACATAGCTAAGTGCGGCTTTTGAAAAAGGGGCGGAACCTTGCGGGATCCCGCCCCCCTCTGGCAAGCAATCGTTTTGATTTTAAGCCATTTTCTTTGTCGGGCGCGCAAAAAGGCCGCCGGAACGGATCCAGCGGCCCCTTGTTGTCTCAGGCGTTTCTCCTCCCGGGAAGCCCCCCGGCGAATGGGGTGCGCCCTACTTTTTTGGCGCGTCGGAGGCCTCCTTGGCGCCGATGGTTACCTTCTTAACCTCCCACTCGTTCTCGTGCTTTACGGCGCTGCCCTGAACTTTGGCGCCTACGGTCATGGAACTCAAATGGACCGGCTTGCCGTCCATGAGAATCTCGGTTTTTTCCGTCACCTTGAACAGCCGTTCCTTCGCTTTGCCGTTCAAACCGAAGGAGCGTCCGCTCAGATCCACCGAGCTGACCGTGCCCACAAACGGGAGGGTCTTTGCCTGTTCAGCGGCCTTTTCCGTCGCCTTGTCCTTCTCAGCGCCCTTTGGGTCCGCGGCACGAAGACTGCCCGCTCCCTGCATTGCCACCACCAGAAGCCCGAGTCCGTACAATCCAATTCTCATCATAGTGTTGTTTTCCAAGTGCGCGTGCTCCGCCGGGACCCAGCCCGGTTTGCGCCCGCTTTTTTCGAGAATCACGCCCTTTCCGGGGCCCCCACCCGTGGGCGCCGGAGAAAAACTTCCTCTCCTCCTCCCCATCGATCCCTGATCGGGCGGCGGTTGCCTCTAAGGGCGCGGATGAAGCCCCTCCTGATGCCGCTCCAACAGTTGGCGCACGATTCGACCGCACTCGGCTCCGACCACCTCCGGCGGGCGGCCCGCGTCGACCACCCGGATAAACGGCCGGCGCAGTTCCATAAAAATCCGCCGCACCGCCTGAAGCGCCTCCAGTTTCTCAAACTCGTCGGCAACGCCCCCTCTCCGCATGATCCGCTCAAGTGAAACCGAGGGGTCGCATTCCAAAAGAAGCACCAGGTCGGGTGCGGGCGCGAAGGTTTCGTTCAGCGCCAGCACAGCCTCCGGATCCGCCCCACGTGCCCCCTGATAGGCGGCCGTGGACAGGTAGTAGCGGTCCAACAAGACGAGGGCCCCGCGCTCCAGCGCGGGCGTAACCAGTTCCTCGACATGCTGGCGCCGGTCGCGAATGAAGAGCTCCAACTCCTCCTCGAGGGACAACCTGCCCGAGGTGGCCGATTCGCGCAGCCGCCTGCCCCAAGGCCCGTCCGTGGGTTCGCGGCTCAAAACCAGCTCCCGGGCAACGTCCCTGATGGCTTCCCGGATCGCCCGGAGGGCGGAGCTCTTTCCCACGCCGTCGATGCCCTCGAGCACGACCAAAAGCCCCCGCCGGGTTGCAGTGTGTTGTTTTTCCATTTGTGAACGTTTTGGTGCCGCCCCCGGGGACCGCATTCCGGCGCCGGACGCCAGCGCTAGCGGCAAGGCTCTGAGAAAACGAGATCCATTGCTAACGTTCGCCCGCCACCTGAAAACCCTCCGCCTCAAGCAGTGCGCGCAAGCGGGCGGGCTGGTCTCCCTGAATCTCCAGCGCCCGATCCCTGCAGGTGCCGCCGCAACCGAGTTGCGCGCGCAGACGGCGCCCCAGCGCCTCGATGGCGGCATCGTCGTGCTGCCCGCCAAACCCGTCTACGAAAAGCACCGTCTTGCCCCCCCGCTGGGCCGTCAACCGGCGCAGAACCACCCGGCCCGGCTTCACCCGCGCCGAAGGTGCGCCCCCGGCGGCGGAGGTTTCCCCGACCTGAGCAGTCCGCGCGGCCGCCTCGGGAAGCCCGTCGATGTGCAACTGGGCGAACGCATTGTTCAAGCCCGTCTGCGGGCCGCTGAGGGGAATCCGTTTTTTCGGAGAAGCCATGGGTGCGGGCCCACCCTTATTTTGGATCCTGCGCGCCGTAAATGGGATTCACCGGTGGCGCCCGCGCCGCGGGCCACGGATGGCGGCGGGAAGAAGCGGTCAAAAATTGGGTTTCGGCTGCGTTCCTCTTTGCGTCGGCGGGTTTTTTGCCCTTTTTAGTGTAGAGCCACCCTGATGAAAGTTTCCGACCTAAGAGGCATCCTCCAGTACGTCCCGCGGTTTCGCGAAAAGATCTTTGTGGTCGCCTTGGACGGGGAAATTGCGGCCTCACCCAATCTGGGCAACCTCCTGCTGGATCTGGCGGTGTTGCGCTCCCTGAGCATCCGCGTGATTTTGGTCCACGGGTGCGGCGCCCAACTGGTGTGCCTGGCCCAGGAGCGGGGGGTGGCGATCTCCAGCTCCGATGGGACGGGGGTCACCGACGAAATCACGCTCAAGCTCGGCATCGAAGCCAGCCACGCCGTCTTGCAGGAATTAATGCAAGGACTTGCCTCAGTGGACATCAAGGCGGCTTACGCGAATGTCATCACCGCCCACCCCGCGGGCATCCTCAACGGCGTCGACACGCTCCACACGGGAAGAGTGGAACGCGTGGAGACCGCCATGCTCCAGTTTTTTCTGACCGAAGGCATCACCCCGGTGATTCCCCCGATCGGCTTCGACGGGGAGGGCCACACTTTCCGTGTAAACTCGGATTCCGTAGCGCTAGAGGTGGCCGAGGCGATGCGGGCGCTGAAGATCATCTACCTCTCCCACCGGGGCACCCTGACGCTGGGCGAAAGCATCGTCCGGCAACTCTCCGTAGCCGAGACGGAAGAAACCCTGCGGAAACGGCGCAACACGCTCGACCCCTCGATGGTCTCCAAACTCGAGCACGCTGCGCGCGCCTGCCGCGGTGGGGTGCCGCGGGTGCACCTTCTCGATGGCACGCAGAACGAGGCGCTGTTGAGCGAGATTTTCAGCCACGAAGGCATCGGCACCATGGTCTACTCCAACGAGTACCAGCAGATGCGCCGCGCGCTCAAAAAGGATCTGCGCGCCGTGATGACCCTCATCCGGGAGTCGGTGGCCAACGCGGAGCTGGTCAAGCGGTCCCGGGCCGAAATCCTCGCCTCCCTCGACGACTACTGGCTGCTGGAAATCGACCGCAACCTGGCCGGTTGCGTGGCGGTCCACTTTTTTCCAGAGGCAGAAATCGCGGAGATGGCCTGTCTCTACGTCGCAAAGAGCCACGAGGGACAGGGTCACGGCCGCAAACTGATGGCCTTCGCCGAACAGCTGGCCGCCAAAAAGGGCGCCAAACATCTCCTCGCCCTTTCGACGCAGGCCTACAACTTCTTCCAGCAAAAGGGCGGCTTCGTGGAAGTCGGCCCCGAGGCACTTCCTCTGGAGCGGCGCCGCAAATGGGAGGCCAGCGGGCGCAATTCCAAAATCATGCGGAAAGAGACGTCCCTCCACGCCACCCTGCCCGGAGCCAAACCGGGGCCCGCATAGAAAGACCGGCGGGCCCGGGACAGACGGGGAGGGCCGCCCTCCCGTCCACACCCGCGCGAGCCCGAGTCCGCCCGAAACGCTTTCTCCCCCCTTCTTTCTCTTCCTCCTTCTTCCTCCTTTCCCCCCCCTCTCCCCCTCTCCCCCGCCCACCCGTTCCATGTCCGCCCTCTGGATTGACGCCGTTGTTGTCGCTGTGTATTTCGCGCTCATTCTCGGCATCGGCCTGCGCGCCGGCCGGGGCGAGCGCACGATGGAGTCCTTCGCCATCGGCGACAGAAACATTCCTTGGTGGGCGGTCCTTGCTTCCATCCTCGCGGCGGAAATCAGCGCGGCGACGTTTTTGGGTGCACCCGGCGAGGGCTATGAGATGCGCAACTTCACCTACGCGCAACTGGCCCTCGGAACGATTCTGGCGCGCATCTTCATCGCAGGGGTTTTCATCAAACCCTTCTACGACTTCCGCGTTGTCTCCATCTACCAGTATCTCTCGCTCCGCTTCGGCACCCGGACGCGCAACGCCTCCTCCGCGCTTTTCCTCGTCACGCGCGCCCTTGCCAGCGGCACCCGGCTCTACGTGGCCGCCATCGTGCTGGTGATGGCCTATGAACTCTGGAGCGGGACAACCCTCGCCCCGCTCCCACAGGTCGCCATCTATACCGTCGCCCTCGTGCTGCTCACCGCCGTCACCGCGGCCTACACCGCTGCGGGCGGCATCAAGGCGGTGGTCTGGACCGACCTGATTCAGGCGAGCCTCATGTTTGCGTCGCTCGGATTCGCCATGTGGACCCTGCTCTCGCTCATTCCCGGGGGCTGGCAGGAGGTGCGCGCCGTCCTCAACGGGCCGAAGGATTTCGCCGTCCTCGACCTGGGCCTGACTCCGGGCGCCGGCTTCTGGGCCAACGTCAAGGGCGTGCTGGAGAGCGAATACACGATCTGGGCCGCCCTGATCGGCTCCACATTCACCACGATGGCCACCCATGGCACCGACCAGGACATGGTCCAGCGGATGCTGACCGCCAAAACGCACCAGCGTTCCCGCCTCTCGCTCATCCTCTCCGGACTGGCCGACCTGCCGCTGGTCCTCTGTTTCCTGTTGGTGGGCATGCTCCTCTGGGTGCACTACCAGCAACCCCACAAGGACGCGCCCTTCGCCTACTTCATCGTCCATGAGCTGCCGCCCGGGGTCCGGGGCATCCTGTTTGCAGGCATCTTTGCCACCGCGATGGGCTCCCTGAGCACCGCTCTCAACGCCCTCGCCACCAGCTTCACCGAGGACTGGTACAAACCCATCCTCCGGCCACGGGCCACCGAAAGCGAGGTGCTCCGGGCCGCTCGCCTCTCCACTATCGGCTTTTCCATCGCCCTGGTGCTCATTGGCGCGGCGACGGCCTACGCGAAGATCGTGCTCCACGCCCGCATCATCCCGATCGTCCTGGGCATCTTTGGCTACACCTACGGCTCGCTCCTCGGGGTCTTTCTGGTCGGACTGCTCACCCGGCGGCGCGGCAGCGAAACGGGCAACCTGTGGGCGATGCTGGCGGGCTTCGTGGCCGTGTCCCTGCTGAGCGGCCTGCACAACGACCTCTGGGCCCTCCTGCACCCGGCCGCCCTCAACGGAACGGTCCTCCCCCCGCTCTGGGCCCCGGACTGGCTCCCCAAGTGCGAATTTCCCTGGCGGATCGCCATCGGCACGGTGGTCACCTCGGCCATCGCCCTCTGCTTCCGAACGCCGGACTCCCAGCTGCGCGTCGCCGCGGAGCACCTCAGGCGCATGGCCGATTCCGCCCCGTCGCCCGCCGGAGACGCCCCGTGACGCGCTTCGAGACAATTCCGGCGCCCCTCCCTGCCGCGGTGGGCATCACGCAACGCCCGTGGTCAACAGCAAACTGGCCGAAAGCCGAAACTATTCATCCGCACCCGGCGGCCTTTTTTCTTGTCCAAAACCGGGATGATTTTAGCCTCCGTGCCCGCACCGGACGAACCGGAGGGTGCCTGTGAATAACTTGTGAAAAAAACTGTAAAACTTGGGAATTAGCAGAGCAGAGGGTGCTCCCCGTTGGGGTTGCACCCGTCCGCCAACCAGCCGGAAACCGCCCGCCGAGCCACCCACAATTAAATTCTCAAACACCTCAGGTTCAGCCACCTATACAATCGATCTAACCCGCCATTCCGGAATGGCACACGAGCCGCCACTCAGACCCCGGCAGCCTCATCGCCCTGCTTCCCGTCCTCTCAAAAACTCCTGTGCACTAGTCCGCGAAATTCTCCTTTAAACCGCCACCGTTTCCACCGTTTCCACCGTTTTGCCCACCCCGCCTCCGTCCCCATCCCTTTTCCCGACCGTGGTTAATCCTGCTCCACCTCCCGCCCCCCATTCCTCCGCAGATTCCTCCGCAGATTCCTCCGCAGATTCCGCCCCGGGCGACGAGGTCGTCGCCCTTTGGAGTCAGATCGCGGATACACTACGCTCCGAGGTCAGCACGGACACTTTTCGCCGCTGGTTTCAGGACATCCGTCCGGTCTCTCTGGACGAGAAACAACTGACCCTTTGCGTCCCCAATTCCATCCACCAACTCTGGATCGAAAGCAACTATCACTCGTTGCTGCACTCGGCCCTGATGCTGGCCACCGGCAACGGCCGGGAGATTACATTTGTGTTCGATCCGATCCCGGCCGCCGTGCCGGACGAGGAGGAGTCCGACGAAATTCCTGACCCCTCCGCCGCTTCCGGAGCGCTCAAAGCCGGCAACCCCGGCGGCAACGGGCTTAACCCGCGCAACACGTTTGAGTCATTCGTGGTGGGAACCAACAACCAGTTTGCGCAGGCCGCCTGCTCGGCCGTGGCGAACGGGCCCGGCAAGACCTACAACCCGCTGTTTATCTACAGCGGCGTGGGGCTGGGCAAAACCCACCTGATGCATGCCATCGGCCACCAGATCCTTGGCACCAAAAAGAACGCGAAGGTGATGTACATCACCTCCGAGCACTTCACCAACGAGTTCATCGACGCCATTCAGACGGGCACGCTGGCAAAGTTCCGCAAACGTTACCGGCAGGCGGAGGTGCTGCTCATCGACGACATCCAGTTCCTTGCGGGCAAAGAGCGCTCGCAGGAGGAGTTCTTCCACACCTTCAACGCGCTCTTTGACGGCCACAAACAGATCGTCCTTTCCAGCGACCGCCCCCCCTCCGAGATCGCCAACCTCGAGAGCCGTTTGGTTTCCCGCTTTGAGTGGGGGCTGACGGCCGAAATGCAACCGCCGGAGGTCGAAACGCGGATCGCCATCCTGCGCAAAAAATCGCAGTCCATGCAGGTCAAATTGCCGACGGAAGTGCTCAACTTTCTGGCCGAGCGCATCCGCTCCAACGTCCGCCGTCTGGAGGGCGGCCTGATGCGGGTGGCCTCCTACACCTCGCTCAACGACGGCAGGGTGCCCTCACCCGAAAAGATCGAGATGCTGCTCAAAGACATCCTCCAGGAGGAGGCCCGCAAGGCGGTCACCATCGAGCAGATCCAACGGCGCGTCGCCGAACACTTCGACATCCGCCTGGCGGACATGACCAGCAAGCGGCGCCCCGCCAACATCGCCTTCCCGAGGCAGATTGCCATGTACCTGTCCCGGGAACTCACGCGCTCGTCGCTCTCCGAGATCGGGGAGGCGTTCGGTGGCCGGGATCACGGAACCGTCCTGCATGCGCACCGGCAGGTGGTCGACAAAATGACCAAGGACGAACGCACCCGGAATGTGGTCAGTTTCCTCGACAACCAGCTCCAGCGCTGACCCCCGCCGCCCCATCCCCGCCCGCCAACGCCATTGCGGACCGTTTCCACCCTTTACCCCGAGCCCTGAGGCTGTAAAGAATGGGGAAAAGGCCTCCGGATATTTTTTCGCATTAAGATTTAGCATATGAGATTCAGCGTC
>JBILKV010000037.1:0-31220 GCA_044376515.1 Chthoniobacteraceae bacterium | reverse complement strand
CAGGCATTGGATGTCCGCAGGCGCCTCCTGTGGGCTTCCGGAAAGGCGAAGACGGTGAAGCCATCGGGCAGATTTTCTTCAGCCCACGCAGCTAGTTTGGGTTGGCTCTGTGAGTAGGTTTTGACGAACTGCTTGAGGCGTTCTTCGGCGTGGGCGCGGTCCTCAGCGTTGAAAATGGCCCTGATGTCGGCTGCGACCTTGGCCTTGAGGTCCTGTTTAGTGACGTATTCCTGGGCGTTTTGCTGGAGATGGAACTGGCAACGCTGCCACGGAGTGCCGTTTAACGCGGCTTTGAGCGCCGCTTTGAGGCCACCGTGGGCATCGGAGGTGACCAGACTTGGGATGCCGATGCCGCGTTCCTTGATGCCGTTTAAAAAACCGCGCCAATGGACTTCCGCTTCAGAGAGCGCGCAACTAACACCGAGGATGATGCGTTTGCCATCATCGCAACGGATTCCGTAGGCAGTAAGAGTGGCACAGTCGCGGACAACCCCGTCGATACGGACCTTGTGGTAGGTGGCATCAAGGGTCATGTACGCAATCGGAGGAAGCGGCCGTGTACGCCATTTTTCGAATTCGTGATCGAGCTGTTTGTTGAGTTTTGAGACCTGGCCTGAAGAGACCTCGAAGCCGCACAACTGTTCCATGATTTTGGTGACGCGGCGGGTGCTGACCCCCTCGATATACATGGTGGCAATGGCTGATTTGAGAGCTCGATCACTGCGTGACCCCTTCTCCAGCAACGATGAAGAGAAGACCGAGTCGCTTTCACGGACCTGTGGAACGGAAAGTTTGAGTGCACCGATTCCGGTCTGAAAAGTGCGGTTTTTAAAGCCGTTGGCATAGCCATTGCGCTCGACGCCTCGCTGGTAGGGGGCGGCTCCGATGTGGGTCTCGCGTTCGAGCAACATGGCGGTGTTGATGAGGATTTCAGCGATTCTGGGCAGAGCGTTCTGGAGACCTTCATTCAAAAGGAGATTGAGGAAGGGATCTTGTTGGGTAGGCTGATGTTGTTCGTCCATGGCTGGTGCTGTTTGGGTTAGCACCTTCAGTGTTCAGCCTTGGGCGGACGCCTGCAACATTGAGGAGCCGGGGGAGGGTGGCGCGCCGCCGCACTGGCAGCCGATTCCGCTACGCTCCATCGACTGCCAGTGCGGCGCGTCTCTGCCTCGTGTGGCCTTTTACAGACGAACGTTTACACCCCCGAGAAACGGACGTTTTCCGATCCGGCGAATTGATCAGGTCCTTTACGATCTGATTGCTCGGGCACAGCGTAGGATCTTGTTGGTGACTTACGCTGCGCACCGGGTTCCTCATTTGTGCAGACACCTTGAAGATGCGCTTCATCGCGGCGTGGATCTGCGGCTGATCGTGGAATGCGAGGAGGCCTCGGAGGGGCAGTTGTCATCCGACGCCAAAAATGCTTTCCCTGGGCTACCCGAGGCGGGTGCCAAGCTGTTCTACTGGCCGCTGGCAAAGCGAGAACGCAACCAGGCTGGCCGGCCGGGGAAGCTCCATGCGAAGTGCGCGGTGGTCGATGATGTAGCGCTGGTGGGCAGCGCCAATCTTACCGATGACGCCTTTAATCGGAACATGGAGTTGGGTGTCCTCTTGAAGGATGCTGACACGGTCAGCGCGCTTTTGAGCCACTTCGAAGAACTGGTTGCCTCGGGTACGCTCGAAAGAGTGGCTTAGGTAATGCAATCCCACGTTTCACGGGTGCTGCAGGTAGGCGGGATGTGGGATGCGATTTCGTTAATAACCGCAGACCACTGTGTAGAATGCGGGTGACAGAGGTTTTGGAGAGTGCGACCTGCGCGTGCCGCGGCAGTTGGCCGACGCGCCCGAAACGAAAGACACTTGATCTTTGGCAAATATAAGTTAAACTTATTAATTAAGAGTGACTACTGCCCATTTCTATGGCTGATGGGGAGGGATCCGGCGCGGTTATCTACCTTCAGACACTTGTTTTCCGTACAATTTTCAAAAAGGCCCAAAATTGTACGGGTGCTGTACATAACGCAAACAGCTTACGGGCAATTTGTTGCTCTGTTTCTGGAGCAAAAACCTGGAGTTTCACAAAAAATAAAAATGCCACTGGACGGTCTGGATATGCCCGTTTGACACCCTGACGCCGCCACGGGCAGTGGTGACCTTTCTGCTCAAGAGGGGGCAGGACCGTTTTTCAGCGCATCAAATCGAGTGATCCGTACAATTGCCCCACGCCGCTGGCTTTTTGAGAGTCGGATCGGCAAAATACATCGGAAAAAAGAAAAATTTCCGACCTATGCCAGGCTTCTGCGGGTGCCCCGGACGTTTCGGACGCCAATCTTTGACTCTGTTTCGGTTTAAGTCGCGCGCGCTGCGGAAGGGTGCACACCCAAGCTGCCACCACACCCTTTCTGATACACCGGAGTCAGCATCCGATTATCTAGGCTTTACGCCTGCTCGTGTCGCCCAGAATCCTCCTACGCAGACCTCTCTATTTTCAGGCGCTCAGCCAGCCAGACCTTGATGATGGACTGACGCGTCACGCCCACCCTCTCTGCCTCTCTGTCTAAGTTCTCGATCATCCAGATGGGCAGGTCCACGTTTACTCGTCTCTGCTCCAGGTTTGGCCTTCGCAATGTCGAAAGATCCAAGTGCGGCAGTAGATCCGTACCAGAGTCAAATATTTCATCAAGTTGCTCTGCATTCATGGTATAAATTCTCCTCGTTGGGTCTGCTTCTGCGGGCTGAAATAATCCGGATTTTTGAACTTCTCTCTGTAAAAAATACGCTCCAGACCCTTCCGTCCAGCCTAGCTATCAGGGCAAATCGGGGTTCCGTGTCGCTCTTTGCTTCGATCTGAACGGCGTAAAGGTCTTTCCAGAGTTCTTGGGCCTTAACGAAGTCGATGCCATGCTTGGTGCGGTTAGCTTCGCTCTTGGCTGGATCGAACTCAAATTCCATTTTTACCCCTTATTTATACCTTAATGGATTCAGCTTGGCAACTCGAGCCTCGCAAAAATCCGTGTATGCCCTGGAGAACCAGACATGGAAGCTGACGTCCGTAACGTCCGAGACTTGGGCCACCACCAAACCCCAGCCAAAAAAGTGGCCTTCACAGAGTAAAACACTAGCGCATTACTTCACACTCTGGATCGAGAACACCGCCGTCTTGAAGGTGTCGATCTCCAAGTGGGTGTAGCCCCTGTGGATTGCCTTCGTTTGATGGGCAACCAGTTTCATTCGGACGTCTTCCGCCACACCTGCGTTCGCGAGTCTTGATATGAAGGTGTCCCGCAATGAGTGCAGGGTTAAGCTGGTGGTCGTCCTACCCTTGCCCTTCCCAGTACGCAGAACCCGCCCCTGCACCCCAGCACGCTCCATCAGGCGTTTGAACTGCATCGAAATTCCGCTCTTCCCACTTCCGCTCTTCCCGGCAAGAGCGGGAAAGACAGGAGCCTTGCCCACACCACGCGCTCTTGCCTCCAGCCATTCACGCAGGTCAGGGTGAACAGGCACAACAATGCTCTTCCCTGTCTTTGAAGTTTTGACCCTGAGAAACCAAGTCTCATCGCTACAAGTGTCAATGGAGCCCCATGTCAGGTTTGTGAGGTCACCCCGTCGCAATCCGGTGTTGATTCCGACAAGTATCGCCCCCTCCCAGTCCGTTCCCTTGGCCGCCCGTAAAAGCGCCTTGATCTGTTCGTTGGTGAAGCAGTCTTTTTCCCCCTTTTCCTCATCCTTAAGGGACTCCAAGCCCAAGCACGGGTTGGACTGAATGTACCCAAGCCGCCGGGCCTTCTCAAAGGCAGAAGAGATGATCCTCACCGAGCCGTTGACGGTGGCGGCTGACAATCCCTTTTTTTCAAGGGAGGTGCGCCAGTGCCGAAGGTCGGCAGGCCCGATGGCGGCCAAACTAAGCTGTGCGCGTTTCCCGAGGGATGCCAGAAAGGAGGCGGCCAACGGAGCATACTTCTGGCTTGTCCGTGTCTTTTTCGCCCCCTCCTTGTCCTTCATCCAATCCGCGAAGAAGTCTTCGACGGTCGCAAAGTGCATTGGTTCGCCTGTGGCAGCTTCCAGGATTTCATTGAGTACCTTCCGGGTCTGAACCTCGGTGATGGTACCTGCCCGCCCTGCCATGGCAGCCTTCTCCCACTGGACAGCCATATCCAGCGCAAGACGCCTGTCGGTGGTCTTGGTGCTTTTCTGTTTGCGCTTTCCATCCCCCCCACGAAACGCGGCAAACCAGTAGGGGGAGCGAGAGCCTGGTTTTTTAAGGATGCTTGCCATGCTTCAACAATAGCTTCAACAGGCCATCATGTCTACAAAGTTCCAAGATGTTGAACAACAGAGTAAATCACTAATTCAAAGAGGGGTGAATCGAAAGGAGGGTTCGATTCCCTCTACCCGCTCCATCTCTGATCTCCAGAGACTTACAGAACCAAACGGTTCAAATCGAGGCCGAACGTAACACAAAACGTGTCACCGTCCTCTGTAATCTCTCCCCGTTCCATTGCGTTTCAGGAGGGTGTACCCCCCCGCTGGATGGCACAGTTCCCCCCTCGGAGCATTCGCCGCACCGCGCCCCCGGGTTCACTACGTCAGGTCGATGTGGATGTTCAGGCTGCCTTCCTGCGGGACCCTCGGTTCCGGTCGCATCGTCTTGATCACCCAAGTGCACGTGCGCGGCCGAGGCCTTCAGGAACGAGGTCACTTTCCCCGATGAAAAAGCCGAAGCGCTCCTCGACATTCCTCGTTGCTACTGCGACTGGCAACTCTCTTACGACTACAAACAACCTAGGCGCAACAGCCCCAGATGCATCTCGAAGTCCCCCACCCTCGTGGCGTTTTTCTTTTCGGTAATTGTCGGGGCAAGTTGCGGGAGACCCTAACGCTCCGGCCTTAGAACTCATCACCCCCTGCTTGTTGTTCTGGACGAGGCCCGGGGGGACTCACTATGCCGCGGATCGCCTAGCTCCAAAATTTGAGCGTCCGGACACTGCACTGCACGGCACGGAATCGTGTCTTCAACTTCGGAGTTTGGGATCAAGCGAACGCCACTCTGGCGCATCAATCCGCGGCGGCGCTGATACGGATGCAGGCCGCCATGGCCCGAGCGCGTTCGGCCGCTTCCCCGGCGTTTTCGCCCGTAGCGATGGCAACCGCAAGGCGGCGGTGTCCCCGGCACTCCGGCTTGCCAAAGATCCGCATCTGGCTCTCGGGCAACGCCAACGCTTCGGCTACCCCCTCGATCACCGGCACCCCATCCAGATGTCCCAGAAGCGCCACACTGTGAGCCGGACGCAGCACGGGAATTTCCGGGATCGGCAGCCCCAGAATTGCACGGGCATGAAGCGCGAACTCCGACAACGCCTGACTCCCCAGTGTCACCAACCCCGTGTCATGGGGACGCGGGCTTACCTCGCTGAAGAGAACCTCCTCGCCTCGCACAAAGCATTCCACACCGAAGAGTCCCCATCCGCCGAGTTCCCCGACGATCTTGCGAGCCAGGCTCTGAGCGCGTTCCCACGCCAACCGGCTCATTTCACACGGTTGCCAGCTTTCGCGGTAGTCGCCGTCGATCTGAACGTGGCCCACTGGAGCACAACAGCGGATGCCGTTGACGGCGGAAACGGTGAGCACCGTGATTTCATAATCAAACTTCACCCAACCCTCTACGATGCAGCGCCCCGCCCCGGCGCGGGCGCCCTCCTGCGCGTACCTCCACGCGGCGCCCATGGAGTCGGCATCCCGTACCACGCTTTGGCCGTGGCCACTCGAGGACATCAAGGGCTTGAGCACGCAGGGGAAGCCGAGCGAACGCGCCGCCGCCATGGCCTCGGCCTCCGTCGCGACGAAGGCGTAAGGTGAAGTGGGCAGTCCCAACGTTTCGGCCGCCAACCGGCGGATCCCCTCGCGATTCATTGTCAACTGGGCCGCCCTTGCCGTGGGTACTACGCGAGCCCCCTGCCCCTCGAGTTCCACTAGAACGTCGGTGGCAATGGCTTCGATTTCGGGCACGATAAGGTCCGGCTTTTCAGTGGTAATCACCTCACGCAACCTGTCGCCATCGAGCATCGAAAAGACATGTGCGCGGTGGGCCACCTGCATCGCCGGGGCGTTTGCGTACCGATCACATGCGATAACCTCGCAGCCTAGCCGCTGAAGCTCGATAGCCACCTCCTTGCCGAGTTCACCGGAACCAAGAAGCATGACGCGGGTGGCGCCGCTCGAAAGCGGAGGACGGAACGATCCATGGTCTAACATAGTTTTCATATATCCGGAGCGAAGACTCGGGAAAAGGCGCAAACGCCCCCCGCCCCCTTGCGCGCCTTCGCCCGAAGACTCAGACTCTCGACTCGCAAAGTGGAGTCCGGTTTCCGACTCCTTTTAGCGCCCCGGCCCATTTTTTCCCTCCCCATCAAACAACCCATGAACACAACGCCGTTTTTCACCTTAACAGTCCTCGCCGCCGGTCTCTCCGCCTTGGCGCAAAATCCTGAATCCGCAGATCGCGCCAAACCAGAGACTGTTTCCCCCGCTCCGACCGGCCAGAGCATCCGGGCGTGCATCGACGACGAGGCTCCGGGTTGGGTCACCCTCGGGGCGTTGGATTTCGCCCCGGTCAACAGCGCAACGGACACGTGGTCCTGGGAGCAGAATGTCCTGCACTGCACGGGACGCCCCGTGAGCGTGCTGCGCACTGCCAAGGAATATAAAAACTTTGAAATGGTCGTTGAATGGAGCCACCTCAAGTTTGGCGGCAACTCTGGCGTGTTTGTGTGGACCACCCCAGAGTCCATCGAAAAGCTCACCAGCGAAGGCAAACCCGGCCTGCCTAAGGGCATAGAAGTCCAGGTGCTCGACCACGGCTACACCGACATTATTCAGAAAACAGGAAAACCCACTGACTGGTTCGGAACCAACGGTGACGTGTTTCCGGTTGGGGTCAAGATGACACCGTTCCCCCCGACTTCCCCGAACGGGAGCCGTAGTTTCCCCCGCAAACACCTCGCAAAGGGACACGGCGAATGGAACCAGTACTACATCCGCGCCATCAACGGCGAAATCCGCCTCTGGGTCAACGGAGAGGAAGTCTCCGGTGGCACCGGGATCAGCCCGGCGCAGGGATTCCTGTGTCTCGAAAGCGAAGGCTCTCCCATCGACTTCCGCAAACTGCGGATCCGAGAATTGCCCTAACTCTACTTCGCGGACTCGAGCCGAGAAATGGCTGTTTTCGGGGACTTTGCGTTCGTAGCCCTTCTATTTTAAACTGCCGGAGCTCCCTTTTTTGTCCCCTCCAGTCCGCGAAGTAAGTTAGTCGGGGGCTTTGGCGCGTACTCGCCCCTTGCACTTGCGACAGAGCGGATTTTCAGCCAACTCGGCATCGGGGCGCTTGCTCAAATAGATGCTCCGGAGAGACTCGCTTCTGACGTTTCCCAGGCTGAGGGCCGCATCGGCGTCGCCGCAGCAAATGGTCACCTCCCCCGAAGCGATGATGTTGAGGTGGTGTTTATAGTAGCTGCAACTCGCCCCCAGCATGTGGGTGGACTCCTCGAGCACCAGGTGCGGCGGCAGGTTCTCGTTCACCCAAAGCGTGAGGGGCTTGAGCAACACAAACACGTTCGCATACAACTCGATCTGCTTGGGTATCGGCACGGGCACGCGCACACCGGGTCGGATTCGCCGCAGCAAATCTTCCAACTGCCTCGCGAACCAAGGGCTTTCCGGCACCGCGAAACCGGCGGCATCAGGATAGTCCCGGAGGTTTTGTGTCAGGAAATAAAGGGAGGTGTCGTAGCGTGGGACCCTTTGGACGAAGGCGGCGAGGTTTTCCACATAGGCGTCAAAGGAAGGCCCTTTTCCGCGCTTAAGCGCATAGGATTCCGGCGTCGGCGTGTTGAAGCTCACGTAGAGTTCGTCGATTGGCAGATCGCGCACGCCCTCGTTGAGACGGGTGCCATTGGTGGTCACCACCAGGCGGTAACCCGCCTTTTTCACCATCCGGCAGGCCTCGCCGAAGTCTGGATGCAAGGTGGGTTCGCCCAAGGCGGAAAACATCACGTAATCGACGGGCCGCAAATTCCTGAGGTCGACGAGAATTTTGGCAAGCAGTTCCAAGGGAAGAAAGGCTCCCCGTCGCTCGGACCAAGAGTAGGCGCAGAAGGTGCAGTTGAGATTGCAGGCGGAACTGAGTTCGATGAAGACGTGCTTGCCGGTTTTTTGTCGGGATCAAGCGCGCAACCGCAGGTGGTGTGGTCGCGACAGGGGGTGTGCGGCAGGGCCGCTTTGGACCAGGGAAAACGCATGGCGCGGAGAAACGCAACAACCGCGGGGCGGGACAGGAGGGGAGGCTGGATTTGTCGAAGCTCAGAGCAGGTCGGGGTACTTGGAGCGGGCAAGTGCTTCGCAGGCTTCGAGAATCTGCCCGGGCGAATCCATCCGGGAAACGGAGGCGGCGAGGGCGGCACACTCCTCGGAGTGCAAACTTTGCACCGCGCGTTTCACGCGGGGCACCAGCGCGGTTCCCGTGCTGAGTTCGTCGACGCCAAGCCCCAGAAGCAGCGGGGTCAGAACCACCTCGCCTGCCATCTCACCGCACACGCCCACCCATATTCCCGCCGCCCGCCCCGCTTCTGCCACCATGCGAATCAGACGGAGGATTGCGGGATGCGTAGGCGCGTAGAGGTAGGCAATCCGTTCATTGAGCCGGTCCACTGCGATGGTGTACTGGACCAGATCGTTGGTGCCGATGGAGAGGAAGTCCACCTCGCGGGCAATGAGGTCCGCGCAGATGGCGGCACTTGGAATTTCGATCATCGCGCCAACCTCCATCTTCTCGTCAAAGGGGACGCCCCCGGCCCGCAACTCGGCACGGCACTCCTCAAGCAGCAGCTTGGCGCGGCGCACCTCCTCCACCCCTGAAATCATCGGGTACATCATCCGCGCCTTGCCGTGTGCACTCGCCCGGAGAATCGCGCGGATCTGGGTCTTGAAGACATCCACCCGCTCCAGACAAAACCGAATGGCGCGCCATCCCAGAAAGGGATTGAGCTCCTCTGGCAGGTTCAGCGCGGACATGATTTTGTCCCCCCCCAGGTCCAGCGTCCGGATAATCACGGGTGCCGGCCGCAACTCCTCAAGCACGCTCCGGTACGCCCCGTACTGCTCCTCTTCGGTGGGCGGGCGATCCCTGTTCATGTAGAGAAACTCGGTCCTGAAGAGGCCGACCCCCTCGGCCCCCGATCGCAACACGAGCGCCGCATCCCGAGGCATTTCAATGTTTGCGGAAAGAACCACGTGTTTTCCGTCGACCGTCTTGCACTCGGTTTCCCTCAGGCTCACGAGCGCGCGCTCCACCCTGCCCTTTTCCCTTTCGAACTCCTCGTACTCCTCGAGCGTCTGTTTGCTTGGATTCAGGATGACCCACCCGCGGTAACCATCGAGGAGCACCCGGTCGCCGTGCGTCACGTGCTGGCTGATTTCCTGCAAGGCGACCACCGCTGGAATGTTCAGCGAGCGGGCCATGATGGCGGTATGGGAGGTCTTCGAGCCCTGGTCGGTGGCGAACCCCAGCACGGAGTTGGGCACGAACTGCGCGGTTTCGCTGGGAGAAATGTTGTGGGCGACCAAGACGCGGGCTTCGCCAACCGGAGGAGTGAGGCTCGTCTGGCGGCCCATGAGGTTGCGGACTACCCGCCGGCAAACGTCTTGGATGTCGACGGCCCGTTCCCGGAGGTAGGGGTCGTCGATTTCACCCAAGGTCTTGGCATAACGGCCGGCAACAGAGGCGAAAACACTCTCGGCATTGAGACGCTCCTTGCGAATGGTGCGCAAGACCTCATCGATGAGCGTTCGGTCTTCCACCACCAATAGGTGAGCGTCGAACACGCTGGCGTCTTCGCTCCCGATCGACTGGGCGATCTGGTGATGGAGCTCCTGAATCTGGTGGCGCGTCAGAAGCAGCGCGTCCTCCAACCGGCAAACCTCCACCTCCACGCCCCCCTCGCCCACCTCGATCCGAGGCGGAGCCTCGTCTTCGGGCCGGTGCAGCCACACCTCGCCCCTGACGATCCCGGGAGAAACCGGCACACCCTGAAAACGGCGTTCTAAGGAGGCGCTCGGAGCACTCATGGAAGGCACACCACAGCGGCGTTCAGTCTTCCAGGAACTTGCTGTCCAACAACTGCTCGATCTCGGCCATCGCCTTGTCGGCGTCCTCGCCCTCGCAGCTGACCCGCAAAATGGACCCCATACCTGCGGCAAGCATCATCAAACCCATGATGCTCTTGCCATTGACCTTTTCACCGTCTTTCTCCACCCAGATCTCACACTTGAAACGGTTACAGGTCTTCACGAACATCGCCGAAGGGCGGGCATGGAGTCCGAGGCGGTTTTGGATGGTCAGTTCTTTGGTCACGGCAGGTCAAAGTTTTAGTTATAGCATCAGCAATCAGGTTGACGAACCCTTTTGCTGCATCGCCGCAAGCAAACGGTCGTTGAATTCCTGAGCGCTGTTACGTCCCATTGCCTTGAGCTTCTGGTCCAGCGCCGCAACCTCCACCAAACGCGCCAAATCCCGGCCCGTGCGCACCGGGATAGTCACATGCGGCACATCCACCCCGAGGATGTCATAAAAACTCTGATCCAAACCGATCCGGTCGACGTCCTCCACCTCCGCCCAGTCCCGCAAAGTGACCACCAGATCCAGCCGCTTTTCCAACCGCACACTCCCGACGCCAAATATCGACATGACGTTGATCACTCCGAGTCCGCGCACCTCCATGTGATGGCGCGTCAAGTCCGGGGAAGTGCCGATCAACTCGCTGCCCTCAATCGCCCGGTAGCGGGTGATGTCATCGCTGACCAGGCTGTGCCCGCGCTCCAGCAGTCCCAGCACGCACTCACTCTTGCCCACCCCGCTGGAGCCGCGGATCAGCGTGCCCACGCCAAGGATGTCCACCATCGAGCCGTACTCGCTTTTGGCGGGGGCAAATTCATGCGAAAGTGCAATCGTGGCCGCATTCAGGAAGTTCATGGTCACCATCTGGCTGATAAACACCGCAACTCCCGCCGCCGCCGCCTCCCCAATCAAATAGGCCGGCGGTTCAAACCCCCTCGCGATGACGATACACGGGATCGGCCGCCCGCACAGTGACTGACAGCGCATCTGGGCCTCTACCACGTTCAAATCTCCCAGATACGAAAGCTCCGCCGCGCCGAAGACCTGAATGCGTTTTTCAGCAAAATAAGAATAAAAACCCGCCAACGCCAACCCGGGCCGGTTGAGCGTTGGCTCGCGGATTTCGCGTTCCATCCCGACGGAAGAATGGTCGAGCCGCTCCATTTTCAAAGCCGCACCGTGCCGCTCAAAAAATGCGCCGATGGTGATGGCTGAATATACGGGGTCGGGTCTGTCCATCGCCACACCCTCTCCGCCTCCCGCGCCCGCTGCAAGACCAAGCGGGCAGATTCCGATTCGCCATGCGCTAACCGATAACGGCGCACCAGCCACCCACCGGGCCCGGTTCCTCTCGCTTCAGACTGCGTCAAGAGCAACCCCATCCGGTCTGGAACGCCTTGTTTCTTTTTGGTTCAAAGCGGCTGGATGTCCGATTATTCCATTCGGCGTCTTGGAGCCCGATTCTAACTCTTCACTCATCGTGGACGTTGCGCGGTACGAGCGCCTGAAGGACGCGCGCGAACGTGGCCTCGCCCTCTCCGCGCGCGGAATCACCCACTCCATCGGGCGGGAAGGAAACACCTGGCTGCTGCGCGTCGCGGAGGTGGACAAGCGGGCCGCCACAGAGGAACTCCACGCCTACGACGCGGAAATGAGGGAAGAGGAAAGTCCTTTTCAGGAGGAACCGCCGGTTCGCCCGCGGTTCTGGACCCTGCCCTTAGTGGCGCTCACGGTGATCGGCGGGGCGGTACTTCAGGCAGAACTCGGTATCCCATGGCGCGATGCGGGTGTTCTTTCTGCGGAAAAAGTTGTTGCCGCAGGCGAATGGTGGCGGGTGGTCACCGCGCTCACGCTCCATGGAGACGTGCCTCACGTGCTAGCCAATCTCTGGGTGGGCCTGCTGTTCGGCGCCCTCCTGGTGCCGGCCTTTGGACAGGGCGTCACCTGGCTGTCTGTTCTAGCCGCGGGCGCTGCAGGCAATGCACTCACGGTGCTGGCCTACTGGCCGCAGTCGCATCAAAGCCTCGGTGCCTCAACCGCGGTTTTCGGGGCGCTGGGGCTGTTGGTGGGCGATGCCCTCTGGCTGCTGCTGCGACGAAGGTCGGGACGCTCCTGGTGGAAATGGATGCTGCCGCTGGGGGCCGGGCTTTCCCTGCTCGCCTTTTTAGGCGCCGGCGAAGGTAAGACCTCCGTGGACGTGATGGCCCATCTTTGGGGGTTTGCCGCGGGACTTCCCATGGGGCTCTGCGTGAGCGCCCTCCGGCCGGCGCACGCGCCCAGTTGCGTCCAAACCGCCTGCGGCAGCGGCGCGGCGTTCGCACTCGCATTCGCCTGGCTCCGGGCCAGATACCCGTAGTGAGCCACGGTTCGGTACTACTCTCTCAGCCCAACCGCACCGCCCGCGTTTTATCCAAACGCAACACGTCCCCTGGAGCAAAGGCCGGCGTGGCTTTTGAGTCAGTCACCTTCTCAGCGCGCCACTGCACGCTCCCCTGCTCCACAAGGCGCCGCGCCTCCCCCCGGGATTTGGTGATCTGAAATGCGGTGGAGTAGGAGGCCACAACGGCGGACAAAAGGTCTACCCCAAGGGCTGCAACCGGCACCACGGGAAGGTCCGCGCTGTCGAGATCGCGTTTTGAAAAACGCGTACTGAACTCCACCAAAGCGGCCTCAGCCTCCGCCTCGGAGTGGTACCGGGCGACGATCCGACGGGCCAGTTCCTTCTTGGCCTCCATCGGATGGATGGCGGGGAGGTCTTCACCCAAAAGCAGGAGGTAATAACGGGCCATCAGCGCGTCCGAGATACTCATGAGTTTGCCAAACATTTCTGTGGGGGCCTCGGTGACGCCCACATAGTTGTTGAGGCTCTTCGACATCTTCTGCACTCCGTCAAGCCCCTCCAGGAGAGGCATCAAAAGCACCACCTGCTCCGCCATGCCCTCCTCCCGCTGCAGATCCCGGCCGACCAGAATGTTAAAAAGTTGATCGGTACCGCCCATTTCAACGTCGGCCTTCACCATCACCGAATCCCATCCCTGAATGATCGGGTACTGGATTTCATGAAGACGCACCGAATCGCCCCGCTCGATCCGAGCCCTGAAATCTTCCCGATGGAGCATCTGCTGAAGGGTGACGCGGCTGTTGAGGCGGATGATCTGTTCGAAGTTCATGACCTCGAACCACTCGCCGTTGAACACCGTCTTGGTGCGGGAAGGATCGAGGATCTTAAAGGCCTGCTGCTGGAAGCTGCGGGCATTCTCCATGATGGTGTCGTGGGAAAGCTGCGGCCGCGTTTTTGAGCGCCCAGACGGGTCGCCAATCATCGCGGTGAAATCCCCGATGATCAGGATCGCTTGATGCCCCAGATCCTGAAACTGCCGCAACTTTTGGAGACAGACAGTGAACCCAAGGTGAATGTCGGGGGCGGTCGGATCCACGCCCAACTTCACATTGAGCGGCTTACCCGTGCGCAGCTTTTTCAAAAGCTCCGCCTCCGACAAAATCTGCGCAGAACCGCGCTTGAGGATTTCCAACTGATCTTCCGGAGACTGCATGCCGCGGGATTTAAGTCTGCAATCGGCGGAGTGACAAGAAGCGAGAATGCCCACAGCACGCACAAGTCCGATTCCGATGAAAGGCTCCGGGGACCAGCGTGAATGCGGACCATTCCAACCGCATGAAAGTGACACCAAAAGCAACACGCCGAAAACCGAAGTCGGAGACGTGTTCCTTCGATCCGATCCGGTCGCGCCACCCCGTCGGCGCCCCAATCAGGAACCCGATCGCGGGCCGCATGCACGGGGACCAATTTCCGTACCCTGCCCCCCCCCCTTTCAATCGAGGAGGACTCCAGGGCATGCTGGGACGCAGCACCAGCCTTGGCCACGGATGCAGGGGTGCGCGAGTGGCGAAGCTCATCCCTCCCCCAACAACTCCGGGTGCAACAGCGCGTCGGGGCCGTCCGCCTCGGCAATTTCCCGCCACCACTGGATGCGCACAAACAACACGCCGTCCCGCTTTCGCACGGACATCCGCAGGCGATGCCCGCGGAAATCCGCCTCGTGTGTTCCTCCCTCGCCCAGCCACTGGTAAAACCGTACGGACTCGGACTGCCTGAAAAAAGGGGCCTCAAAAAACTCCCGAAGCTCGCTCAGCCCGAAGTCATCGTTCGTCCACCACTCCAGAGTGACCCCGGGCGCCCCACGGACCCCCTCCGAGAGGACGCACCGCCGCCACGAACTCCCCCACGTAAAGACCAGCAACCGCTCGAAGCGGATCCTACACCCCAATTCCGCCACAGGGACCTGCCCGAGGGCCTCGGCAAAATACAGCGAAACCTCCCCGATAGTCGGGAGACTCCTCAGAAAAAGCAAAAGCGGGACCGGCCGCGGCATGATTTCGTCCGGCCCCAAACCCGGCCCTTGCGCCTCCCCATCCCCATCCTCGAGGCCCTCCAGATCCGCCCCCCCAAAAACCAACCAAGGATTTGTCGCTTGCCGGAAAAAACACCACGCCTCCACCGGACCGTTCCAAAGCCTCCCCGGCTTCGGACGTCTGATGGCAAATGCACTGCCGCCCACTGCATCCCATCCGCACGCAGCGACTCTATGGAACGCCCTGCACCCCGACACCCCCGAAGCCGACACCCCCGCATCCGAGTCTCCGCGCCGAGGCGTCCGCGCCGAGGAAAGACTTCGCCAATGACCGAGCGTAATATCCTCTGGTTTTCCCGCCGGAGGACTCTCCTCCGGAAGATCGCATACGCAGCCAGGGTATGGCCCGCGCCCACACCGGACAAACCCACACCGGAACGGCTCGGGCACCTGCCCACCTCCCAGTTGCCCGATCTTTGCCCCTACCCGCCCTCCAGCTGCTGCACCGGCACCGGCCGCCGCCAATGACGGTGAGAAAGCACTCCACTCCGCACCGGAAAGCCATGTTGATTCGACCCGCATCCCACAACGCGGGGCCGTTTCGCAGGAGAAAACGGCATCCGCCGGTGCGATTGCGTCCAGTTGCAGAACCGCTACCGCATGGTTCAGCACCTGCGGAAGGCAGCAAAACAAGACCGTCCAGAGAGCGGCACGCCAGCGAGAAAAACGTTCCGGACCGCAGCTCAGGGCGGGCAAGTTCCACGCGAAAGACTGCGCAATCGGCATCCCCCCCCCGCCTTCCTCGACAGAGTGCGGCTTGACACACCTCCACACCCAAGCGGCAAGATTCCACGGCGCGGCCCCCTGCAGATTTTGGTTTGGTTCCATGGTGTCCCCTTTGGCACTCGCTACGGAGTTGGGGACGCCAAGGATTTAAAAAGAGTCAGTAATTTGGAGCCTCACCCAACGCCGGTGGACCCGAATGCCAGAGTGGACACCAGCGCCACCGCTGATGTCCGGGAACGGGACAGGCAGGCATGGATCTTGCGACCTGTGGGGGAAGTTGAGCGGAGGAAGTTTTGCCTTTTGAAACAAGGAGGCTAAGTTCGACGCCTTATGGCGAAGCCTACCGCTCTTGGCAAAGGGCTGAGTGCCCTGATCAGCACCCGGCCGGCAACCCCCATAGCCTCCCCCGCTCCGGCGGCTGAAAAAGGAGAGCGGGTGGAACAACTTGCGCCCTCGTTGATTGCGCCCTCTCCGCTGCAGCCACGGAAGGTCTTCAAGGAGGACGAACTAAGGGAGTTGGCAGATTCCATCCGTGAGCACGGGATTCTCCAACCGCTGATCTGTCGCCAGTCGGGAGAGATCTTCGAGTTGATTGCCGGCGAACGCCGCTGGCGGGCCTCCCAACTATTGGGACTGGAAAAGCTTCCCGTCATTGTCAGGGAAGCCTCGGACCGGGACGTGCTCGAACTCGCCCTGATTGAAAATCTGCAACGGGCCGAGTTGAATCCGCTAGAGGAGGCCAAGGCGTATCTGCGATTGTCCGAAGAATTCTCCATGAAACAGGAGGATATTTCACGCAGCGTCGGCCGCAGCCGGGCTTCAGTGGCCAACAGCATCCGTCTTCTGGACCTCGCGCCCGACTTGCAGACATGGCTGTCGCAGGAAAGGATCTCGGTGGGCCACGCCAAGGTGCTCTTGAGCCTGCGGTCTCATGAGGAGCAGGTTGCTGCGGCTGAGGAAATTTTGCGCAAAGGCCTGACTGTCCGCGGCACTGAAACCCTCATCGCCCAAATTGCGGAAGCCAAAGGAAAGGAACGGCGCACCACTCCACAAAAGGACACCAAGCGCCTAGCGCCGGCGATACACCGGCTTCAGAACCGCCTCCAACACCACTTCGGAACGCACGTAGCTCTCCACCATGGGGAAAAGCGCGGACGCATCGAGATTGAGTACTACGGCCAAGATGACTTGGACCGCATCCTTTCTCTTCTCGGGTTGAAATCCGACGATCACTAGATCTGCCCTCGATCTGCCCCCCGCCCATGGCTCGCTCGCTCCTTGGTAAATTACCTCTGCGATGGTTCGCGGAGGCTCTCATCCTGTGCCACACCCTAGCCGCCTGCAGCCAGGAATCCAAAACTGACCCAAACGCCGAACACAGACCGACGGCGGTCCAGACACGGACCGTCCCGAGCGAAATTTGGAAGGAATTTGACGGGACAAGAGCCTACGGCGAAGTTGAAAAGCAGGTCGCGTTTGGCCCCCGGCCCTCGGGTTCCAACGCTCTTTCCGCCGCTCGGGAACACATCACCACCGTGCTGCAAAGGAACGACTGGACCGTCGAACCCCAGCCCTTCACCGCCCAAACGCCCCACGGAACAATCAGCATGACCAACCTTGTGGCGCGGTTTGGGCCCCCGTCGGCAACGCATCCAACCACTCAGAGAGCGATCATCGGTTCGCACTACGACACCAAGTCCTTCAGCACGATTGCTTTTGTCGGGGCGAATGACGGAGCCTCAAGCACCGGTGCACTTCTGGAGCTTGCGCGGGTGCTTTCGATGGATCCCGCGCTCGCCGCACAAATCGAACTCGTTTTCTTCGACGGGGAAGAAGCGCTCCAGCAGTTCAGCGACACAGATGGACTGTATGGAAGTCGTCATTACGCGAGCGACCTGCGGGACTCTGGGAGAGCCTCCCAATTCAAGTTTGCCTTGGTCTGGGACATGATTGGGGACAAGAGCCTCACGATCACGCTTCCGCTGGATTCGCCGAAAGAACTGACCCAGGGCATCCTCTCCTCCGCCGAGGCCCTCCAAAAACGGAATGTCTTCCGGATTTTCGACCGCCCAATGCTGGACGACCACGTGCCCCTGAACCTCATCGCCCGGATTCCAGCCCTCGACGTGATCGATTTCGAGTACGACGCCTGGCATACGGCCGACGACACCCTCAAGCAAATCAGCGCAGAGAGCCTCCAAACGATTGGATCCGTCACGCTTCATTTTCTCAAAACATCTCTCCCCTGACCCAATCTCGCCGGCAGGCGCGCAAACAATCGCCGCCGTGCCCGCTTTCTCTTTACTCTCACGGTCGACCGGCGTTCGTACTTGAAAGGATGGCAACCAACCTTGGCAGGGCCCGAGTGGGCTGGGTTGAAGTGTAGTTTTCACTTTCCAACCTAACCTGTCGTGACCGACCTCATCCACACCCGGCGCACACCCCCGGGAATCTGCTCCACTGCGGACTCGCTTCCGCTCGTCCTTCGTTGCACAGTTGCACGGGGATTAATTTACAGAAAATTTGTTACACCGGCAAGAGAGCGACCGGTCTCACCAGGGCTCTTTTTGCTGAAGGCCACCGGGGCCCACTGTTCTCGGGCTTTGGGCTGTGCCTTGCCTGCAGCAGGGCCAACGGATGGGGGCAGCGTCAGCCCGTAGCTACTGCGGACGCTGGGCAGGCTGTGGCTGAAGTGGTTGCGGTTCCGGAGCGGGAGGCACCGGAGAAGCCTGTTGCGGAGGGGATTGCAGAGCAGGTCCGGCTTCGCGCGCACGGCGAAGCTTTTCCTCCTCGCGCTGGAGCTCCTCCTCGTTACGTTCGCATTCGAGAGTGTACGGCGACCCCTTGAATGGGAGACCCGTGACAATGTCGCGCACTTCCACAATGTGCGGTCGTCCGTCCCGGACCCACCACGGCAGTGGGAACCGGAACCCGTGCTTCCCGTTGCCAAAGCCGCGCTCCTTGAGGTCCTCGCGGAACTCATCGGCGGCCCGGCGATCGATGTAGGCGTCGTCCACCAAGAGGTCGACGGTCACAGGAACTTTCTGAGTCGCCCGATCCCAAGCCACCCCGGTCACCTCATTGCAGTCGACCTTTTCCACCAAGCGCTCCACCTGCGGGGGCGGCGGCGGAGTGAGCCTTCCGGAAAACAACAACAAACCGAACGCAATCGAGTGAAAGGTCAGCAGGCGGTCCAACCAGATCTGCCAGACGCCGTCCACCCAAAGTTTGCGCTCCTTGTTCCAGCGGGAGAACCAGTCGTAACCGGCCAGCAATGCGGCATGATAAAGGCCGTACAGGATGTAGTGGAGCCCGAGTCCGTGCCATACCCCCATGATCCCGAAGGTCAAGAAGAGGCCCAACACCGAGGCGGTGTGTTTGCCTTTGAACCACTTGCCTTTCGAAGCGGCCAGAAGAAACCGCATGTACACATGGTCCCGAAACCAAAATGAGAGCGAAATGTGCCACCGGTTCCAAAAATCCCGGATGTTTTTGGACAGAAACGGGCGGTCAAAGTTTTCGGGCAACCGGATGCCAAAGAAGCGCCCGACGCCTACCGCAAAGGCGCTGTAGCCTGCGAAGTCGAAGAACAGGTACAACGTGTAGGCGTACATGTACATCCAGAGATCCATCAACCGGCGCCCCGTCGCCCACGGGTCCAGCCAGTAGCTCTTGATCAGCGCCGCGATAATGAACTTATAAAGAAACCCCTGGGCCACGCGCCGCACCGCACAATCAAGGTCCTCTAGAAACTCGTCCCGCGAACGCGTTTTCTCCCAGTCCTTGACGAAACGCCGGTACCTGTCGATCGGGCCGGAGGACAAGGCCGGAACAAACAGCAGGAAGGCCGCATATTCGCGGATCGAAAGCTGTTTGAGGAGTCCGTCCTGAATGGAGAGAAGCACGTCAAGCGAGCGGAATGTGACGTACGAAATTCCCGCAAACCCGAACACGGTCTGTGGCCAGAGGGTAGGCAAGAACTTCGATGCTGTCAGGGGCAGGATCGAAAGCGCAACGGCGGCGTAAAAGAAAGCTCGGGAGCGCCATCGCAGGAGGGCCCACGCCACGCAGCCCTGAAACATCGTATACCCAAGAACCAAATAGAGCTCGCGCACCGGGAGCTCCGGTCGGAGCGGAATCAGATTGTCCGCCGCCTGCAGCACCAGCAGCAGGCCCATCGCCAGGAGGCTCCAGTTGCGGCCGAGGCGACCAAACAGCCCCAACACGGCAAAAGGCAAAAGCAGGTAGAACAGCAGCCCAAAATACTGGAAGTCTGCAAACGGTACCATGGGGGCGGGCGGATTCGGCGACTCGGGCGGAACAGTGCCCGACTACGCCAGCAGTGTGGCAAGGGCACGCCGGTCCGCCTTGCCATTGGGCGTCATGGGGAAGGCCCCGAGGAAGACAAATTTGCGCGGGATCATGTAAGCGGGGAGTCGTTCCCCGAGGCGAGCCTTTAGGCGCGCTGCAACCTCGAAATCACTCCCCTGTTTCTCCCCGGCCAGCACCACAAAGGCGGCGAGAGAGTCGACCTTGCCGAGTTTCTCGACGGGAAGGACAACGGCATCCGCCACCTCGGGCAGGGCATGCAGATTGGCCTCCATATCGCCCAATTCAATGCGGTAACCGTGGAGCTTGATCTGGCCATCCATCCGCCCCTCAAAAAAAACGAGCCCCCCGCGGACCCGCCCCCAGTCGCCGGTCCGGTACGCAGGCAACCCTTCGAAGGTGGTGAATACCTTGGCGGTCAGTTGGGGCCGCTGCAAATACCCGGGGCTGACATTGGGGCCAGCAATAAGAATCTCGCCGCGTTCGCCCTCCGGAACCGGTACACGAGCCTCATCGACTGCGAGAACGCGGGTGCCGGGCATCGGATGCCCGACCGGAAGCGGGGAATGTTGTGCAAGCAATGCCCTGTCTACGCGGACGGAGGTGGTTGCAACGGTGGCCTCTGTCGGACCGTAGGTGTTCCACACTTCCACCTCGGGAAAACGTTCCAGCAGTTGGGAAGCTGTCTCTGGGGCAAGCGTTTCGCCGCAAAAAAGAAAGCGTCGCAACCGGGGTAGCATTTCAGCGCGGAACCCTTTTTCGATCAGACACATCTGAGCAAAAGACGGAGTGGAGACCCAGGTAGTCACCCCGGATTCGGCCAGTCTGGCATAAAGCGCTTTGAGGTTACCGAGTTCCTCCTTTGTCACGCAAACCAAGGTGCCGCCCGAAAGCATGCTGCAGTACACGTCCATCACCGAAAGATCGAAGGAAAATGGCGCCTGATTCAGAAACGTTTCACTGCCCTCCTCGAACCGCTGTTCCGAAAACATCCAACCAGTGAATGCCTCGAGGTTCCGCAGGGTGATCACCACCCCCTTGGGCTCGCCCGTGCTGCCCGAAGTAAAAAGGATGTAAAAAGGATCAGTCGCCCCCACCCTGCGGGCGGGCTTCCGGCCAACCGCCGGAGGCAGGCCATCGAGCGTCTCGCGCACCTTGTCCGGCGTCAGGACGAGGGCCGCCCCGGAACCGGCCACGATCTTGGCGATGCGTTGTTCGGGAATGTTCACGTCCATGGGCACGTACGCGCGGCCGCATTTGGCTGCCGCGAGAAAAGCGACAAGCATCTCCGGTTCCTTGTGGCCATGGAGGGCCACCGGTCCGGGATTCTCTCGGAGCTGCTCCTCGAGCCAGAGCGCGAGCGCGTCGGACTGAGCCACCAACCCGGCCCAAGTGAGGGTGCGGGAGCCGCTCCAAACAGCTGTTCGCTCCGGAAAAAGTTCCGCCCAGCGATCAATGCGCTCCAAAAAATGAGGGGGATGGTCCATGGCGAGGGAAAGGATTCGTCAAAAAGAAGGACCAGGGAAGCCCGGATCAAAAAACCCCGCACGCGAGGGGTGGATGTACCCACCACCACCAAACCGAGGCTCGCGCGATCGTTTTTCCCAGCGCCCGGATGTCCGGCTCAAAACTCCTGGTACACAAAGGGCGGGGTCGAAAAGTCGCCCCGGCCGTACATGAGGACTAACGTGAGGATGATCGCGAAGTAGTATAGGAACAGCGCAAGCTGCTTCTGTAAGGGGCGCGCTGCGAAGTAGGCGTCGAAATCCATGCAGAGGACGCTCAGGAGTTCAGGCGTTTTTCGATGTCAGCCACCAATTTCGCGGGGGTTGCCCAAGCTTCCCGCTCAAATTCGGCAGGTGAGACCTCCACTCCGACCTCCTGCCCCAGCGCCACGATGAGTTCCACCGTCTTCATCGAATCCAGAATCTGCAGGTCATAAAGGGCCAAGTCCGGTTGTTTGAGAACCTCATCAGTTTCGGCCACGCGGGCAAGGACTGCCAGAATTTGGTCTTTCATAAAGCTTGTCAGATCCCGTCGGTCTTCGCGGTTATCTGCTTGGGTTGAAGGCGGTCGTGGTAGAAGTCATCGATCGCCTTGTTGTAGTACCACCACCCCTTCGAACCAATGTGGTCAAACTGGTCTACGAAGAAAACCGGATCGCTTTCATGGTCCTTGAAATAGACGAAGGGCACCCCGTAATTGCCTACCAACTGCTGCAACCTCTTACCGTATTCCTCCCGGCCCACCTCGGATACCCCCTGCGCCTCAAGCAAATCCGCATGCAACGGCATCGAGAGCACCAACGGCTTGGCACCCGCCTCTCGCAACAGTCGCAGGACCAATTCGAAATCGCGCCACTCCTGCGCCTTGCGCACGCTGGCGATAAACTGCGTGTCCCACGTTCCCTTCGCGCGGGTCACCTTCGGTGCACGGCGAACGGATTTGGCTGCCAGGGCCTTGGAGTGCTTTTCTGCGGAACGGAACAGCTCATCCCAGTTCAGCGCGGTGCCGCGCTTGACTCGGAATGGATTTGCCACCGGCACGTAAGTGGGGTCGTTCAGCGCAAAGGCGGCCTCAAAGTTGTCCTGCAGCCTCGCCACAAAAAGGTCGAACATCGCATATGGCTTCAGCAATGCGATGACAGCACGGTTCAAAGTCCCGCCCTCCGCCACGGCTTCCATGGCCACCTCCAGAATCCATTCCCCATCCAATACCTTCGGGTACTTGACGATCGCCCTGGCGACGTCCTGTTTGAGAGCCCTGCTGAACTTGTCGCTCCACAACAGTTCCTTCAGCTGGATTTTGGAAGAATTTCCCTCGAAGTACTTTGCGTCGACCTGCTCGGACAAAAAGAAACTCGGGGAGAGCGATATGACCACTTTTTTCCCAGCGAGATCCTCCCCCGCCGCCCCCAGTTTCTGAGCCACTGAAAGGGCGGAGGTGCCAGCCTTGCCAATCGGAAAGATTGAGAAACCTGTGGGGGCATCCGCAAAAAAATCGACACCCTTGAAAGGGACGTTAGGGATGAGCTCCGAGCTGCCAAAAAGGACTAGGGTGTCCGGGCGGGAAAGGGCCTCCCGAATTAACGCAACGCCATGAAGTTTCGCATCGCAAAAGTCAGGAGCCGCAGAGTGGAGGAGCCGTTCCTGCTTGTCCGTGGCCCACTGGGAGCCAAGCGAGACCGCCATGGTCGCGGCCACAATGGCTGCACTGCAGGCAAGGAGGTTGGACCGTCCTAGGCGAGGTTCGGTTTTCATGTTCTGGTGAATCGGGGGATTCAGGGGTGTAGGGAAGCTAGCAGAGTCGAATACACGCGGCAACCACGCATTCCGCGCCCTCCGGAGGGCATCGTGTCACTGAGAAGTAAGGGGGAGCTAAACGGCCCCGGTCGACTCGGTCGAGCCCCACGTCCGAGGGGAGGTCTGGAACGGTGCGGGTCACCGGCAAGTGCCGGATCAAAGCCCCAGCATCAGGCGCACGGGATTTTCCAGACAATCCTTGACCCGTACGAGGAAAGTCACCGCCTCCTTTCCGTCAACGATTCTGTGGTCGTAGGACAGCGCCAGATACATCATGGGGCGCACCACCACCTGCCCCTTGATCGCCACCGGCCGCTCCTGAATTTTGTGCATGCCCAGAATCCCGCTTTGAGGCGGGTTCAAGATCGGGGTCGAGAGAAGGGAACCGTAGATTCCGCCGTTCGAGATTGTGAAAACCCCGCCTTGAAGGTCTTCGAACCCGATTTTTCCGTCCCGCGCCTTGACCGCATAAGCTACGAGATCCTTTTCGATCTGCGCGAAAGACTTCTGATCCGCGTCGCGCAACACGGGCACCACCAAGCCCCGTTCGGTTCCCACTGCGACCCCAATGTCGAAGTAGTGGTTCTGGACGAGGTCCTCACCGTCCATGCGCGCGTTGATCCCAGGCACCCCTTGGAGGGCGCTTACCACGGCCTTGATGAAGAAACTCATGAATCCGAGTTTGACCCCGTGCTCCTTGGTAAAGGCCTCCTGCATCTCAGAACGCAACTGCATGACCGCACTCATGTCCACCTCGTTGAAGGTGGTCAGAATCGCCGCCTGATGCTGAGCCATCACTAACTGAGCGGCAATCTTGCGCCGCAAAGGCGTCATCCGGCGCCGTGTCACCCGCCCCTCGACGGCACCTGAAGCGGACGGGGACGATTTCTTTAAGACCGTCAAATCCGTTCCGGCCGACTCCACCGCCTCACGCAAACTCGAAGCTCCCGCGGCGACCGTGGCTGCGGCAACCGGAGCCACTGGCTCGGCCGGAACAGCCGGATTCGGGGCGGGGGCCGGAGTTGATGCAGGCGCCGAGTAGGAAGGTGCAACCGGGGTTGGAGCCGAGGCGACCGCCTGGGGTTGAGCAGTTGTGGCGGCCCCTACTTCGATGATGGCTACCACCTGGCCAATCGCGACCTCCTCGCCCACGGCAGCCTTGATCCGGATGACCCCGGACTCTTCAGCAGCCAAATCCGTCGACACTTTGTCCGTGTCCAGAGTCAAGAGAGTGTCCCCCTTGGTGACGGCCTCGCCTTCGGCCTTGTGCCAGGCCGAGATCACGCCGCTGGTAATGGATTCGCCAACAGATGGGATTTTTACTTCAAGACTCATAAACGGAAATGAAATTGGTTGAGAGCGGGAAGACGGTCTAGCCGATAGTGTACGCCGCCTCCAACAGGGCGTGCTGCTCGATCTTGTGCAGTGAGAGCGCCCCCACCGCCGGACTCGATGCTGCCTCCCGGCCCGCGTAAAGTACCGGTTTGCCGAGCAGTTCGGCCAAGCGTGGCCGGATGTAGGTGGATGCGCCCATGTTTTCAGGCTCCTCCTGACACCACACGAAATGCTTGGCCCTGCGGAACCTTTTAATGGCGCCCTGCAGTTTATCCCCGTGGAGCGGGTAGAGTTGTTCGACCCGGATGAGCGCCGCATCGGAGTGGGAGCCGGCCTCCCCGTGCTTGAGCAGGTCGTAGTAGACCTTACCCGAACAAAAGATCACCCGGTTGACCTTGTCGGCCGCCCCCTTGAAGGGGCCTGGGAGCACTTCCTCGAAGTGACCGGTGGTGAAGTCAGCCTCCTGCGAAACGCACTCGGGAGCCCTCAGCAGGCTCTTTGGGGTCATGATGACGAGGGGCTTGCGAAAAGAGCGCTTCATCTGACGCCGCAGCACGTGGAAGTACTGGGCTGGGGTGGTCAGGTTGCAGACCTGCATGTTTTCCTCGGCGCAGAGTTGGAGGAACCGCTCGAGGCGCCCCGAGGAGTGCTCAGGTCCCTGCCCCTCGTACCCGTGGGGAAGGAGCATCACCAACGAACTTGGGCGCTGCCACTTGGATTCACCGGCAGCGATAAACTGGTCGATGATGATCTGGGCGCCATTGCTGAAATCCCCGAACTGCGCCTCCCAGAGGCAGAGGAGTTCCGGAAAATGGAGCGAATAGCCGTAGTCAAAACCGAGCACCGCCGCCTCGCTTAGCAGCGAGTTGTATACATTGAAGCGGCCCTGATTTTTGCTGAGGTTTTGCAGGGGCGTGTGGCGTTCCCGGGTTCGTTCGTCGTACAGCACGGCATGCCGGTGGGAGAAGGTGCCGCGCCGGCAATCCTGCCCAGAGAGTCGCACGTGCAACCCCTCAAGCACAAGCGAACCGAAGGCGAGCGCCTCACCGTAGGCCCAGTCGAAGGGAGAGCCCTCCTTCCATGCTTGCAATCGTTTGTCCAAGAAAAACTTCTGCAACCGCGGCAAGACCTTGAAGCCCTCCGGCAACGATGTCAGCCCGCGGCACACCGTGTCGAATGTCTCCTTGGAGATGGCCGTCTCGACTGGGTCGTGGGAGAAAGGGGGTTGGAAGACCGAATTCGAATGGGAGTACTTGTCGAGTTCCTTGTTTTGTTCGGCGGTCTTGACCTCCTTGAGAGCCGACTCGTAGTGGGCCTCAAACTCCCGATCGAGCGCCGCGACCTCCTCCGCGGTCAGGATCGCGTGGTCCAACAAACTGCGCCGGTAGATGGTCCCGAGGGTGGGATGGGCGCTGATCTCGCGATACATCACCGGTTGGGTATAGAGAGGTTCATCCCCCTCGTTATGGCCGTGCCGCCGGTAGCAGACAATGTCCAACACGACGTCCGCACGGAACTTCTGCCGGTAATCCAACGCAAATTCAGCGCACATCCGCACCGCGACGGGGTCGTCCCCGTTGACGTGCAACACAGGGGCACCGATCATCTTAGCCACATCGGTGCAGTACCGGGACGAGCGTGCATCAGCAGGGAGCGTCGTGAAGCCGATTTGGTTGTTGACAATAATGTGGATGGTCCCACCGGTACGGTACCCCTCCAACTGCGACATGTTCAGGGTCTCGGCCACGACACCCTGCCCCGCAAACGCGGCGTCACCGTGCACCAGCACCGCAACCACGCGCGAACGCTCCTCGCTGTCCTGCCGCACGTGCTGGCGGGCGCGCGCAATGCCCTCCACCACCGAGTTGACCGCCTCCAAGTGACTGGGGTTCGGGCTCAAACGGATGGAAACCTTGTGGCCGTCCGGAAGTTCGCGCTTGGTCCGGTACCCCAGGTGATACTTTACATCCCCGTCGCCGCCGACCTGGTCGGGCATGTAGTTTTCCGAAAACTGGGCGAACATCACCGGAATGGGCTTCTGAAGAAAGTCATTGATGACGCTCAGGCGGCCGCGATGGGCCATTCCCATGACGATCTCCTCCACCTTGTGCTTGGAACAGTTTTCAAGCACCCCGTAAAGGGCGACCATCAACGACTCGCCCCCTTCAATCGAGAAGCGCTTTTGTCCAACGAACCTCGTATGCAGAAACTTTTCAAAGCTTTCAACTGAAAGGATTTGGCGGATCATCCGCCGCTGCGTGTCCGCGTCGACCGGATGGGCTGTCGCCATCGTCTCAAAGCGCTCACGCACCCAGTCGCGTACCGCCGGGTTGTCGATATGCGAAAACTCCGCACCGATCCTTGCGCAGTAGATGGACTCGAGCGCGGCGATCAGATCGCGCAGGCGAAAGGCTTGCCCACCCCTAAACAGCGGGGTGGAAGCCTGTCGGTCGAGGTCCGCCGCAGCGAATCCAAGAGACTTCAATTCCAGAAGCTCCGCCTGCGGGGGCGTTTTGGAAAGCGGGTCAACATGGGCTTTGAGATGGCCCGAGGAACGGTAGGTGAGAACCAGTTGGTCCACCTTGGTTTGCCAACCGGCGTCCTGACCTCCGGTCGCGGAGGCCGCAACTTGGGGGACGGCACCATTTTTATGGATCGCGTTTCCGAGTTCGAACCCCTCAAAGAAGGCAGCCCAGGCGGTGTCAACGGAAGTCGGATTGTTGCGCCACTGCTCGTAGTTGGACTCGAGCAGATCGGCGTTTGAACGATGCGGCAGGGTGGTCGCCATAGGATTTTCTTTTAGGAGGAATCTGACACTAGATCACCGGGGGAGCACGGGAGAACCTTTTTCTCCCGATCGCGCCGAATCAAAAAGCGCCTCCAGAGCCTGCACAGCCTCCTGCGCTGCCACGCCAAGCATGCAGGCAAAATCAAGGTGGCACTCCCTCCTAAAGCACGGACCGCAGGGTACTCGATGTCGCAGAATCCGATGCCCCGCCCCGAGGGGTCCCGTCAAACCCGGGTCCGTCGATCCAAAGATCGCGACCACCCGGATCCCGAGGGCGGCGGCCAAATGCATCGTGCCCGTGTCGTTGGTGAGCAGCGCGTCGCTTTCGGCAAGGAGTCCAATCAACCCGCCCAGACTGGTCTGGCCGATCTGGTTCCGCAGCAACACACCCGGAACCCCAGCCACCGCGGCCTCAATCACCTCCCCCACCGGCGTATCCTTCGCAACCCCTACCAGCGTCCACTCCACGGAATGTCCGCCGGAAACGCTCCGTATGACCTCGGCAAAACGCTCCGGCAACCAACGCTTGGCGGGGCCGTACTCGGCCCCGGGACAAACCGCTACACGCCACGGCGCATCGTGCCCGCGCCCCTGCGGTTTGGCGGACGCCTCCACCCAGTCCGCTAGATCAATCCGTTGAGCTCCAAGATGGTATGCCAAGTTCAGGTAGTAGTGCACCTGGTGCCGAGAGTCCGCATTCTCCCTGGAGTAAACCGGTTGCGGGCAGAGGGTGCTCAACAACCAGCGCCGCAGATGCCCGCCGTACCCGGCCCGGACAGGAACACCCGCCAACCAAGCCTCCAACCCCACCCTCAATGACTGCGGAAAGAGGACCGCGGCATCAAAATTTTCCGCCCTTATCAACCGCGACGCGGCGAGAATGCCCCCATTTTGGGGCAACTCCACTACTCGGTCGACGGAGGAGACCGTGCGCCAAAAGTCCGCGAGCTTGGGTTGGCAAACCACAGTCAACTCCAGATCGGGACGCCCGCGCCGAATCGCCCGCACCGCCGGCGCCATCATCACCGCGTCACCCAGCCAATTGACTGAGCGCACCATCAACCGGAATGGCTGACTCGCCCCCTCGGTCTGGATACCGCGCTTGGCACCGATCGCTAAAAATCTGGGGCGCGGGGTTTTCCAGCGGTTGTGCGACCAGAGCCAGTCGGGCGGATCCAACCGGATCAGGTCCTCCAACTTCCGGTTGAGCAGGCAGGTGAGTCCCACAATGTCGGTTTGCTCTGGGACCGGGATGGGCTCGACCACCAGACGCCAACGCCCACGGGGACAGGTCCGCAAGACGATGGACACGATCCCAGAGCCCGTGCGCAGAGCCATGGTCGCTACGAGGGGCGTAGTGGACGCAAGCCGGCCGAACAGTGGACACCACACGCCCCCGTCGCCCGCATGCTGGTCGCCAAGGACGCCTACCACGCCGCCTTTCCGCAACATATCCATCGCGCTGTGGAAGCCCTCCTTGCGTTCAAAGAGGAGCAAGCCGTCGACCTGGCGCTGCCGACGCACCCAGCGGTCGACGTGCGGATTGGTCAGGCGCTGGAACACCGTCCCGCAAGGCCGCCCGAAGAGCCAGGAGGACAGACGCGCCAAAAGCTCCCAGTTTCCCAAGTGACCGAGGAGCACCACCATTCCCCGGGCGCCCGCCGCCGGTGCCCGCAAATTTTCAACCCCCTCGACATCCACCAATGCAAGGAGTCGCTCCACACTCGCCCCAGAAAGACAGGCACCCGCCGCAAAATTTGCCGCCAACCGCGCAAAGTGTTCGCGTCCAATGCCAGCCCGCTGGAGGGCGTCCAAGTCGCGCCCGAAGGCGATCCGCAGATTGCGATCGACCAGCCGCCTGTAAGAGGGAGCGCAGTACCAACCCAGCATCCCGAGTATCCGCCCAAGGGCGACAACCAACCGCAACGGGAGACAGGCCAGCAACGTCCAGACCAGCCGGGCGAGAATGTAGATCACAAACCCCATGCGCTAAGGACTTTTCCAGTGCAGAAAGCGCAAGGGATGTTCGTCCAACAAGTTCTGGGAAAGCCCGCCCAGACGTGTGGCGTCGTAAAACTGGATTCCAACGTAAAAATACAGGGGACACACCGCCGCCTCGTCCACGACCAGAATGCTCTCCGCCTTCCGGAAACACTCGAACCGCCTCGCCGTATCGGGCTCCGCGGCGGCGGCGGCGATCAGGGCGTCGTAGCTCGCGTTACTCCAACCCGTTCGGTTGTTGCCGTCACCGGTGACGAACATGTTGAGAAAGGTGTTCGGGTCGTTGTAGTCCGCCACCCAGCTGGACCGGCACAGGTCGTAGTCCAGTGCCCCTTGGAGAGCGAGGTAGACCGTCCACTCCTGCGGTTGCAGCAACATCCGGATGCCCAATTCCCTCTGCAAAGCCCCCTGAATCTCCACGGCAATGTCGCGGTCCAAATCCGAGTCTCCCTTGTACAAGTACCGGACGACAGGGAAGCCCGCCCCGCCGGGAAAGCCGGCCTCCGCAAGCAGCCTGCGCGCAGCTTGGGGATCGCGCCTGGATCCGGCGGGAGGTACATACCCGCTACCCGTCCCCGGCGGCACAAAGCTTTCCGCCGTGGGCTCCCCTCCCCTCGTAATTTTCTCCACCAACTCTTTGCGATCCACCACCAGGCTGACTGCCCGGCGCACGCGACTGTCTGAAAACGGGGGGCGGCTTACGTTGAACCGAACAAAGTACGTCGCCAAAAAGGGAGCGGAATGGAAGTCCGGGCGTTTTCTCAGTTCGTTCAGTAAGGGCGTCGGGGCGAGACCTTTGTCGAGCATCAAATCCGCCGCCCCCGTGGCATACAGGTTAAATGCGGTAATCGGGCGTGCGGCAGGAAGGACGTCGATGCTCTTAAGGAAGATCCCGTCGGCGTTCCAGTAACGCGGATTCTTCACGAGGCGAACCCTGTCGAAAAGTCGCCACTCCTCCAACAGGTAGGGCCCGTTGCCCATAAATTTGGAGGGCTTTGAGGCCCAGTCCGAATGGGTCTCCACGGTGACACGGTGCACTGGCAGAAAGGTTGAAAACGCGCACAGATCCAAAAAATATGGCGTTGGATGCGCCAACTTCACCTTCAAGATGTGATCGCTCGGCGCCGACACTCCTACCTCGCCGAAATCAGCGATTTTGCCGGTGTTGAAAGCCTCGGCATTCACGATTGGGTAAAGTTGCGAGGCGTACTCGGAACCGGTCTCCGGAAGGAGCGCCCTGCGCCATGCATAGACGAAATCTTCCGCTGTCACCGGTTCCCCGTTTGACCAACAGGCGTTCGGGCGCAGATGAAACGTGTACTCTGTGCCGTCCGGGGAAACCTCCCAACGCTCGGCAACCCCGGGGCGCACCTTCGCGTCAGGATCAAAAATGACCAACCCCTCAAATAGCGCGTATGTCACCCGGGACGTTGCCTGAGCGGTGACCAGGGCCGGGTCCAAGAGTTCCGGTTCCGCCCCATTAATGAAAACAAGTTCTGCCCGATCAAGCCGACGCCCGCACCCAGCGAGCGTAAAAGAGAACCAGACGAGCAGGAGGAAAGCGACCCTCACACTCGAATCGCAACCAAACCAGCCCACCCGACAGGCAGCAAATTCAGCGGCCCGCCCGAAACCCTGCTCGAGAGGCGGTCGAGACATTAGGAACGGACCACACAGGGTTACGGGCGGCCGATAGAGTCAGCAAACCCTAGCCGCGAAGCAGCGACTCAGTGAGTCCCGAGGAAGACCCAAGTTCCGCCGATGCTTTAGCGGGATCGGCACCCGCCTTGGGGGCCTCAACCGCAGGCTTGGAACCTTCGGACTCTGGTTTGGGAGCGTCGAGTGCGGGCTTGGGGGCTTCGGCCGCGGGCTTGGGAGCTTCAGCCGCGGGCTTGGGGGCTTCAGCCGCGGGCTTGGGGGCTTCAGCCGCGGGCTTGGGAGCTTCAGCCGCGGGCTTGGGAGCTTCAGCCGCGGGCTTGGGAGCTTCAGTCGCGGGCTTGGGAGCTTCAGTCGCGGGCTTGGGAGCTTCAGTCGCGGGCTTGGGAGCTTCAGCCGCGGGCTTGGGAGCTTCAGCCGCGGGCTTGGGGGCTTCACAGGCGGGCTTGGGCTAATAAGCCTCGGGATAGGAACCGTGA
>JBILKV010000036.1:0-31281 GCA_044376515.1 Chthoniobacteraceae bacterium | reverse complement strand
GTCTGCAAAAGACCGACCCGAGCTCACTGTGCTGGACCGCGAAGGCATCTCTGAATCTGTGATTCAACGTTTTGAGACCTGCTACGACACGCTCTGGAAGGATGTGAAACGCTACTTGATCGAAGAGCTGGGATTGACCGACGTGCCGAGTAGTCCGAAGCCTATTCTCAAGTTGGCAGGCCAGAACGGCCTTTTGGCTTCTTCAGTCGAAAGGTGGTTGGATTACGCAAACGCACGCACGGATACCGCCCATGATTACAGCGGCGAGAAAGCCGCCGCCACCCTCGCCTTGGTCGAGGACTTCCTCAAAGACGCGGTGAACCTCTACCAAACCATGAGTGGAAACAGTTGGAGATGAATGCATCCATTCAAATGACCGATACCCAACGGGAGATGCTTCTTGGGTTTCTGCGCCGCTTCATTCCAGGGGCGGCCGTTTGGGCCTACGGTTCCCGTGTGCGGCATACCGCCCGTCCTCATTCGGACTTGGATCTGGTGGTCTTCACCTCACCCGCCCAGCGTCGGTCGGTGGGTGAGCTTACGGAAGCGCTTTCCGAGAGTGACCTGCCTTTCGTGGTAGACCTGCATGTCTGGGACGAGGTGCCCGAGAGGTTTCACGAAATCATCCGAAAGGAGTATGTGGTCTTGCTGGAAGCGCTACGGCAACCGGCCACCTAATTTTACCCGAGGTGGCGTCCGGAAATCGGGCCTGGAGCCGAGCTATAAAAGAGCGGTGGGCTGGGAGATAAAATCGCCCCCAAAAATCACCATCCGTGAAAGCCTGTCGCCGGGCGGTCAAAGTGCACCACCTCTGGGCGGAATGAACGACCTCAAAGTGCACCACTTTTAGTACGCGAAAACGGTTCTATCTGATCGCCGCAAGGCGGTTCGAATGGGACATGTCCAACGTTCTTAAAGTGAGTCAGCAAGAAGCAATCCGCAGTCTACATCAGAAGGGGTGGTCCGAGCGGCGCATAGCGCGGGAGCTTGGGATCAACCGGCGCACCGTCAGTCGGCATACCTCAAAGTGCACCATTCCGCCCACCGGCAATGCCGGGGATTGCGGGTCAAAGTGCACCATTGTGCCCGCCGGCAAATCGGCTGGCCGCCAGAGTCAGTGCGAACCGTTTTCAGAACCGATTGCTGGCAAGGTGGAATTGGGGCTCAGCGCCCAGCGGATTTATCAGGATCTGGTCGAGCAGTACGGCTTTGCAGGCTCCTATGATGCAGTGAAGCGTTACGTCGGCAGGTTCCGCAAAGACCAGCCTGAGCGGGTGTGGCGGATGGAATGCCAACCGGGCGAGGAGGTGCAGGTGGACTTCGGGCTGGGAGCGCCCATTGAGGATGGGTCCGGCGGAAAGAGTCGCCGGAGCTGGGTGTTGCGGGCGGTGTTGAGCTATTCGCGCAAGGGTTACAGCGAGGCGGTCCTGCGGCAGGATGGCGAGACGTTCCTGCGCGTTTTGGAAAATGCGGTTCGCTCGTTCGGTGGCGTGCCCCTGATGCTCAATGTGGACAACCTGAAGGCGGCGGTGCTCAAGGCGGATTGGTATGATCCGGAACTGAATCCAAAGTTGGCCGACTTCTGCCGGCATTACGGGATGCACGTGGTGCCGTGTCGGCCGAGGACACCGCAGCACAAGGGCAAGGTGGAACGAGGCGTGGGCTATGTGCGCAACAACGCGCTCAAGGGACGCCGGTTCAAATCGCTGAGCGAGGAAAACCTTCATTTGCAGCGCTGGGAAATCCACGTGGCCGACAAACGCATCCACGGGACCACGTGCAAACAGGTGGCGGCCTGTTTTGAATTGGAACGGCCGCACCTGCAGCCGTTGCCGGCTTCGCTCTTCCCCTGTTATCAGGAGGCTCGGCGCACAGTGCATCGGGACAGCTATGTGGAAGTGGCCAAGTCTTTTTACGAGGCACCGCCTGAATATATCGGCCGGCAGGTCTGGGTGCGCTGGGACAGCCGGTGCGTGAGGATCTTCAACGACCGGCTGGAACAGGTGCGCCTCCACACACGGCTCGAGCCTGGCAAGTTCAGCCGGCATCTTGGCGCGGGCGGCTTTGGCTCACCGGTTCTCGCCTCCTGCCGTTATTGGGTCAACCGCGCAGCGGTAATAGGAGACCCGTGCGGTCAGTGGGCACAGGCTGCAGTCGATGCCCGGGGACCCGAGGCGCTGCGTTCCATCATGGCGTTATGCGGCATGCTCCGCAAACACTCCGCCCCCACTATCAACGCAGCCTGTGACAAGGCACTGCGAAGCGGGTCCCGGCGGCTCAAGGACATTAAGCGACTTCTGGGCGAGCCCTCCACCCAGACCGACTTTGCCTTCGCGCAGAGTCACCCGCTGATACGCGATTTGAAAACCTACTCGGAGTTCATCCATCAACAAAACCCAAACCAACCCGATCCCCATGAATCATGCGCTCAAACAACAAGCCCAGAATCTGCGACTCTCAGGACTGCTTGGCAGTCTTGATCTGCGCTTGCAGGAAGCCGAAGCAAACCGACTGCCATACGCCCAGTTCCTTGAACTGGTCCTCCAGGATGAAATCCATGTGCGCAGCCAGCGCACGATCCTGCGCCGGAACAAGGCGGCCGACTTCCGCGAAACCCGCTCGCTGGACAGCTTTGACTTCAGCTTCAACCCGACGATCAACCGGGCGCAAATCTACGAACTTGCCGCCTGCCATTTTATCCGGGAATGCCGGGACTTGCTGTTGATCGGCCCCCCCGGTGTGGGCAAAAGTCACCTGGCGCAGTCCATCGGGCAGGAGGCGGTAAAAGCCGGGTTCGTGGTGCTCTACCGCTCGGTCTTTGACCTGGTGAGGGAACTGATGCTGGAGCCGACTCGTGGTGCGGAAGGCCGGTTGCTGAAGAAATACCTCAAACCCGACCTGCTGATCATTGACGACATGGGGTTAAAAATCCTTCCGCCCCAGAGTGGGGAGATCCTGCTGGAGATTATCATGCGCCGTTATGAAAACCGTTCCACCATAATGACCTCAAACCGGCCTGTGGAAGAGTGGGGCAAACTGCTTAGCGATGTACCGGCTGCCAGTGCCATCCTCGACCGACTGCTCCATCACGCCGAAGTCATCTCCATTACCGGACGGAGTTACCGGCTCCAGCAAAGCGCCGAGCGCCGGCCTCCCCAAAAACAAAAGCAGGGCAGAACCAAAGGGGAGTCTTTGCTGTAGGGATGGGGAACCACGGTTCCCCAAACCCCTCCTCTAGGGGAAACAGAAGCAGCCTACGGCTGGACAGCCAAGCGGCATCCACCTCTCTTACCTTGCAAACATCAACCGATCCCAGATAGAGAAACCCCGCGTCCAAAGTGGTGCACTTTGATCCGCCCAAAGGTGGTGCACTTTGAATCGCCCGCTGACAAAAGCCAGGCGTCGTCGTCACGAGCCCCGGGGCGTCGTGCTCCGATGAACCGCCAGTCGCTTGCTCGGTGCAGGAAGGGCTGTTTCACGGGAGCACCTTGAACCCCAAGTGGGCGGCGCTCTCTCGCTGACGGAGATCTGCTGAAACAAATTCGAGTTCTCCCGCTAGTCGTGCGGAAGCCAGGTGCAGCGCGTCGTTGGTCCGGACAAACACCTGGGGCGAATGAAACAGGCATTGGCGGAGAACTTTTGCGTACTCGGCCTCCAGCATTCCGCCCGCCGGAATTTCGCGGATCTCACCACGGGATAGATCCTCAAGAAAATCAGCGTACAACCGGTCGGCTTCGCCTCTTTGCAAGGAACCTTCACCCTCCCTGCGAGTGAAAGCCGCCTGTAGTTCGTGTCTGGCGATGAAGGCCGTGACAGGTGTGTTGCCCTCCGCCGCCAGTGCGCAAAAAACTGTGCTGTCGTCCTCCGCCAGGAAAAGTTTCAGCAGGGCCGATGTGTCCCAGTGAGCCACTGAACCTACGCTCCGCGAAGGTCATTCATCATCTGCTGGACCGGCGTGCCGGGCTTGCCAGTGGCGCCCCTGAGTCGGCGCGTCTCCAGTCGCCGGAGCCAGGCATCCCTTCCTGCTTCGGTTGTTGAGGCACCGGGCGAGCCTGTACCCACAATGGATTGCAGCCAGTTTAAGAGCACCTTCTGCTCGGAAGCCGGCAGGGCGGTTACGGCGCTTTCAATTTCCGTGAGGCTGCTCATGCTGAGGAAGCTACCACTGCTTCACTCGGCAAACAAGCACGTCCGGGTCATGGGCCTGTCGCCAGCCCCGAGGGGGCCCTTTTTGTCCACATTTATTCCGGTCAAATCGAGCCAAATGCTCTATCTGCTCGTTTACTGGGAGCGCACTGGCATGGTTTGGAACCTGCGGATTTGTTCCGTGACTTGCTGTAAGGAAACCGACTTGGGTTGCGCCTTAAGCGCATTGAGAACACGGGCACGGACGCCAGCGAACTTTTCCACCGGGATCACCACGCTCTGATAATCTATGGTCTGACTCCATTGGGGTCCGGAGGGCTGCGATCCTTGGTGGTTCATGAGTGTTCCATCGACTTCTGTGATTCGGAAATTGAACCCGGAAACACCGGTGTAGCAATTCGTTTCGGGGGCGGTTCCTTTCAACGAGGCGGGCTGTGAATCTAAATCGCGGGACTTATACCCGCCCTCACATCTTCCGCTGTAATTCCTGCAGCATCCACTGGAAGCGCGCCTTTCCGATCTCGGGGTCTTCCGTCTGTTGAAACTCCACCGCTCGGAAGTCGTCGCCGCGTTTCCGGTTTTGGGGAGGCTCAAGCCCCTCGATGAGCAGGGCCTCCATGGTTACGATCAGCATGTCGATGCCGTACTGCGTGGAGGAATTCTTGTGGAGTGTCCCGGTTTCCGAAATCGGATAGATGCCAAACCACGAAAAGCGGTCCCAACGGCCGTTGAGCCGGTCGGAGGTGTGTTGTCTGAGGCGGACTCCGAGCGGCTGGTCGGTACTGCGCCCCACGTAAACCACCGAGCGCCCGTCGTGCAGCAGGTACACGCCCTTTTGCTCGCAGAAATCGACCGGACTGCTGCCGGTTTGCTGGTGCCCCAGAAGCTTCGGAGTTGAAGGGGCCCAGCTCACCTGTTCACGACTCCAGTACATACCGAAGGCGTTGATCAGGCCGGTTTCCTGAATTTCACCCGCGCCGTCGGATTGTCCGGTCGTAAGGATCGCAGTGCTGGATGCCGTCTGGCAGGCGACTTGCGTTCCCACGCCAGAGACGGATCGCAGACTGTACTCCCCGCGCTTGATTTGGACGAAGGGCGATGCGTCGCCGTCCTTGCGCATGGAGAGATTAATGGTGGAATTGACGGAGTTCGGAGGAGTGGCGCCGAGGTCGGAGCGGAGCTGCCGGTCTGCGATGGCATCGGCGATCTCGGCGTAGTGCATGGGCTGTCCTGCTTCTTCCAGAATTTTGACAATGGCGTCTTTCCAGCTGAGGTCTTGCATGAGTTTGGCGGGGTGCGGGGTTGTTTGAGTTTTCTGGAGAGCGGCGGATGGATCGGATGGTTCCACGGGTTCATTCTTGCACATGGATGCAGTCCGCAATCGGTGCGCGGCGGTCACGCCTTCGGCAACCGACGCCCCGGGCCCCGTGCGCCCCGCAGAGTCACACGCTCCGTGCGGGGAGCCGCCGGCGCAGTCGCGCAGCGAGACGGGCGGCGTTCTTTTTGCGCAGCTCGTGCTCCCAAACCCGGACGACCTTCCAACCGGAGGCGCGCAGTGTGGAGTTGACCACGCGGTCGCGGGCCCTGTTCCCCCCGATTTTTTTGCTCCAGAATGCGGCGTTTGTTTTGGGCTGGGTGCCGTGCTGCGGACACCCGTGCCAGAAGCAGCCGTCCACAAAAAGGGCGACCTTGTTTTTCCGGAACACAAAATCGGGTTTTCCAAAAACAGGCTGTCTTCTCCGCCAGCCCGTGAGGCCGTATTCGCGGAACAGGGCGATGAGAGCGAGCTCCGTCCCCTTGTTCCCGTGCGGGCGGATGCGCGACATCACTTCGGAACGCTTAGCTTTTGAAAACACGTCGGCCATGCGGGGGATCCAGAAAAGGCGTATGCTGCCCAAGAGGGCGGACAAGGTATATGCCGGGCGGTGCGCACCCCCGCCCGGGGAAGCGCACTGACCTTGCAACACTACGCCGCCTCTCTCCTTGGCGAGACCCCGTCCCCAGCGTCTTTTGGAAAGACACTGGGTTCCATCCATTCGAGCGCGTCTGAATGGGGGACGCCGCACTCGTGGTGCGCAGACCACTCTTCTCCTGGGATCTGGGCGCCATGGTCCATCAGAAAGTCCCCCAGGGTCATTCCCTCCCCCGACTGCCCATGGGGGGCATCGAGGGAAACAGGGTCCCACTGGTATTGCTCCAACCGCGCAGCCTCCTGGACAGGGATGCCCAATTCCAGAGCCACTTCGACATGGCTTGGGGTCCTTCCCAAAACAAAGCAGAGATCCTCCTGCGTCCTGTTGTACTGCCTGATCTTCACCCACAAATGGTTGGGGATGCGCACCCCATGGCCGAAGTTTTCCATGGCCCTGATGAGGTCCCCTCTGATCACTGGAACCGCATAGGTGGAGAACTTGACTCCCTTCGATGAATCGAAGGATTCCACAGCCTTTTGCAGGCTGATGGCCCCGTGCTGCATGAGGTCTTCGCGATCCATCGACTGGAGGCGAAGTTTTTTAATCACCGCAGCCACCAGACGCAGATTTCTGGTCACCAGAAAGTTGCGCTTTTTGATGCAGGCATTCTCCAACGCTTTGAGCTGCGCGTGATAGGTTTCCCAGGAGCCCTCTCCTGCCTGGGGAGTGAGTGCATCATTTTCCACCCTCGCCTTCCGAGCAAGTCCTGCACATTCCGAGTACAGGGCCTGCTTGCCTCCCAGCGCGTGCAGGGCCGTGGAAAGGGACTCCTGATTTGCTGGGTGGGTGCAGGCCCAGAGTTTCTTTTCCGTAAGGCCCCCAGTGTGGAAAAACTTTTTGGCTTCATTTTTGGAACCCTGCCGCCCCGAGGCGGCCGCCTTGGCCTTGGTCAGGATATGGGTGGCCACCTCCGCGCATCCGTGGAGATGCGTGCGAAACGCATACTGCGCAGCACCCAGTTCCGCAAAGGCCTGGGCCTGCTCATCCTCTTCCAGAGTGGGGTGAAGAAGGGTTTTGTTCATGTACCAGGAGGTTTCAACGTGATGCGTTTCTATCATAGGCTTGGTTTTGTTTGGGCTTTTGGTTTGAGCTTGAATGGCAGAAGGCGCGTTCTCCTGGGCGGCACAAGGCGACCCAGAGGCAATGATTTGAAGTTTTAATGCTTGTTCAGCATTAAAATTTCGGCGGCAGTGCCATCTCAGGAGTAACCCTCCAAGGGTGACCGGGACACGTCCTGTGTTGGGGTTGGAACGCTGCGACCCGCAGGAGCGGTACCGCTAGAAGGCCGAAGCCTTGGGAGCAGGGGACTGCATTGAGTGCAAACCTGATTCAATGATCTTCAATCCGTTTTTTGTCATTTCGGAGAGTTGAAGAACGTTTCTTTGCACAGTTTTAATGATATCAGTTTAGGGGGACTTCGTCAAATACAGACTGCCGGAAGGCATTTAATCCAGAGGACGCTTTATTCCTCCGATCTGGTCTGTCGCGTGACATCCTACAGAGTAGTTCGGCATCTGATGGAAATTCTTTAGAAAAACCTGTCTGCAACATGCATCCCCGTTCGCCGGTTTTGTATTGGTTAAACCCGAAGGCGGGCAAAACGCTGCTAATCACGTAAACGCCCCCTGACCCGAAGGAATACTGGCGGTTGCTGTGTTTATCGAAACCCGCCTCCTTTGATTTACCAAGCATGTAATAATCAGGCGAGCGGCGGCCACCGGCGCGACTGATGCGGTTCCGAAGGAGCGCACCAGATTCATGCAGGGGGGCTGCAGTAACCCGGAGCCGTGCGGAGAGAATCCCCGTCCGGGTGTGTAACAATCATCCCAGTGACGCTTCCGTTCCCAATCGAAGGTGCCGCCCGCAGGGTCCGGTTGCCGCCGCCCGGATGGGGTGCGGGCGTCCCTCCCATTGCGCGCCTTGATTCGCTTCAAGCATGGGCTGACGTTCTCCTTTAATTCCACGCAAACGATGACTACGACCGAATCAAAAAAAACCTCCCCCGGCGACGACTTGTTCGAGCGCCACGCCTCCCTGCTTTGCCCCGTCACCCTTGGAGAGATCCGCCGCCGGTTTCAACTGGACTGGCTGGGATTTCACGGAGTGGCGCACTGGGCGAGGGTCCTTGAGAACGGGTTGAACCTGTGTTGCGGGGTGCCGGAGGCACGGGCCGATGTCGTCGTGTTGTTTGCATTGTTTCACGACTCCTGCCGTCGAAACGAGCATCGGGACCCCGAGCACGGTGAGCGTGCCGCGCTTCTGGCTGAATCGTATTTTGAAAAGGGCAGACTCCCCGTGGACGCACTCGGGTTGCAGCTTCTCGCAGAGGCCTGCCGCGGGCACGATCAGGGGCGCGTTTCAAGCGATGCCACCATCGGCGCGTGCTGGGACGCGGATCGACTGGACCTCGCCCGCGTCGGCATCCTTCCCTCTGTGCGCTTCCTGTCGACGGAGGCGGCAAAAAACCGGGATCTTCTTGAGCGGTGCGTCAACGCCTCCCGGTCTGGTGAATTCCCGCGGCGCGCGCACTGGGATCCCGTCGCCTCCACGCAGTCACCCTAACACCTGAAAAATCGACGCTGCTCCCCTCCCCTGCCCAACTGAGACAAAAACAATGAAGTTCGACATCATCGGAGACATTCACGGCCGGTTCCAGACGCTGGAGAGGCTTTTGAAGAAGCTGGGGTACGAGCCCCGCGGGGACGTCTGGAAACACGAGGAGCGCCGGGTTCTTTTTCTTGGCGATTACATCGACCGCGGCAGCCAACCGCGCGAGACGCTGCATCTGGTCCGCGGCATGGTGGACGCCAGGCACGCGGTTGCGATCATGGGCAACCACGAGTTGAACGCCGTCGCCTATCACACGTTGGATTCCAGCGGAAAACCGCTGCGCGAGCACACCACCCACAACACTAATCAGCATCAGGCGACGCTGAGTGCGTTTTCAGCACACACGTCCGAGTGGGCCGGATGGCTCGACTGGTTCAAGGGGTTGCCGTTTTTTCACGAGGAACCGGGCCTCCGCGCGGTGCACGCCTGCTGGTGTGAAAAGTCGGTCGAACGCGTGCGCCACCGGTCGTTGCGCGACATGGATTTTCTACTGGAGGCCACCGAGAAGGAGACCGACGTGTGGGAGGCGGTGGAGACGCTGCTCAAGGGGCCCGAAATCAACGTCGGGAGGTATGGCCTGACGGTCCACGCTCCCGGCGACCGTGCACGTAGGGAAATGCGAGTGAGGTGGTGGGGCTACGACGCCGCCTCGTATGCCTTGCCCGAGATTTCGATGCCTCCCGGTGCCCTGTTGACGGAAAAGCGCATCGAGCACGCCGAGGTCGAGCATCTCCCCAATCTCAGCCCCGGCGGGTCACCCGTGTTTTTCGGCCACTACAAGATGCCTCTTCACAGAGGTTTCGCACCCGTGGACCGTGGATTCTGCTGTCTCGACTATGGCGCAGGAAGCGGCGGCGCCCTAGTGGCCTACCGCCGGGATGGCGAGCAGGAGTTGGAGTCTTCCCGGTTTGTGGCGGAAGCCGATCACGACGGCGACTCCTAGTCCGGGTTCAACAGGGTGTCAGATGCGGCGGCGCACGCCAAACCAAGGGGCACACGCCCGCCCCCCCCCTGCTGCACGGACGGTGTGTCAGACTGGTCCTGGCTTGTTTTTCTTTCACGCGCGGATTTGTGGGCGCCCCGGAGCAGCGAGGCGCCATTTGCAAAACCGGACTGCGGAGGAGCGCGGTGTCGCCAATGGGCGTTATTGTGGTCAGCGCGTCTTGTTACCAAGGGATCACTTCTCAAAGTCGCCTCTGAACACCCTTATTTCCGTAGGGAAAATCATCAGCGAGCGGTTTCGTAGCCTCGAGTTTGGAGGAGGCTTTGGCGCGGCCACCGGCCTTGCCTTGTCGATCGCCTCCCAGACCTCGTCCATAAAATCCCGCCCCGGGCCATACTGCTCCAGGCGGTCGTAATACTCGCGTTCATAGGAGGCAAGTCTCCCAGGAAGCTGGATGCCGCAAAAAACTCTGCAGAAGGCCAGAAACTTGAGACTACAAGGCAGGCAGTATCGGTGGCTCCGTCTGACTTCGTCGACGAAGTCGAGCAACTCCTCCAGCTTGCGGTTGGTCACACCCAGCATGAGATAGAACAGCCTTCCGAATTCCCCCATACCGTATTGCTTGCGTGCCATCACACAGACGTTGTGCTCGAACCTGGCGTTTCCGATGATTCTTGTGATCTCGGTATGCCTCGTAAAATCCGCTTGGTTAGCGCCTGCATATGGGGCGCGATTTGGATCTGACTCGCTCATGTGAGGAAATGGCTCTGGAGACTTTTTTGGAGGCATGACAATTATTGCACACCAGTTGGTGCCAAAGGGGATTGAAGGAAAGTCCCGCTCTTCCGGCAGAGGAGCAATCGCCCGCCCCCAAACATTTCGACGGAAGCACTTTCCGGCCAACATTTTATCGGATTTCACGGAAGGACTCTCCACGGAGGATTTCCTTAGCCCTCCCCTCTCCCGATGAATACAGCCCGAAGCTATCCCAAACGCATCACTGCCAGCGCTCGCCAGTCAATGGCTCGAATCACCGCCGTTGCGCGGCAGTCGGCCATGGCAAGCAGGCGATCGGCGGCCACGTTCCCTTTAGTGAAAAACTACGCACTCCAAGCACTCAATCAATGGGGAATAGCGGTTGTTTTTCACTTTAATGAATGGGACCACAACATCGGAGAAATCCACGGCCGGCTTCATTCCCTGAGGCGGTTTCTGCGGAAGCTCGGACAGTCGCCCGACGAGGACGTCTGGAACCACGAGGATCGCCGGGTGCCTTTCTTGGTCTACTACATCGACCGCGGCGGCCGACCGCGTGAGACACTCCCTACGGTCCGCCGAGGATTTTGAGATCGCTTTGCACGGCGGCGCGCTGTTTCCACAGGGACTCAAACTCCTGGTGTAGTTTTCCGAACTCCTTCGCATAAGCCGCCATCGCTTCGTGGTGGGTCTGTTCCAGACGTCTGCCTGTTCTTGTAAGCTCCGCGATCTCGCGGCTTACAAACGCGTTCAACTGGGCCCGCAACGTTTCAGGGACGGCCGCTGAGGCGTTAAACTTAAACCCCGCTTCACACTCCGACCGCCAGGTCAGCAATTTTGCCACACAAGAAGGCCCGATCCATGGTACGGTCCCGAGGTTCTCCTCGCGTACATCAGCTGCCGTTGTGATCCCGGCCGAAAGCAGCGCTGCCATCCGGGTTCCGCCGATACCCGGGATTTTGGTGCGCCGTAGCAGAAAACCTTCGAGATGCTTTTCCAAGGCGAGCGCGAGGTGTTTCTCCCGCAACTGTTCCAATGAGCTGAGGCGAATCGCCGGCACATCCTTGAGCTTCGCCGCCAGGGCGGCCGCCTCTTGAAGAACCGGCTTGAAAGCGTTCCGGTGCTGGCGGGTCAAGGTCTCGCTCGATGTCCGGATGTTGAGCAGACGCTGCTCAAGACCCTGAAGTTCGAGATTCAGTGCGCCGGCGTCTTTGGCAGGCGCGGAGGACAAACCGACAAACCGGAGCGCGGCTGCCAACAGAGGCTTTCGCGAGATAGGCTGAGGGCGGCTCGAAATGAAGTTCGCGACCGCAAAAGGCGAGGGCTCGACAAGTTCCAGCGGATGAAACGTTATTTCCAACAGACGCTTTGCCAGAGCCAGATGTTCCTGAGCGCCGACGGAATCCGCCTCCACCCGTAGGACGGGTCCGGGGAAGAGGTCCGCTTTCACCGTCCGTTTCACGGCACACCAAGGACACCCTGCGGCGCCTTTCCAAAAGACGTGCAGTATGCTGGCCCATCAGCAGGGTGCTACGCTCAATCTGGCCAAGATAGGAGCCAGCTTGGGAATCGACGGAAAGACCGTACGCCACCACGTCGACTTATTGGAGGGGCTCTATCTGCTACGCCGCCTTCCAGCCTGGAGTCGCACTACGGGCAAGAGACTGGTCAAGGCTCCCAAGGTTTACTGGCGCGACACGGGGCTTCTGCACATGCTTTCCGGCCTCCCAACGCTGGAACATGTCTTAGGGCATCCGCTGTGTGGTCATTCTTGGGAGGGCTACTGTATTGAGCAGATTCTCAGCGTTCTTCCGAAGGAATCGCTCATCAGCCACTACCGCACCCACAGCAAAGCCGAGGTGGATCTGGTAGTGGAGTCTCCTTCCGGCGACATTACTGCTGTCGAGATCAAGAGAACCCTCTCGCCAAAACTGACTCCCAGCTTTCTGGAAAGCATGGAGACCGTGGGGGCCACTCGAGGCTACTACATCACCCCAAGCGGGGAATCGTATCCGTTGTCTCCAAAGGTGGAGGCGGTTTCTTTGGTGGAGTTCCTCGATCGACAGCGGGGTCTGTTGTCGCGCATCTAGGAATGGCGTCCCAGTACCTACCTGCTTTCTGTCGCCCTAAGGGCCCACCTCCGCCCGGTTGAAACGATAAGCTCGCTGAAATCCGCCACCACCGTCTCCTCGTGGCACATGCACGCGCTCAATCGTCCACTCGTCCAGGTAGACCAAATCGCGTGCCTTGAACACCCCTGCCAACAGCCGTCCCATCGCCTGCCGAGCGCCATCCTGATCCCTCCGCTTCTGGACCGCTTCAGGGAGAGCCAGACCATGCTCCTCCGCCCCATCCACCAAACCACTCGCGTAGTATTCCCCGGGACCGGCGGCCTGCGCGAACTCCCGCAGAAAACCCAGCATCGGATTTGACTGCCGCTCCTGGATCGCTCGGTGGCCTTCCAGCACCTCCGGCCATCCGAATACCCGGGTCACCAGCCAGTTTAGCGCTCCAACGACATCCCGGAATGCATGCCCTGTCTTGCTGTTGGGCATCCCAGCATCGAGCCAAACGCTTACAACCGCATACACCGCTCCAATACAGCGACTTCGGTGTACTGCCACGTATTCCAATAGATCGCCCGTCACTCCGCCGTCCGGCCACTGGTGCCATGAATAGTGCTCTGGCCGCTTTTTAATTCGCACGACCAGAGAGCGATTCGCCAAGTCCTCTGTCATCTGCACCCCATTGCTCGTCGCAAAGAGCAGGTGCGCGCGACTGTCGGTCTCTCCCTCCCGAGCCAGGTTTTGGATTTGGAGCACTCGGCATTCGCCACCATGGAGCGGCATGTGCTTGCCCGAGCGCAGCAGCACATGAGGCCGGAATTGTATGCCCGCATTGGGGAGAAGCTCGTTTTCTGCAAGTTGGACTACGAGGTGCTGCAAATTGCCCTGAATTTCATAGTGTCAGCGGGCGATTCAAAGGGATCGCCTTGCGGTTGCGCCGGACGTCCTGCCTTTTCTCGTTCAGAAGGGCTATCACTCTAGGCTGGGTGCCCGTCCAATGCGGGATGCAGCGGAGCGGTACATCGGTGAGGCGGTGGTGCGCGATTTTCTCGCTGGTGGGGCCGCTTGCGGGCGCCTTGCTGTGGAGACCGGCGAGGAGCGATTGAGGGTTGAGAGAGAGCCAGAGACTCTTCAACAGCCCTGATGATGGTCTCGGATCGTGGATGGCATGGGGTTCCAGTCCATCGTGGTGAGGCCTAATGGCCAAACGTTTCCCGCAACAAACGGTCCGACTGCCCAACCAAATACAGTGGCAACGAGAGAAACTGTACCAACGTTTCAGCTTCGCCTGGCAGCTTGATCTCCTCCAGTACCGGCGGCCCAGTGTGAAACCGCACCGCGCATCGGCGTCGCTTCTCGCGTAGAAATTGAAACGCCGAGCGTAACGTCCCGGTTTTCCCCGCCTTGACCTCCACAGGCAGGATTTCCTGTTGGCGATTGATCACAAAATCAACTTCGGCATTCGCGTTGCGAGCCTCGCGCGTCCAGTAGAACAACTGCGGGTCGACAAAACTGGGGGCATTACACAGCAACTGCTGCCCTACAAACTGCTCCGCAAGTGACCCCTCGTTTACCGTGACCAAGTCCTCCGTGCCTACCAGGTCTAGGCCGCACAATCGGTTCACCAACCCGATATCAAGAAACAGCACCTTGAAATGGCGCTCGTCTCGTTCCGCACCGAGCGGCAGGCCGTTGGCTGATGTATGCACGACCGGATAAACCACCCGGCTGAGCGTCAGTAACTCAAGCGCGCGGCGCACATCCGCCGCCCTTTCTTCTCGGCTGATGTTCACAAACTTGATCTTACGGCCCACGTTTTGGGCGACATGACGATACGTGCTGCGCACCAGCTCATGCATCCGTCTTGGGCCGTATTTTGCAAAGTCCACCTGCATCGTCTCCACCAAGGCGGTTTGAATGCGTTGTACTTCCAGTAAATCTTTTCGCGCCGCATAAGCCTGCACCGCTTCCGGCATCCCGCCGACAAAGAAGTAGGATCGCACTGCTTGCAGAAATCGTTTCGCCAGCGCTTCCGAGGGAGGCTGAGCCAGCGTCCATTTTTTCAAATACTCCACCAACGGTTCGCCCTCCGTTGCAGCCACGAATTCCTCGAAGGACATGGGGTGCAGGTGCAGAAATTCGATCCGGCCCACCGGCATTGAATACTCGAACTCACGCAGCGCAAAATCCAGCAATGAGCCCGCTGCGATGACATGTAACTCCGGCATGAGCTCATAAAAATAACGCAGCATCGCCAGGGCGGGCGGGCACGCTTGAATCTCATCGAGAAACAGCAACGTTTTGCCGGGTGTCACGTTCTGTCCTCGTAACAATCCGAGTTCAGACAGCATGCGTTGCGGATCTTGCTGGGAAAACAGGCTGTGCAAATCACGCTCCCGTTCCAGATCCACCGTCATCACCGACTCGAAATGTTCCGTCCCCCAGTGCTGGACCAAGTACGTTTTCCCGACCTGTCGTGCCCCGCGCAAAACCAAGGGTTTACGACCCGGACGAACACGCCACTCCGACAACGATATTTGAGCGTTTCTCTTCAACAGGATTGGATTTTGTCACAAAAATTGCCAAAAGACCACCGTATTTCATACAGGCGTGTCTGGATCCAACCCTGATGCATGGGCAGTTTTTAAGAAGACGTTTCTTGGGACGTCCGCCGCCTACGGCATAGCGCTGTGTCGCGAGTACACGTACGAAACGTATCGCCGGCGAGTGTCGGTATATTTTGATTATTGGGGTCAGTTTTACCAATGTTTCCGCGTTTTGGGATCTCGCCAAGCTAAGGCTGCCTTCTTCACAAGAACGGGGGAAGTCAGAAGTTTTTGGAATAAAGCAAGCTGAAAAAAACGTGCACGAATTTCGCAAATTTGCGCAAGTTGTTGAAAATCAGAAAAACGAATCAGCCTTCCAAGCTGGCTAGGAGGGTTCGATTCCCTCTACCCGCTCCACCTTCTCTCCGACAACAACTTAGAACGGAAGCCCGTTCTAGAAAGTGCGAACCTTCAACAAAAGCTTCAACACATCCCCCGATGCCCATGTAGTCTCGGGATGTTTTCAAGGGACCAAACTAAGGCTCCAAGTTAAGTTTCTCACAGGTCGCTAGGTATTCTCCAGTGGCTTGGGAGAGAGCAGACCGCTCACTGCAGCTGGTTACGTGCTTTAGGTACTTTCTCTTGTCGAGTGTTTCTATCGCCCGCCAGCTAAGGGCCCGCCTTCTAGCGCCCTTGCCTTTTGCGGGCTTGGGGTTCCAGGTATTTACCCTCGCCACGGCCAGCAGTTTTTTGAAGAACTTAACCAGCGTATCGTCACCCAACTGCAGATTGAATTTTGGGAACTGGACCCAATTGCTATCCTCCTGAAAGTAATGGGTTTTTCGTGGGAACTGCGGCGGTTGCAAGCAGTCCAGAAAGCGTTTTTCCTGCCCACTACAGTTGGGCCAACAGGAGCCAAACTCCCACTCGTAGCGCCCCTCATAGCGTGCCCTGAACTCGTAGAAGTAAGCGCTCTCCTGCATCCCCTCCAAAAACAGATCCCACTGAATCTTCTGCAAAAACGGATCCGTCTTTGGTGGACTTGGAAAAACAGCCGCGTAATCAGCGCTCTTTTTCGTAAGCCTCCACCACCAGAGGTTTGTTTTCAGCTCGGCCAAGGTGGCCTCTTCAGGGAACTGATTAGGGAATCTTGTGGGTAAGTTCGCGTAGAACAGAGAATTGGGCCAGATCGAACTGCTCGCCTCGTCGCCATGATTCAATGTCACCTCATCTGAGAAGGTTCTCTCGTCAAAAAGTTCTTCAAGTGTCTTTCTGGTAGTCATTTTCAGCGGCTGCCTGCTGAAGCCTAGCACTTCAATCAAGTCGGCTGGCAACCCAGGAATATTTAGTACACCAATAGAAGCACGCATCATCACAAGCCACTCTATCACATTATTTTATGATTAAGTCTGGGTGTTAACTTTTAACACGGGCTTGGTAAACTCGTTGGTACGCGATTCAAAACGGTCACATTTCGGCCTCGATGACTAACCATACAAAAGGTTGTGTCCGAGGCCTCAAAACTCGGACAAGTGAAGTTGGATCACTCAAATCCAACACCCTGATACAGTTGACTGCGAAAGAACCTGTGGTCGCCGAGGCAAACCTCGACCCGGAGTTCGCAGGATACGCAAAAATGCGTGATCTCTTCGATCTTTCACGGACCCACCTATATCGGTTGTCCTCGGAAGGTAAGATCAGATCCGTATCCCTCCGCGAGCGAGGTAAAACACGAGGAAGAAGGCTCTACGACGTGCAGTCCGTAAGAGACTACCTCGCAGCTAACATGGAGGTGGAGGTGGCCCATGATTAATCCCGTTTCAGTCCCCGACCCAATAGCGACTCTCCAAGCCTTACCCATGGGCTGTCGACAACAACCAGATGTACCAGCACCAGCACCGGTCATCTCTCAAAACCAACAAACGCCCTGCACGCTCCAGGCAGGTTTCCAATCTGGAGCAATCAACAGCACGATCACAATGACCACAGAAGACTCGAACACCACCGCAGTATCGCCCGACCTGAGTGCTGGCGAATGCCAACCAACCTCTAGCGAGGTAAGCACCAATTCCGCAATCCCCGTAAAAAACGAAAGCGAGGCCATTGCAGTGGCCCCGCATTCAATAGCAGATTCAGTGGTTCAGACCTCAAATGCCGGGGAAGATATACGCACCTCGGAGAACGAAGGCAACCCCTCAGATGGTGACACCAGTGCTGCTTCTGCGGAGAGCATCCGATCAAGCCTCACCAATGCCGAGCGCCCAATCAGCATCGAACCTCAGGAGATAGCCGCACCCTCCTGTCCTCTACATGCAGCCCAACCCTTGGGTTCCTATCCCAACGTGGAGGCTGTACACGTCGTGCTCGGGGAAAGTGTGGTTCTCTTGCCAATACCAAGCCGCAAAAAGGGCCCTGTTTTTAAGGGGTGGCAAGATACCACTCTAACCCAGACCCAGAAGCCAGAGTATCTGCGTCGCTTAAACCAAGGGAACATTGGAGTTTTGCTTGGAGCCCCCTCCAATGGGCTGTGCACTGTGGATATTGACTCTGACATGGAGCTTGAGGTGTTCCTAACCCTCAACCCAATACTCGCTGAGACCCTTACCACCAAGGGCGCTCGAGGGGCACAACTCTGGGTCAAGGTTGAAGGCGAGTATCCTCCTCTCACCAAACTCAAAACGGACGCTGGGGAAGACTACGGCGAGTGGAGGTCAGGAGGTGGACAGTCAATCATCCACGGAGTTCATCCCTCAGGCGTCCCCTACCAGCGTCTCAAGGATGCACCTCCTGCCACCATCACATTCGACCAAATCGTCTGGCCAGAAAATGTCAAACTTCCCTGGGTGAAAGATGCGGCAGACCTCTTAACGGAACAGTACGGCCCTGCCTACAAGATCGAAGGTGGCCTAAAGATTAACGAGTTCCACTTCGCTGCCAAGTTCAAGACTGAACGGGCGCTTCTTTGGGAACCATTGGAGAGAGAGTTTTACGAGTACGAGGCTACCAGTGGCCTTTGGAAGAGCGTTTCAACGGAAACTCTGAAGTTCCAACTTGGCCTCGACCTGAAGCGGGTGAGTGACGAGACCGGCATTGACGATTTCATCTTTGCCCGAACCGACGGACGAATGGCTGGCTGGATCAACACCCTCAAAGGCATGGCGGAAGAGCGGGATGCCTTCAAAAAAACCACGAAGAAAGTAATCCACTGCCGCAACGGAATGCTGGAGCTCGGCGGCGAATCGCCAGCGCTCAAGACATTCCACCCCGAGTACCGGTCCCGAAACGCATCACCGTTCGCCTTCGATCCAGAGGCAGAATGTCACGAGTTTATCAACGGCCTGCTCAAACCTGCATTGGGCGATGATGACATGGAACTGCTCCAGCTCTGGGCGGGGGGCGTGCTTCTGGGTGAAAACCCTGCGCAGCGCTTGATGATCATCTCAGGCACCCCGGGTGGCGGGAAGTCGACGCTCATCGAGGTCATTGAGAAGGTGGTCGGGGAACAGAATGTTGCCCAGATCCGCACCGAGCATCTGGGCAAGCAGTTTGAGATGTATAAGTTCCTCGGGAAGACCCTCCTAACCGGCAAGGATGTGGACCCTGACTTCCTCAATGAACGGCACGCGTCCATCATCAAGGCACTGGTGGGTAATGATCTGCTGGATGCGGAGAAGAAAAACGGTAACGAGCACTTCCAACTTCGGGGCTGCTTCAACGTCGCCATCACCTGCAACTCGCGGTTAACGGTAAGGCTCAAGGGCGATGTTGGCGCTTGGGAGAGGCGCATCCTCCTGCTCCAATACGACCGTCCCAAGCCCGAAAAGCGCGTTGCCGATTACGCCTCCAAGCTGATCCGGGACGAAGGTTCCGGCATCCTGAATTGGATGCTTGAGGGTGCGCTCAAATACCTGGCGGAAGTGGGAGAGTTTGGAGACATCCGCCTGACACCTTACCAGATTGAGCGCGTGGACCGTCTGCTTAAGGAAAGTGATAGTCTACGGCAGTTTGTGGAGACGCGGGTCGTAAAAGCCCCCCTTCACGACCTTACCGGTGAAGAACTGCGAACCGGTTACCTCGACTTCTGCGAGGAGATGGGATGGAGGTCTTTTGAGCAACGCGAAATCAAGGCCGCCATGGGGGACCTCATGATGCAGATCCACAAAGTCCGCCAGCGACACGACATCTCCCGCGGGATGGAGACCAGACGCGGCTTCAAGGGAGTGAAACTCGTGGAAAGGGGGGATAGCTAATATGGGCCTCGACATCAAAAAACTGGAAAATGTGTCGGAGAATTTCGACGGCAAAAGAACAGCCCGTTGTCCGGCATGTGCCGCCGAAGGGGGCGACAAAAAGGGAGAGCACCTTGTGGTCTTCCCGGATGGAAAGTTCGGGTGCGTCAAGTACGAGCGGGATGCAGCCCACCGCAGCAAGATTAAGTCCCTTGCCGGCGACGACAAGGGGCGGCGGGTACACATCCCAGTACGGTTGACGGTGAGGCCGCTCGAGGTCCCACAACCCTGCGTCCTGCTGAGTCTTAGGGAGTTCCCCCGGTTCTCGAGTAACGCGAGGCGGCAATGGCCTCCGGTTGAGCAACCTCCCCCGGAACCCAGTGAGCCCTCAGGTGAGGATAATCCGCAGATGAAACTCCCTTTCATGGAGTCCACTCCTCATGCGGCGGCCACCACTGGGAGCGCTTCTGAAGCCGAGACCGACGAAGAACACGGGGGGTGGGTAACCAGCAATTTCGTCAACCTGCCTCCTCGCTGGATGGGGACGGCGTTGTCCACCCTGCCCCCCAACCCGATGAAAGACAGAACGTAAGGAACCAAGAAAAGGCTGGAGGGGGGGCAGGTGATCCCCTCCAGCCATCGGACTTCGGACAGTTCGGACGCTGTCTGAGAAGTCTCTGTAAGAGAGGGCACGAGCTGTACGCCCGGGCCCCAACCTACACAGAACAGCTATAAGTCAAACAATATCAGAACTTAAATACAAAAGCATGGCAATTATTAAACCCTCGCTCGTTTTCGACGGCAGCCACCTTGGCAATCGATTTGACCCCGATCCTGGGGACTACACCGCCCGCCTGGTTGACGCGGAGTTCACCAATGAAAGAAAATCGCATGTCCGGATGCATTGGGAGCTCACAAGCCACCCGGTGACCATCTACAACTGGGGAGTTCGGCATACCTGCACTCTCGCTCACAAGCACATCGGCTTTCTGAACAAGCACCTGAGGTGCTGGAAACGCAAGAAATGGGTGGACCTCGGAGAGAACGACGTTGAGCGCCTTTACACCGTGCGATCCTGGATTGGGGATGAGGCCAATGTTCGGGTCGAGCCTTGGAACTCTGAAAACCCCAGTTTGGTTACCGTCACCGCCGTCTGGTCTTTGGGCATGAGTTGGCCACCTTTCTGGGAAGGTGAAAATGAAGAGGTCGACTAGATCGGGCTGTCAGGATGATGCTGGAGCTTGTGTCGGAGGGGGGAAACCTCCGGCACACTCCTCGGCCCTTTGGATCACTACGCGCGGACACTTCGGACGCTATTTCACAGGTCTGTTCCGGGCACACCATTCAGTTCGTTGGTGGGGTGCCTCCGCACACTCCACCCGCACAGAGGGGTCGATTTTTTAGAATACACTCAAAAAAAAGCGTCCGAAACGTCCGAACGCGGCCACCCCTTTGGGCTGACAGCTAAAAAAAGGCCCTCGCCGGGACCTCTTTCCGCCAGAGACACCGCAGCATCCCTGACTCGCAATCTGGACGTCTCCAGATGCTCACCCCAAACCAAGAAGCCCTGTCTCTACGGCTGGATGGTCCTTCCGATGCACGGATGCCGGCGGATCATCTCGTCAGCCATGTGGCGTAACCGGGCATCCAAGTCTGCCACCGCCTGATTTGACACCCGTTTCATGCGCAGTGCTGGACGCAGCACAGCAGCCTGTTCAAGGAGGTAGCGCTTTAACGCCCTCCGGTTCAGTAAGCCGCTCATGCTAGTTCCTCCCCAAGTACACACCGGCCTCCGCATCGAAGAGCCCATAGAGGGCTTCTCCGCGCCGACAGGCTGTGTGGGGATTCACGCCCTTGTGCACCTCGGTCACTGCGTTGAACAGGCTCCAGGCTGTTCGCGGCAGGAACTCAGGGTGACTCGGCTCGCGCCACTCGTGTAGCACCTCCGGCACCTGCGTTGTGGTGATCGCTCCCGCATCCAAGGCACGGATCACGATGTCGTGGGCACGCTGATCGTTGATCCGTGTCTCATTGTAGCAGAGGATCCGCTGGTCGATGCCGTGGAGTTTGCTCCCAAGCTCTCCAACGGCTCTTGCGGTAAGGTGGCGCAGATCTCGCTCAGCGTACCGGGTGTGTTTGCGTGCGATCTGCACCTCACCGCTGAAGGCGAGGTTGTCGCAACAAAACACTTTGGTGCCTGCCACCAATCCAGCAGGGAAGGTCTTGTCGTGGCTGTTCCGTATTCCTACGGCCCAGGTCCATTCGAAGATCCCCCGTCCGGGTAGGCTGATGTTCAACACGCCGAAATAGCGCTGACCATCGTGACTCAGTGCATGTGCCTCCTCGGTGACAATGAAGCCGCAAGCATCGAGCTGGTTGTGTACCTCGTTGAGTACCCGGCTGTGGGCCAACGGATACCACGTCTCGGTGTTTCTGGGCGTGGGCACCTGATACAGTTGCGCCGGGTTGACGAGTTCTGCGCCGCAGTGAAGCAGCATTCCTTTGGGTGGCTTCTGGGCTGCCACTGGCCCTTCGATCATGGTGTTCATGTGGTTGTTTTTGGGTTTGGGTTGAAACGCAAAAAGGCCGGAAGCGCTGTGCCTCCGGCCCTTCTGCAAGTTGGTTCGTTGTTGTCTTTTTAGTTTCGCTCCCGATCCTCCGGATCCTCCTGGCAGCATTCACACCGCCAAAGAGAGCCTCTTGGATCAGGGGCACTTTGTTTCACGATGTAGATGTAGGCGCCTTGCGGCACCTCCGCCCCGGTTGCGACATCACCGCAGTCACAGCAGGGAAACCGCATCGTGTGATCTACTCCACGTGTTCCAAGGATGGGCGGCATCGGGGTCTCCTCAATGCCACCCAACCACTTCGCTCCAGTTCTCGCTGCACTGACAGCAGCGCACCTTGCTCTGAAAGGGATTCCACCGGCGGACACCTTCCACCGGTCTTCCGCATTCGGAGCAGAACAGGATTTTGGGAAACAGGCTGAGCCGACTCACACTACACCTCCTCGGCATTCGTTGAGGAATTCGCAGGAGACGCACTGCAAGCCGGGCGAAGGCACCCAGTCCTCGCGCTGCACGCCGTTGACATACGACTCGATGCTCTGGAACAACCGGCTTTGTTGTTTGCCAGTAACCGGAGGATGAGCGGTGAGGACCAGCTTGGGCACCTTGGTTTTGACAAGGTGGTGCAGTTCGAAACCAGTCTCCTCCTCGCCCGTAGCCTCCCTGTAGAGAAGACCGTAGGCGGTGAGTTGTAGTTGGTTTCTGTGCTCGGCCTGTTCCACGTTTGGCGTGGTCGCAGAGGTCTTGAAGTCCACGATCTGGCCGTTGCTCCGCACCAGATCAATGATCCCGCGCAGCCTCGGCAGTCCGTGCTCGGACAGATCCCGCTCCACGCTGACCTCGACCCCCATCGGCTTTTCAGCCGACGGAATCGGAGTCTCGTGCAGATACATCTTCACCAGCCCCCAGGCTTTTCGCTTTTCCAATTCCTCCTCGCCCTCCTCAAAAAACACCGGCTCCTCCATGAGGGAGTTGCGCCAGTGATCCTCGAAATGGGAGAGAAGGCTCTCGCTGGTCGCAGGTTTCCCCATCCAGCGCCGCTTGCTCCACTCCTGAAGCATCGCGTGGACGGTTTTACCGACGTGGAGCGCAGGGCTCGCAGGCTTTGAGAGCTTCAGGACATACCGGAAGTAGAACTTCAGCCGGCAGCCGTGGAACAGGTTGAGCCTGCTGGCACTCACTGGTTCTGCGAGGAGGCGTGTGACTGGATCCGGTACCTCCGAAACGTGTTCAGGGGCGAGTGCGATCATCGGCCAGTCCTCCCGTTGAACCTCCCCATGGGTGCAACCTCCCTGCGTTGGCGCTTGCCGTGGCGAGAGAGTAGCTCGTCAATAAGCCCGCTCATCTGAATCTTGTTCAACTCCGCTAGATCGCCGTGGCCGAACATTTCCTCGCTGAGCGACTCGACCACCTCCATGTCGAGCTGGGCGTTCTCAACCAGCTTGAGCACGAGCTCACGCTGCTTGTCGGAGGCCTTCCACGGTTTGCTGTGACCGGAGCCGTTGACGTGTGTTCGGACGGGCACTGCCTGCAGGACAGGGGCCTGTTCGACTGCGCCGTATTCCCCGCTCGGAACAAAGCCCGTGCTTTGCATCTCCCTGTCGACCGCAGTTTGCAGGGTTTTGTAGAGCCTGGACGCTTCGCTCGTGACGTTGTCGGTGTTTGCGAGCTCGGTCTCGACGCTCACACTGAACTGGTGACTGCTGTAGCCGGGAAGTCCCAGTCGCTTGCTATAGTTGGCTATAATTTTGACTGCCATATGGTTGTCGTTGATTGCATCCGGGCAACAAAAAAGCCCGTCGGTGAGGACGGGCGAGTTGTTGGCGGACGGTTGCCGTGTGAAAAGGAGGGGAATCGTGCCCTGCCTGTGAAATTGGAGGCCGGCCTCCTTCGCTTGGGCTAGCGCTTGCCAGCTGTATTCTTGACCGTTTCTTCAGCGATCACGGTAACAGCGGCAAGCAGCGCGCTCACAAGCGCTTTCACGGGCAGTGACATGGTTTTTCACCTCCTTTTTGAGGAAAATTGCGGGCTTCAACAGCGAAACCCGCGCCTCATGTGATTATACCCGTTTTCACCGCAGATTTGGGGAGGGGGGTGCTCAATGTGTCAGACCGTTACCTTTCTTCCTGAGCAGATGGGCGCTATATCCCTGAAAAACCGCGTAAGAATGCCGATCAAGGCACAGCTAAGCACGTCGACTAACCAGAATGCGGGAGCACGGTCGTCTCGTTTCCCTGAGTCAACGAGGACGCACCCAAGACGAAGACAGCTTACAAAGGACGATCTTGCTGTTGGTCCTGGAGTCCCGTGAGCGCCTGAACATCGATCAAATCCTTTGGTCGACCAGAAGCCCTTTTGTTCCGGACCAGTGCATCCAATCCGATGAACCTCAGCTTCCTTTCAAGATACTCGCATTCCACGGCGCCTTTAAGGCACTCCTGAAAACTCACTCCGTCGATGCCTGTCAAAATCTGAATCTTTCGGGGCTCCCGGCCGATTTCCACAACGAAGAATGGCTTTAGAAAGTCCTCTCGTTCGATACCAATTCCGCCAAACCCAAAATCATCCAGGACGCGGACGAGCTTTTCAGCGTTTTCCTCGTTTATACTGACGAAAAAATCAATGTCGCCAGTATATCTAGGGAAACCGTGAAACCCCACCGCGTAACCGCCTACGATGAGATACTCAACGGACCTTTGGTCCAAAAGAGTAATGAAGTCGAGAAAGTCGGGATTGAGGTTTTCCATCGTCGTGGGTTTGGCAGATCACGGCCATTGCAGCTAGACGCTCCGTTGCGGAGCATTTCGCCCACGGATTGGGCCGTGCCCGTAGGGTCTGGAGAGGACGCTTAGTAATGGTTTTTTCGATGAGCATATGGACTCCCAAAGCACCCCAAGAGGATAGACGTGAAGCCGTTGCCCGGCAATCTCAATGACACCTCCCTTCGATTCGGTTGACTAAGCGGCTCAGTTTATTCCATTCGAAAACACCTCAGGTCGATGTGCCATTTTCGGGCCGTCAAAACACGTGCATCAGCCGCCGGCTTTGAGCAAAGCGGCCGCCATCTCGCGGAAGACACGGATGTGCTCCAATTCATGCCTCCCCCTTGGATGCACGATCACCAGATTATCGTAGCCAAGAACGGTCGAGGCATCCCGGTGGGCGAGTCCGGCATTCTTCACAGCTGGTAACGAGATCGCCTCGATCGCGGAGCGGGTGAGGATGGCAACGCCCATCCCGAGGCCGACGTAGTTCAAGATCGAAGGCACATTGCCGGCCGTCATCACGATGTTCACCAGCGAAGTCAGTCCTGACTCGCTCACAACGTGGTCAAACTGCAAACGCGAGCTCGAATCCTCACCCGCAAGAATCAGAGGATGACTGAGGATGTTTCTGAGGGCCATTTTCCTGACTTTCCCGAGGGGATGTCCCTCCGGAAAAATTACCTCGAAAGGGTGGCTAGCTAACGGAACGACCGAAAGCCGCGCCGGCAGCACCACGCCGGACGGCGCGCCCACGATGGCCAGATCCGCCGAATCGGACTCCACCATGCCCCACGCCACCCGCGAAGGCGCGTCGATCAACGTGAGCCTCACCGCGGGCTGGGAAAGCCGATATTCTGCGATCACATGCCGTAGCGGGCTATTGAGCACCGAGGCCGGCGCGGCCAACCGCAGCACCCGTTCCGCCCCGGACTGCAGGTCAAGGAACATCTTCCGCAAGGAGTCGAACCCCTCGACCAACGGTGCCGCCAGTCGCATCAGCCTCTCGCCCTCCTCGGTGAGCCGCACGGACCTCCCCTTGGCCGCGACGAACCGCGCCCCATAATCGTCTTCCAACGCCCGCACCTGACGCCAAACGGATGGGGTGGCCATTCCAAGTGCCCGTGCGGCGGCGGCAAAGCTGCCGTGCTTGGAGATCTCGAATAGCGCACGTATCTGACGGAAGCGCACTTCCTTGAAATACCGACGGTCCTCTGCGTGACCAGACCGCGGCTTTGCCATCATTGCTTCCATAACAATGATATTTAGGAAAATAGTCTCAATATGCAATGATTATTGATTGAGGGAGTCCGGCAGAACTTTACGATCCACCCCTATGCAGTCCCTCGCCCCCCCTCTTCGCCCTGCTGCCAGCACCGCCCTTCGTCCTTTGTGTGGCGACTATTCTTCTCCCGCCCGCGAAACGGCCGCCAACATCTATGCGCCGAAGGAGCCGATCAGCTTCAAGTTCACGACGACGCTGAAGCTCTAGTGGCGCGACCAGATCAAGAAACACGGGAACAAAAAACTGAACCGATAAAAAACGCTATGAGACCCACCCTGGCCATCCTCATCGCCCTGCTGCTCGCGCCGCTGGCCGCACTCGACGCCGCAGAGCTTCCAGCGCTGCTGGATGCTCCATCGTGGAAGCCGCTAACCACAGCCGTGCCTGACGCTCGGAAGCCGGGCGCGTTTGATGCCCGCAAAGAGGAGGGGCTGCGGTTCTCGCTCTCGGGTGAGATGGCGCAGTCGAAGTTGATGCGATGGGAGCGAGCTTGGACGGACGGGGAGCTGGTGCCGGAGCAGTTCATCGTCCTCGAATATCGCGCGTGGTGGCTGGCGGTGCAGCGGCCTTACACGGAGGTGCTCGCGCTGACTTCGGCGGATGCGACGGGCCAGAGCATCTCGACTCCGCTGGTCACGACGCCGGACCTCATCTGCGATCGTCAATGGCATCGGCTTGTTGTAAAGCGGCCATATCCGGCGACGCCAACGACGCTGCGGGTGGCGCTGGAATCGGCCAACTCGCAGGCGTGGCTGGAGGTGCGCCGACTGGAGTGGATGCCTTCCTGGGAAAAGGCGGGTGCGGCTTTGACGGAGGACAAGGAGCCTGCCGCTCAGCCTGACCTCGTGCCGCTACAGCTCCAATTCAATGACCGCTTCGACTGGCTGATGAAGCGCTCGCTGACGCAGCGTCCGAAGGATTTGGCCGTGCATGATGGCGGGACTTGGTTCGCGAAGGAAGATGTGTCGGTCGCGGGCCTTCCGTTTCGTGTCGTGTCGAAGCCGGAGGCTTACAACCTCATCGTGCCACCGCCGGAACCAAAGGAGAATCAGGAGGTAATTGAGCACTTCGGCATCAAGGCTCCGCGAGGCGCGGTGGCAAAGGTCAGTCGCGACAGTTTGATCACGGTGCCGGTGAACCGTGAAGTGAGTGAAGTGTTTCTCCTCCTCGCGGCGGAGTTGCCGAGCCGCGAGTTGGATTACCTCATCGGCCACAGCGCCACGACGTTGGACAATGTGGAGGAATTCGCCGTCGAACTGGTCTATGAGAGCGGCATCCGCGACTGGGCGTTTCCGCATTCGGTGCTTGATGGTCATCATCTCATTCGCCGGGCTTTGGGTATTTACGCGGTGCCAGCCACAGGTGCGAAACTCAAGGAAGTCGTGCTGCACAATCGCAAGCTCGGCGCACGCGTGCATCTGGCGGCGATGACAGTGAACACCGGCAGGCAGCGGCGCTTTCCCGCGCTGGCAGTTGAATCGAAGCCGCAAGTGGCAAAGGCGATGCCGCTCGATAGTTCCATTAAACCCTTCGCTCGTCGTGAGGGCGACCTGCTCAAGCTGGGCAATGCGCACTACGAGCTGACGCTGGACGCGGCGCGTGTGCTCACGCCGGTAGCTGTGCAACATCGACGGTTGAGCGAAGGAGCGGCACGCGTCTCCGCTTCGCCCTTGCTGGAAATGAAAGTCGCGGGCAGGGCGATTCCTGCGCAGCAATGGAAGCTCGATTCGGTGAAGGCCGTGCCGCTCGGCTTTGTGGTGAGTTACACAAACACCGAAGCTTCACTGCCGCTGCGTTGTCTAGTGACGCTACAGGCGGATGAATCGCCGGAAGCGTCCTTCCAGCTTGCCGTTCGACACGAAGGCGGAGCGGCGGTGAATGCGGAGATTCACTTCCCCGTCCTCCACGGCTTGCAGATCGGCGCGGCAGAGGATTTGCAGTGTTTCTTCCCGCAGTATCGCAATGCTCTCGGGGGCGACCGGGCGACCTACTTTGCCTACTCGGGCGTCTCTTTCCCGATGCAGTTCTTCGATGTGTTCGATGAGCGCAGCGGCGGCGGCGTCTGGCTGCGCACGGAAGACCGCGCCAATACCGAGCGGAATTATTTTCTCTCCAAGCAAGCTGACGGCGCTCATCTGCACGTCGAGTATCCGGGTCTCATCACCCAGTTCGCCGCGGGTGCGCAGACGGAGTTTCCCGTCACGCGGCTGGGTTTCCACGGAGGCGATTGGCGGGCCTCCGTGCAGCGTTACCGTGATTGGCTCAGCACCTGGTATCAGCCGTTCAAGTCGCAGGACAAGCCATGGCTGCGCGAGAGCTTCTGGCTGCTCGCCGAAATCACCGATGACGTGCCGCCGCCTTTCTTCAAGCTGCCCGCATGGTATGACGCGGAGAAGAAGCGCCCGCTTTTCCGCGACATCCTCACCGAGTGGGAGCGCAGGGCAGGATACAAGCCGGACATCCTGCATCTCTGGGCCTGGACCTATGATCCGAAGACCATCATCCGCTGGGGCGAGTATGGCGGACGCGATTACGACACCGTCGGCGGACAGCCCGCCTTCCGGCAAGCCATCGCCGATGTGCAGGCTGGGCTTGGCATCCCCGTCTCACTCTACGTGAACGGCACGCTGTGCGGGAAAGACACGCCCGCAGGCCAGCGCATCGCTGACTCGGCGATGCAACTGCCCAATGGCAAACCCTTCATCCCCTATCGCGACACTTACCGCATGTGCCTCGGCTCATCCGCGTGGACAGATGACCTTATCGCCACCTACCAGCGCCTCGTTCGCGAAACGGGCGCGCGCCTTCTGTATGTGGACGAGCTGGGCATGCGCCAGGACGTCGTGAGCAAGACACGCGGAATGTGCTTCCATCCCGGACACGGTCATCCCGTCCCCAGCCGAGTCAATGAAACCGAGCGCCGCTTCCTGCACCAGTTGCGCAAGGCCGTGCCGGGCGACGTGGCGCTCTACGGCGAGTATCCGTGCAGCGACGCCAACACCGAGAATCTCGACGGCGTTATCCACTACTACTTCCATCGCGGATCCGGACCCACCTTCAGTCCGGTCTTCGACACCGAGACCGCCCGCAGCACCGATGAGATCGCGCTGAATCTCTACCGCTTCGCCTTTCCGAAGATGTGGCACCTCGACCTGCCGATGGGGGTAGCCTACGACTCGTGGCACCCGCTGAAGTTCACCTTCTTCAACGGCGAGGCCATCTATGATTCGCTGTGGAATCTCGATGAGTCACGCGGACACGCCTTCATCACGCGCGCCTATGAGCTGAAGAAGCGCTTCAAAGACTGCTTCACCAGCAACGCACCCGAGATGCTCGTCCCCACCGAGCGCACCTCCATTTACTCCAACCGCTTCCCAGGCCAAGCCCGCACCGTCTGGACCCTCTACAACGCCCGCCCCAACACGGTTCGAGGGCAAGTGCTAACCGTGCAACACAAGGAAGGCGCGACCTATCGAGACGAATGGAACGACAAGGACCTCAAGCCCGAAATCCACGACGGCAAAGCCATCTTGTCCCTCGAACTCAGCCCGCAGTCCATCGGCTGCATCAGCCAGACTTCACCACGATAATGAACAACACCCTCGCCATCCACACCGCCCTGCTGCTCGCGCCGCTGGTCGTATTACACGCACAAGACACCGCCTCATCGCCATCCGGACCGCCGTCGGGCACGAAATGGAAACTAGCCTTCAGCGATGAGTTCGACGGCACGGCCATTGATGAAGCAAAGTGGAAACCCTCGGACCACACGAAATGGGAGCATCCGGGCTTCAAGACGAGGCTGGCAAAGGAGAACTGCGTGCTCGACGGCCAAGGCAACCTCGTCATTCGCCTCACCCGTGACGAGGACGGCACCATCGCCTTCAACGGCGGCCTCGTGACGCGCGATTTCCAGAAGGCGTTCGGCTACATTGAGACACGGGTGCGGTTCAGCACGCAACCGGGCTGGTGGGGCTTCGTCTGCACCATCCGCAACAACACGCTGCCGAATTACGGCCACGATCTCTTCGAGAACCCGCAGGAGTTCGACATCTTCGAGGACTTCCACAAGCCCAAGATCGAGCCGTCCCGCCCTGCGAGGTACCAGAATGTGATCTGCCAGGCCTACCACGCCACGGTTGGCCTCGGTTTCCAAGACCAAGGAGATGGCAGCGGTGCCAGTGCCTTCGACACGCGGAAGAAGGACGTGCTCGCGGTGACCAAGCCGGGCCGAATCCTCCGGCAGGCCATTCATCCCCTGAAGGAATACGGCGGCTGGCACACCATCGGACTGCGCTGGGGACCGTTGGAGCAGGTGTTCTACGTTGATGGGCAGGAAACAATGCGCCTCACCTTCAGGGACACGCCCATCACAACCGTCTCTCAGAAGCTCTTCGTAGGCAGCGCGGGCAGGACACCTCCCCAACTCAAAAAGGACGGCGGCAAGCTACCCTTCTATGGCTGGCTGGAGGACGCGAAACTGCCCGACCAACTCGTGGTGGACTACATCCGCTGGTATGACGAAGACCTCGGCGACAAGACCGCGCCCGCCGTCACGCTCACCTTTGACGGCGATCCAAGCGCGCTCGTTCCCAGCCAGCCCGCGACCTTCCGCGTCAGTGCGAAGGACAAGGACGGCAAGCTCCAGTCTGTGCAACTTTTCGCCAAGGGCTACCTCCGCGCCGAGGCGAAGCTCGACGCCGCGCAGACCGACCAGACTTTCACCATCAGCAACCTCTTCGAGGGCGACAACACCCTCATCGCGACGACCGTGGACAACGACGGCCTCGTCGGCCTGTCGGCCCCCGTGCGTGTAAAGGTGAAATCATCTCAATCCCCAGAGAAATAAGTACCATGAAACACAATCCTTCCATCCACACCCGCCGCGCGTTTCTCCGACTCGCGGGCATCACGCTTGGTGCGCCTTTGCTGCCGAGTTTTCTGCCATCGGCTTTCGCCGCCGCTGCGTTGCCAGATTTCAAATCCCTCACGCTGGAGCAGCAGGTTGGGCAGTTGGTCATCGCGCGTCAGCAGGACTGGCCGTTGATGGAGAAATACGCAAAGAAGGGCCTCATCAGCGGCATAACGCCATCGCTGACAAAGCTCTCGCCAGCCGAGGTCGCGGATTTCACCAACAAGTATCAGAAGCTATCGCCCATCCCGCTGCTCTTCGGTTGGGGTGGCATCAGCTACCGCGGCGGCACCGAGGTGCGGCTCGGGCAGACGATGCGGCTCGGGGCCACGCGCAACGCGGAGCTGGCCCGCGAGGCGGGGCGCATCGAGGCGGTGGAAGCGCGTGCGCTCGGGTTTCAGTTCGCCGGTGCGCCGGTGCTCGATGTGAACCTGAATCCCGACAACACCATCATCAACCTGCGCAGCATCAGCGATGAAGCGGACC
>JBILKV010000142.1:0-11161 GCA_044376515.1 Chthoniobacteraceae bacterium | reverse complement strand
TGCAGCAACTCCGCCGGATCCAGAGGGATGCGGTTGCGCTCGCGCAGCCAGCGGAAAAGGATTTTGAGCGCCACCGTGTTGAGCTTGATCGAGGCGGATGCAAACCCGATCCGCCTGCGGTGGGCGATGAAATCGGTAAGGTGTCCGCGGGTGACTTCCGCCGGCGTCCGGATGCCGTGGGTTTTTGCGAGCCAGAGCGCAAAGGCCTCCAGCGACAGCCTTGTGGAGAGCTGGTAGTTGTCCGAAAGGCCGCGTTCGGTTGCCAGATGGATGATGAAATCCTCGATGGCGCTTTGCATCACGCGGCGGGCCGTCGATTTGGATTAGCGCAGCGGGGCGCCGGTGAGACGCTCGCAGGCCTCCAGATACTTTGCGCTGGTCCCCTCGACAACCGCCCCCGGTAGGGCGGGTGCCGGGGGCGTCTTGTCCCAGGCGAGGGTTTCCAGATAGTCGCGGACGAATTGTTTATCGAAGCTGGGCGGGCTCATGCCCGGCGCGTAGCCGTCCACGGGCCAGAAGCGCGACGAGTCCGGGGTGAGGCATTCGTCGATGAGGATGATCCTGCCGTCGAGCAGGCCGAATTCGAATTTGGTGTCCGCAATCAGGATGCCCTTTGTGGCGGCCCAGCTCCGTCCAGCCTCGTACAGGCGCACCGCGTGGGCGCGCACCTCGCGCGCTACGTTTTCCCCCACCAGACGCACGCACTCCTCCCAGCCGATATTTTCATCGTGCCCCGAGACGGCCTTGGTCGAGGGGGTGAAGAGTGTCTCCGGAAGCTGCTGGGCTTGCAGCAAGCCGCCGGGAAGGGGGATGCCGCAAACGCTCCCCCCCGCCTGGTATTCCTTCCAACCGGAGCCCGCGAGGTACCCGCGCACCACGCACTCCACCGGCAGGGGTTGCGCCTTCCGCACCAGCATCGAACGGCCGCGCAGTTGTGCCTCAAAAGGGCGGAGCGCGGCCGGAAAGTCGGAGAATTCCGTGGAGACGAGGTGGTTTTCGATAAAGTCAAATCTTTCAAACCAGAAGGCCGAGAGCTGGGTGAGCACCTCGCCCTTGCGCGGGATCGGATTGGGCAGAATGCAGTCGAAGGCGGAAATCCGGTCCGTGGTGACCAGTAGCAGATGTTCGCCCAGGTCAAAAATTTCGCGTACCTTCCCGGAGCCGACCTTGCGGATACCGGGCAATTCGAGGGAGTGGAGCAGCATAGGGGACGGGGTGGTTGGGCGGGGACGGCGCGGTTGGGCGTCAGGCAATGGCGGCGTGCATTGCTTCATGGACGAGGGGCCAGGGAACGTCCTCCATTTGTTGCCACGCGCCGGGGCGCACAGGGAGGATGAAGAGGTTTTTCCCGTTTCGGAATTTTTTGTCGAGCTGCAGGGCGCGGAGCATCGGTTCGAAGAGTTCGGAGTGGCCGCTGTATTGAAGCGGGAGGCCAGCGCGCTGGAGGAGACCTTCCAGCCTTGGCCGGAAGCCGGCCTCGCAAACCCCGAGGCTTTCGGCCAGGCGGGTTGCGGCCACCATGCCGACCGAGATTGCCTCGCCGTGGGTGAGCGCGTAATGGGCGCTGAGTTCGAGCGCATGGCCGATGGTGTGGCCGAAGTTGAGCACGTTGCGGATGCCCAGTCTGTCGAGTTCATCTTGTTGGACCACTGCCGCTTTGAGTCGCACGCACCGCGTGACCACCTCCACCAGAGTATCTGGCTCGAGGGCGAGCAGGCGCTCGAGCGCGCCGGCTTCAAGCGCGTCAAAGAGGGAGGCGCAGCAGACGGCGCCGTACTTAATGACCTCGGCCGTTCCCGAATGCAGTTCGCGCTCGGGGAGGGAGTGCAGCGTTGCCAGATCGCACACGACGAGTTTGGGCTGTGAAAACGCGCCCATGATGTTTTTGACGCCGCCGAAGTTGACGGCCACCTTGCCGCCGACGCTGGAGTCCACCGCGGCCAGGAGGGTGGTGGGCAGTTGGACAAACGGGACCCCCCGGCGGTAGACCGCGGCGGCAAATCCGCCCAAATCGCCGACGACCCCGCCGCCGAGGAGGAGTACCAGTGGGGCGGCACCCGCTTCGGGAAAGTGTTCGAGGAGGGAAGCGCAGGTTTTGGAAAACTCGTCCCAGTTTTTGCCTTCCTCGGAGGTGGGGATGCGGTGGAATGCGATCCGGTTGAAGCCCGCCGTCCTTAAGGAAGTTTCCAAGGTCTTTCCGTAAAGGGTGTCGACCTCGGGGTTGGTGAGCACGAAGGCGTGGGATTGGTTCAGGCCGTGTTCGCGCAGCAGCCCGCCGACGTTCGGAAGGCAGCCGTGGCCGTTGAGGACGGAGTAGGCGCGTGCGCCGAGGGCGACTTCTACACGGGTGAGCATGGAGGAACATTCGCACGCGGACGGGGCGGGAGGCGAAGGGAAACTTTGCCAGGGCGCACACCTCGGACGCAGATTCCGCGGAGTTCTGCGGGTTGTTCACGAAAGCCTTGGAAGCAGGCACGGAACCGGGCGCTGAGAAAAAGATTGCCGGCTAGCTCAGAGGGAATACCATGCACCCTCAATCAGATAACTTTTATGGCCAAGACGAGTTGGATCGAACGTGAAAAAAAGAAGGCGGCGACAGTCGCTAAGTATGCTGCTTTGCGTGCAGAATTGAAGGCAAAGGGCGACTACATTGGTCTTTCTTTGCTCCCGAGGAACGCCAGTCCCGTGCGTTGTTCCAAGCGCTGCCTCCAGTCTGGGCGCAAGCGGGCGTACATTGGTCGTTTCAAGTTGTCCCGCATTGCGTTCCGCGAGTTGGCCTCCAATGGGATGATTCCCGGAGTGACCAAATCGAGTTGGTAGGACCCGATCGTTTAACATTCTCAAGTTCCGAGTCGCGGGAGCGTCCTGTGACTCGGTTCTTTTTTGTTCCCTGACATGTCCCCCGAAGCTGACTTGTCACCTCAGGCGGCCCCGGTCTTTTTGCAGTTGACCGCTGTCTTACTGCTGGTTGGGCTGAACGGCTTTTTTGTGGCTTCGGAGTTCGCGATCGTCAAGGTGCGCGCGAGCCAATTGGAGGCGCTCGGGGGAACGGGTGACAAGCGGGTGCGTAGGGCGATAGAGGTCACCGAGAATCTGGAGGCTTACCTCTCCGCCACCCAGTTGGGGATCACGCTGGCCAGCCTGGCGCTGGGATGGGTGGGGGAGTCGCTGCTGGCGGGCTTGATCTGGCCGGTGCTGGTGACTTTTGGGGTGGAGGCGGAGGGGGTGCTCAAGGCCGTTTCGGTAGGGGGGGCGTTCGCCGCCATCACTTTTCTCCACATTGTGCTCGGGGAGTTGGCTCCAAAATCAATCGCCATTTCGATGCCCGTCCCCACCACGGTGTGGGTGAGTGCGCCGCTGGCGTTCTTCTACCAAATCTTCCGCCCCGCCATCTGGTTCCTGAATGGAACGGCAGGCTGGTTTTTGCGGAGCGTGTTGCGGGTGCGTCCCCTCGCGGAACACGAACTGGCCCATTCCGAGGAAGAGTTACGGGTGATTCTCGCCGAGAGCGAGGACGCGCGGCAGGTCACCCCGATTGGTAAGGAAATTCTCATCAACGCCCTCGACCTTCGCAAGCGGGTGGTCCGTGACATCACCACCCCGCGCAAGGAGGTGATTTTCCTTAACACGGAGGATTCGTTCGAAGAAAATCTCCAGCGCGCGGTGGACTCCCGGCACACGCGTTTTCCGGTATGCGAGGGGCATCTGGACCATGCCATCGGGTTGGTCCACATCAAGGATTTGCTGCTGCAGATGAGGGCCCCGGCGCCGGATATCATGAGCGCCAAGCGCGACATTTTGCCGGTGCCGGAAATGATGCCATTGGAGCGGTTGCTGACGTTTTTTCTGAGCAAACACGCCCATCTGGCGCTGGTGGTGGACGAGTACGGCGGCACGGTGGGAGTGGTGACACTGGACAACGTGCTGGCAGAGATTGTGGGCGAGATTCAGGATGAATTCGATACGGCAAGGCCCGAGTTCAAACGGGTCAATGCCAACGAATTTCTGGTGGACGGCTCGATGGCTCTGTACGAATTGAAGGACCTGGCCGGATTGGATCTGGAAAGCGAGGATGTGAGTACGGTGGGCGGTTATGTCACGCACCTTGCCGGCACTCTGCCCGCAGCGGGAGATCAAGTCCAAATCCCGCCTTTTGAAGTCACCGTGACCAAAGCCGACGGGCGTCGGGTTTTGGAAGTGCGCTTTCGCCGGCTTTCCGAGGAAAATGACGCCGCCCACTGAAGGCAAGTGCCCTGCGGTGCCGCTGTTTTTCCCCGGTGCTGGGCGTTTGCAGGGCTAGCTTTTTTTCCTCACGATCCTGTCCCAGAGGGATTGTTGAAGTTTTCTTGCGGCGCCTTTGTCCGCGCCGGAGTCCCCTCGCCAGGCGGCCGCAGGGTGGGCCGACGCGGCAACGCCCCGCCCAAGCCGGCCCAGTTCGTAGTCCACCGCTGCAACGGCTTCCTCGATTTCAGCGAAACGTGCCATCGTTTGGCCGTCGATCAGCACTTCCCAGATTTTGCCCCGTCCCGCGCACCTCAGGACGGTGACCTCGCTCGGGGTTCCGTGCGCCCTGAGAAAATGGAGTCCGAGCCCGTGGCGTCCGAGGGAGAACCATGCGTTGGCCGATATGGCGCGCACCTCTGCGTCAACCGCAAGGGTGAGAGGGTCGAACGCCGCGGCGCGGTCTTGGATTTCGGGAAGGGTAAGGGCGCCAGCCTCTAATTCAAAACCGGGATGGTCCAGCAGGACGTGCTGCCAGACGCGGCGCGCCTCATTGACATCGCTGCCGCGCAGGTCAAGGTCCCGGGGGCATCCGAACAGGGAGGGAAGACCGCACAGGCTCATGGTGGAAACGTCCACGAAGTCGAGAATGAGGCAGTCTTTTTTGCCGGGATGCAACCGGGTGCCTCTTCCCACGCACTGCGCGTAGAGGCCTTCTGAGCGGGTGGGGCGCGCCATGGCGATGCAGGAGGTGCCCGGATCGTCGAACCCCTCGGTGAGCACCGCCACGTTGGCAATCGCCTGCACCCGTCCGCTGCGAAAGTCGGCGAGGATTTCTGAACGCGCTTCGGCGGGCATCGCCCCGTACACGACGCCTGCGGGAACGCCGAGCAGGTTCAGGCTGCGGGACAGGTTGCGGGCATGGTTGACGGTGACGCAAAAGGCGATGGTGCGCCGGTCGCGCGCGAGTTCCTGAATGGAGCGGGCGACGAGCGCGTTGCGTTCCTCGATGTCCACGGCTTCGGCGAGTTCCTCCTCCCGGAAGTCGGCGGAGCCCGGGGAAAGGCGGCTCAGATCGGCGGCAGTCGAGATGCGGTAGCCGCGCAGGGGGGCGAGGTAGCCGTCCTGGATCATTTCGGGAAGCAGGCGGGAGTAGACAATTTTTTGGAAGACGGTCTCCAGGCCCTGGCCGTCGCCCCGGGATGTGGTGGCGGTGAAGCCGAGCAGGGTGCCGAGCCACCCAGCATCAAAGGCGCCAAGCTGGCGGAGCACGCGCTGGTTGTCCTCGGCGGCTGCGTGGTGGCACTCGTCGTAAATGATCAGGCCGATGTCCCTTCCGCGCAACACCCTGGCGAGGCGCTCCTCGTGGAGGGAGCGGATCGAGCAGACCAAAACGTGCGCGCTGTCCGGGGCGCGTTCGGCACCCCTTTCGATCGACACGACGCGTCGTCCAGCGAGGGCAGTCTCAAGCTTTTCGCGCGCCTGGGAGAGCAGTTCCTCCCGGTGCGCGAGTACCAGCACCTGTCTGCGGGCGAGGCGGGCAAGTTCTGAGAAAATGACCGTCTTTCCCGCTCCGGTCGGAAGGCACACCACCATGCGGCGCACTCCTTGTCGGCGCGCATTGAGTACCGCCTCAATGCATTCCCTCTGGTAGGGCCGCAGCACAATTCCGGAGGTCCCGTTCATCGGGTGGGCGGAGGTGGGTTTGTGGGTGCCGGCGGGCTCTTTGCCGTTGCCGTATGGCCGAGCGTCCATGCCGATGTGAGGCTGGTGAGGGCGTCGAGACGGGTGAAGGTTTCGGGTGCAAAACCGAGCGCGCGTTTGAGGAAGGCGTCCCTGGCAAACGGGTTGCCGAGGCGCGTTGAGGCGCGCCATGCGTCCAGCGGGAGGATGCCGCCGATCCAGGGACCAAAGCCGCCGGTCGGGACGGGATAGTCACTGCCATGGATGACCCGGTCGTGAAGCGGGCCGTCGAGCAGTACGGCGATGGTGCGCCAACGGTTGGGGCTGCACAATGCGCTGTTGTCGCAGTAGAGGTTGGGGAACATTTTTGCCATCGCCTCCAGATGGACGGTCCAGTCCGGATCCCAGAGCCCGCTTCTTCCGGCGGCGTGCGCGGCGATGACGGTCACCCCCTGCTCGAGTGGAACGGAAAGCCGGCGGGGGTCCGCGAATTCTGGATGGGTCTGGGGAAGGGTGAACTCGCCCCCAGTATGGGCGAGCAGGGCCATCCCGCCCTCGGCCATGCGCTTCCAAAAAGGGATGAATTGGCGGTCGGCGCAGTCCACATTCAGACAGTTGGGCAGCAGTTTGAGCACGCGGCATCCGCTTTGCAGCGCGAACTCCAGTTCCCCCAGCGCGTCCCGCCGGGCTGGATGAATGCTGCAGGCGGGAAAGAGGCCGGGGTTTCTCCGGCAGACTTCAAACACGTAAGCGTTGGGCACGTAAAACGAGCCGAAGTTTTCAATTTTGGTGCCGTCGCTCCGGTAGGCCTCATCTTGGGCCAAAATCAGCAGGCCATCGAGCCCGGAGGTTGCGAGCAGAGCCGAAAGGCGCGATTCAAACGCCAAATCCAATCCGCCCGTCAGACAGGTGCCCGGGAGCCCTGCCGCCGAGAGGAGGAGTCTGCCCTGCAGCCTGCGAATCCATCCGTCGAGCTTCAACCAGCAACCGCTTCCAGAGGAGCCATCTCCAACAAGGTGCACATGCCCGTCCAGGAGGAACGGCCGGGCGGAGTCTGCTGCGGGGGATTTGGATGGAGGCGCCATGTCCATTCTTGGATCGTCTCGGCGTGGGCCTTTGTAAAGCCGTCCTAGAGGTGGCCCCCGGGCGTTTTCCAGACTGCGCACGAACACCCGCAGGCCTGCCTGCTCGCGGCGGACCTATTCGATGAACCAGTCATGATCTGGGATGTGAGTACCCACACTTCACTACACACGAAATCGCCCGGCTGTTACGAAATTTTTTCGCAGCAACGGTCGCGCAGTCGGTGCGATCACGGGTTTGGCTTGGATGGACGTGTAACGACGCGTTCTCCAGAAGCCGCACCGGTCCCAGTGGCCGTTCAGGCGCTCACACCGTCATTTTTCCGCTCGATTCCTGCGCGCCAAAAAGCGCCGACAACCGCTCTCGCCCAAGGACCGCGGCCAGACGTGCGAGGCGATTTTCATCGTACCCTCGGATGAGAGCTTGAAGTTCACCGGCACGCAGAAGGTTGTCCAGTTTTGCCGCATCTTCGCGCCATTTCGAAAGAGCCTTAAAGTCCGCTTGTTGTTGGATTAGAGTCTTCAAACGCCCTTCCAGGGCACGTAATTGTGACACGGGCGTTTTGTTTTGGCGGGCTCTGTGCTGGACGATTTCGCAGCGGTTTGAGCCGTCTTGTGCGACTGAGAATTCAAGTGTGGACAGCGGTTCGCCGTCGGCGTTCCTCAGTGAAACGATATGGCTGTTCCCCAGAAAGCAGTTGCGCCAATAGCCTCCCACACAGTGCTGCATTTGGCGCCCCTCCGCCGCAAGGGCGTCTGCGTTTCCAAGTGACACGGCAAAGCAGCCGGGAGCCAGTTCCAACGGCTGCTTCAGAAGGCAAGGCCAGGTGCTTCGCTCTGTGTCAGCCGAGCCTCTGAGGTTGACTCCCGCTAAGGCTTCCCGGTGCCAGCGAGCACTGTATTCGACGATCCGAAACATCCCGAACTTGTTGGGTGCCAACATCCAGCGTTCCCGAGACTTCTCTCTCCAAGCCTCGACGGATGCGCACTTCTCCCCGGACTCTTCAGCCATGTAATTGCCGGCATTGCGGATGTCATCAAGGAAGTCAAAGGTGTCGCTCAGGGCCTCAACACCGCCCTCTAGCGAGGCCAATTTTTCGTAGGTCTTTTGCCAACCCATTTTGGCAGCCTCGTTCAGCCACCGATGTTTGAGCTGCAGGCGGTCTTCTTCATTGTCGTGGTACGAGGAACGATGCAGACCCAGCGCGTTAAATATGGAGTGGAAAGCGTTCCATTCCTTGTCGGAGCTGGGGATCTTTTCGGGGGGCAGGGGTTCCAGTGCTGCTAGTAGTCCGGCCAGGTCGCCGCGCCACGCTTCCGGACTGGATTTTGTGGCTGCGATTCGGCGCAAAATCGCTGCTTTGCCCGGATGGATTTCCAGAAAGGAATCCCAGACACTTTTGCCATCGTCGATCCGGCGCCTAATGCGGTCGGTGTCCCTGTTCATCCCGCAAAACTCCCATTTCAGCATGGGCAGGACAGTCAAAGCCTGTATCCGAGCCTTCACGCGGAACGGATTGGTTGAATGCAGTAAGTTGTAGAACTCGAGATTCGGGCCCGTAATGTCCAGTAAGTCATGGTTTAGACGGGCCAAAGTCTGCTCGGGACACGCGGACAGGATGTCCTGTGAGTTACGTAAACGTTCCGCGGGTGCCAAGCCCTCCAACTCCCGCTCAAAGGTCTTTTCAATTTCGAGCCCCGGGCGCCACTCATCGATATCAAAGTAGCGGAGTTGGCGGATGACGTCGTCCGGGTTGCGTCCGGAAAAAACCAAAAGAAAGCCTTGTGGGCTCTGCACCAGAATCTCCTTATCCAGTTCGGCGAGTAGATTGATCTGCATGAATTCTCCTTTCATTCAATTGGCTGGCCGTGCATTGGTGTTCTGGATCCAATCCCGAGTGACTGGATCCAGACGGATAGGCTGCGGTCGGCCTCTTGGGGTTGGGGGTGAGTGGAGTTGTCCACGTTACTATTCTAGCACGCGAGTAGGGGAGGTGGAGGTGGGTTGCCGCAATTCGGCGGTTGAGAATAGGGGCAGCACCGGAAACCGGCACAAGCACGCGGCATCCAAACGGGTCACTAGTCGGCGACGAACGCGTCATTTGAAAACAGCACCGCTTACATCTGCTCCCCATCATGGTTGAGCTCTTTCTCGGGTAGTCCTCGTGGGGATGCCGCAGGGGGGGAGACGGTGATGGATGGCGGCCCCAAAAACGTGGTCGTAGAATGTTCTGGGGGCCACATAGTGACTTAACGAGTGAGGCTGTGTCTGCTCAGCCGTAGCAGGCCCGCAAGCACGCGTTGGTCAAACAGGTTCATAGAGCGCCTCTTCGTCTAAAAGTTCCGTGCTGCGTCGCGTAGCTCGCATATCCCGAATCGCCTGCCTTACCGAAGCCCTCTAAAGGTAACGGTCCGGGTCGTAGGACAGTTCCGCACTGATTTCTTCCGGCTTCTGGGCGGTGTGGGCGAATTCGATGTGCCCAAAGTCACCGCAGTCCAAGACATGGCTGCGCCCCGAGGACATCAGGCTGATCCAGTTGATGGGCACCTGCGGGATGACCCCGGCGTCGCTCAACACGGTCTCCAGGCTGATGCAGTTAAACTCCGCTGCCCTGAGACGGGCCGCCGCGTGGAAAAGCAATTCGCCCGCCGGATAATCCCGAACCGGACAGAGATGGTGGGAACTAGGGGTCGGTGTTCATGTTCTTGCATTTTCTCAGAAACAAAACGCCTCAAATTTCCTGAAACCTTCTCCTGAAGCTCCTGTAAATACATGCGGTGCAAGACCTTGCTCCAATCGGCCGCATTTTTCATGCCCAGATGCTCCGCAATTCACGCTTGGGAGACCGTTGTCTTCTTCCACAGCAACCCTGCAAGCAGCACCTTTCGCGGTTGAGTGCTACCATGCCCAAGCAAACCTTCCTAGGCGAGGTTTGCCACCCTCAACCCCTCCGGCAGCAGAGCCAGCGCTTGTTGCTCACCATGAGCCTTCATTCCATGGCTTGCGATGCTGTGAGGCATTTACAGAAGGGGTGAATCGAATGTGGGTTCGGGTCCCACCGTCGGTGCCAACTCCTTATAATCAGAGCCTTAACTTTTTTGGGTCCCTGAAAAAGGCCTAAGCTTTAGCACTTCCCCCCGTGGCTCCTCGGTTTGCAACGCGTCTCACCATGCTGTGACAGGGTGGGGATGGGGCGGTCTCTTTAAGCGCAGTGGCGATGCTGATTCCGCTGCTCGAGGGCGTCCCGCTCCGTTTCTTCTCGGCGCAAAGCACTGCGGCGACCTGCTGCCACAAAAGACGGTGGTTCTCTGGGAGCGGCTCCGCTGGCGACATACGGTGGGCGCATTCGATGGGGAGCAGGATTGACCGAGATGTCGGCCGCGCGCGCGCGTGCTGCGGAATCCTGCTTCCGTAGGGGAGCGCTCTTCAGCGTCGAGGCACAGCGGATCGACAGCCCCGCCGGCCAATCAAGGAGACGATCCCGTTCAGTGAACTAGCGAGCGAGCGCTGCCAGAGAAGCCTTGAGCCAAACGCGATGCAATCGAGGAATACAAACTCGTCCTTTTCGCGTCGATGGTCGCGGACCTTTGCAGGGATAAGTTTCGCGGGCAACGCAATTCACGAGCGCGGCATCGTCGCGGGGCTTGCTAAAAATCCGAGTCTCAGGAGGCGAATCAGGAGCTCGGTTCCACGGAATTTCGCCCTCCCGGCCGCCCAATTCCAACGCCGGTCGCCCAGCGCTCTTCTCTCCGCAGAAAAAGGGGCTCAGGCCCCGGCGGCTCCTTTCCTGAAAGGCGCTACGAGTGGCTGTAGCCCTCTTCGTTGTGGTCAGCAATGTCGAGCCCTTGGGATTGCTCCTCTTCCGTCGCCCGCAAACCCACCAAGCGGTCCACAACCTTGGCCAGCAACCAAGTGCCAATCAGGGAAAGCAGGATGCAAAGCCCCATTGCGACGAGTTGCCCCTTGAGCAACCCCTTCCCTAGCAAGGCAGCCCCTGCGGGATTCGCAGCCTCCTCCACAAGCACCGCGGTGGCCAACGCCCCAATCGTGCCCCCCACTCCGTGTACGCCAAAGGTGTCCAGGGCGTCGTCATATCCAAGCAAGGGCTTCAGCCACGAGCACGCCGCGTATGAAAGGACACCCGCAATCAGCCCGATTCCCACCGACGAGACTC
>JBILKV010000318.1:0-3549 GCA_044376515.1 Chthoniobacteraceae bacterium | reverse complement strand
AAAGAGAAGTGCCCCTTGCGGGGCGTCAGATTTGGCGAAAATCCGCGCCGCTTTTCTCAACAAGGCGGAACGATTCACTCACGGGGTTCCCATCGCTCATAATCCAGAAAACTCAGATACGTGGTATAAATCCCTCCACCCGCGACGGCCGACAACTGGCGCCGCCTGAAACCGAAAAGACTCCTCTGCGGCGACAGGAGACCGGCGGTACCGGGACTCCTTTTTTCTACAAACCCGGTCCGCGTCCTCGGCGTTTTTCCGCGCGGCTCGGTTCGGTTCCTCTGCCGGGGCATTCGGTTTGGAGCAAAAAAATGCCGCCGGGCGCACCCGGCGGCGTTTCAGAATTTAGGGAGAAACCAGACTCCCCCGAAAGTCTATTGCGTGTAGGAGGCCTGGGCTCCCTTAAGATTGCGTTTGGCAAGCCAAGGCATCAACGAACGCAGCTTTGCACCGGTCTTCTCGATTGGATGCTTTTCACCCTCGGCCAGAAGCTGGTTGTAGTTCTTGTAGCCGCCCTCGTACTCCTTGACCCACCCCTTGGCGAACTTGCCGGTCTGGATGTCCTTGAGCACCGCCTTCATGCGCTTTTTGGTGCCGGCATCGATGATCTTGGGTCCTACGGTCACATCGCCCCACTTGGCGGTTTCCGAGATCGAGAAACGCATGCCCGCGATACCCGCCTCGTTCATGAGGTCGACGATCAACTTGAGTTCGTGCAGACACTCGAAGTAGGCCATCTCCGGGGAGTAACCCGCCTCGACCAGCGTCTCAAATCCGGCCTGAACGAGGGCGGTGGTTCCACCGCACAACACCGCCTGCTCGCCGAACAGATCCGTCTCAGTTTCCTCCTTGAAGGAGGTTTCCAGCACACCCGCCCGCGTTCCACCGATCCCCTTGGCCCAGGCCAAAGCGATCTTCTTCGCCTTCTTGCTGGGGTTCTGGTGCACGGCGATGAGCGTTGGGACGCCCTTGCCCTCGGTGTACTGGCGGCGCACGATGTGGCCGGGCCCCTTGGGGGCGACCAGAATCACGTCCACATCGGCCGGCGGCACGATCGTGTGGTAATGGATCGAAAAGCCATGGCTGAAGAGCAAGGTTTTCCCCTTCTTAAGGTTCGGCTCAATGTCTTTGACGTAGGCAGCGGGTTGCTTCGTGTCGGGAAGCGCCACAAAGATGACGTCCGCGCGACGCACCGCCTCTGCGGTGTCGAACACTTCGAACCCCCGGTCCGCGGCCACCTTGCGGGACTTGCTGGTCGGGTAGAGACCGATGATCACCTTCACGCCGGATTCCTTCAGGTTGAGGGCGTGGGCGTGGCCCTGGGATCCGAAGCCGAGAACCGCGACGGTCTTGCCCTTAAAGAGTCCGAGATCGCCGTCTTTGTCAGTGTAAATTTTAACAGCCATGGGTTTGGGGTGTTTGGTTTTTTATTGGGGTGTTTGGGGGCAGAACAGGAGACGCTCAACGAGTGGAGCTGCGGGAGGAGAATCGGAGGAAACCTTGTGACGCGGGGCGCCGGATTTTTGCTTGGGGAAGGGCAACCGGCACGGTTGAAACCCGCGGTGCCAGGTGGGTCCGAGCGGCCCCTTGGGGTCCGTGCTTCAGTCGTCGTCGCGACGGGCCAGAGCTATCTTGCCGGTGCGCGTCAGATCCGAGATACCGAAAGGCTCCATCAGGAAGATGAACTTGCTGATCTTGCTCTCATCACCAGTGATCTCGATGGAGAGGTTGTTGCGTTGGACATCGATGATCTTGGCCCGGAAAATGTCGCAAAGCTGCATCACCTCGGCGCGGGACTGGGCGTTGACCGACACCCGCATCAGAACCAGCTCGCGGTCCACACTCTGGTCGTCCTTGAAGTCCTGCAACTCGATGACGTCGATGAGCTTTCGGAGTTGCTTGGTTACCTGCTCCAGCACCGAGTCATCCCCCCTGACCACGATGGTCATCCGAGAGGTGGCCGGATCCAGAGTGGGCCCGACGTTGAGCGTGTCGATGTTGAATCCACGGCCGCTAAACATCCCGGCAATCCGTGTGAGGACGCCGAACTTATTCTCAACCAAAACCGAAAGGGTGTGACGCATGCGAAAGGGGGCGGAGGTTGCAGCAAGGAAGCTTCCCGGTCAAATCCAAATTGGAAAGCCAACCGAGTTCACCGAACGACGCCGCGTTGACTTCCGCACAAGCCGCCTTAGGTTGCCTGCCCGACATGGCAGGTCTTATCATCCAACCCCGCGCCCGCCTCTTCCACGGCCATGACTGGGTCTATGCCACCGAGGTCCTCAAAACCTTCGGCTCCCCTCAGGACGGCGGAATTGTCTCCCTGAAGGACGGCCGCGACCGGATGCTGGGCACGGCGATCTACAACAGCCGCTCCCAGATCGTCGCGCGCCGCTTCTCCCGCCAGCGGCAGGAACTGGACCTCGACTTTTTCAAACGCCGCATCGCCATCGCCCGACAATTCCGCCAGCGCCACGGCCTCCCCGAACAGCTTGGGCGCCTCGTCTGGAGCGAGAGCGACGGCCTCCCCGGTTTGATCGTCGACCGTTACGGAGAGGATCTGGTGCTCCAAACCCTCACCCTCGCCATGGACCAGCGCAAGGCGCTGATCGTCGAGGCCCTCGTTGACGCCTTCCAACCGCGCTCCATCGTGGAACGCAACGACGCCCCAATCCGGAAAGCCGAGGGAATGGAGCTGCAGACCGGCATGCTTTACGGCCCCGAACCCGGCCACACTTCGATCACAACAGACATCACGACAGACGGCCTCACCTTTCACGTGGACCTGCTCGGTGGCCAGAAAACCGGCTTCTACCTCGACCAGCTCCCCAACTACCGCGCGGTGGCGGCCTACGCCAAGGGCAGGCGCGTGCTGGACTGCTTCACCAACCAGGGTGCCTTCGCCCTTGCTTGTGCAAAGGCGCAGGCAGCCGAGGTCACCGCCCTCGACATCAGCGGCCCGGCGATCGAACAGGTCCGCCGCAACGCCGCCACCAACGGTCTGCAGGTGAACGCCATCGCATGCAATGTGTTCGACTTCCTCAAGGAAAAGGAGGACCTCGAAACCCGCTACGATCTGGTGATCCTTGACCCGCCCTCCTTCACCAAATCCAAGGGGCGCGTCCACGACGCACTGCGCGGCTACAAGGAGATCCATCTGCGCGCCCTCAAACTCCTCAACCCAGACGGCCTCCTTGCGACCTTCTGCTGTTCGCACCACCTTTCACGGGAGCTGTTCCAGTCCGTCCTCAACGATGCGGCGGTGGATGCGAAGAAGACATTGCGCCACCTGCAGAGTTTCTCGCAGGGCCTGGACCATCCCGTCATCCCTACCATCCCCGAAAGCGACTACCTCAAGGGCGGCCTCTACGAATTGGTCCCGGGTCGCTAGCGGACGCGCCCCGCCCACGGCGCCAGCAGGCGCCCCCCCCTCGCAGGCGCCCCCCACACGCCGTGCCCGACGGATGGCGTGTCGGGAGCGTCCCGTTTTTCGCGCCCGAGCGCGGATTGGCGTGCCCACTCACATTCCCAAACAAACTCATTTGAGAG
>JBILKV010000035.1:0-31332 GCA_044376515.1 Chthoniobacteraceae bacterium | reverse complement strand
CACTGCTTTCGAAGCAGAAGCAACTGACCGTGTGGAACCGCGCGGAAAACCGCGTGCTTTTCTCCACGGAGATTCCCGTTGCCGGCAAGGCGCTGGCCTGGAAAGCGGATGGCAAGGCGATTTACACCGTCGGAGGCGACGCGGTCGTTCGCGAGTGGGACGCCGCCACCGGCGCGGCTTTGGGCGAACGCAAAGGATTGCCTGCGGAAGCCATTTCGGTTGCGGCGCGGGACACCAAGCTTGCGGTGGGCTGTGCCGACGGCTCCGTGTGGCTGTGGGAGGGGACGCCGGCGGATGCGACCGTAAAACTCAAGGCTCCGGCGGCGGCTGCGTTCGTGGCGTTTTCCGGGGACGCATCCCAGTTCGCTGTGGCGAGCCCGGATGCGACCGTGCGTGTGGTGGATCGCGCGGGGAAGGTGCTCCAAACCATCAAGGGCGATCCGGCTGCGCAGAGGGAACAGGAAGACCGCAAGCGCGCTTTGGAAATGGAGGACGGCACGCTTGCGTACCGGAAGGAACTGCTGGCAGATGCTGAAAAGTCGCTGACCTCCACCAAGGATCGCCTCAAGAAAACGGCCGATGCCCTGCCCGTTAAGGTCAAGGATTTGGAAGCCAAACAAAAGGCGGCCACTGAAGCCGCTGCCCCCGTGGATGCGGCGAAGAAAACGGCAGCGGAAGCCGAGGCCGCATTCGCCGCGGCCGAGAAGGCGTTAAAAACGTCTCAGGACGCGTCTGCGGCGCTCATTGAAAAGGTGGACAAGGCGAAGGCGGACAAGTCCATCACCCCGGAAGCTTTGGCGGAGCACGAAAAGACTCGGGCAGAGGCGGGGAAGGCGCTTGAAGCGGCGACAGCTGCCCACAAGGCCAAGGAAACCGCCCGCAAGACGGCAACTGACGCTTTGGACGCTGCCGAGAAAAAGAAGGTCACCGCGGCCATGGACCTCGAAAAGGCGGAGCGTGCAAAGACGCTGGCCGAGGGCGAACTGGACATCTCGAAGAAGGAGGAAAAAGAGTTCACTGAAGCGGCTGCGAAGGCGAAGACTGCCGCAACGGAACAAGAGGCAAACAAGGCCAAGGCGGCGGCGGAGTTGGAAAAGGCGCGCAAAGTCGCAGAAGCTGCGCCCGCGGTGAGTGCGCTTAAACTGGTGAAGGAGTCCGGCGTTCTGCTGATAGGACACGTGAACGGTGTGGTTCAGTTGCGCGGTTTGGACTCGGGCGGGCTGGTGGGTTGGTTCGGTGAAGCGCGTGAAAAGGGCGCGGTGCATGCGTTGTGTGCGGCGGGCGGCAACCGGGTGGTTGCGGTGAGCGAGGATGGTGCGGTGTGGGGGTGGGACCGCTCTGAAAAGTGGGTTCTCAAGAAGACGATCGGAGACGGGTTGTCGGCGGATGTACTGCGCGACCGGGTGACCGCTCTTGCATTCAGCCCGGATGGCTCGGTGCTGGCTGCTGGTTCAGGCGAACCCTCGAGGGAGGGGGACGTGGTGCTCTGGCGCATGGCCGCGTTGGATGCGCCGCCGCGGAAGGCGACGGGGATTCATTCGGATACGATCCTTGGGCTCTCTTTTTCACCCGACGGCAAGACGCTGGTTTCCGGGGGGGCCGACAAGGCGGCCCGTGTGATTGACGTGGAGAAACTGAAGTTGGTGCGCAGTCTCGAGGGGCACACCCATCACGTGCTCGGCGTCTCCTGGAGTCCGGATGGCAGGAGCGTGGTGACGGGGGGTGGCGATAATGTGGTCAAGGTGTGGGATGTGGCGACGGGGGCCAGGAAGAAGAACGTAGACGGCGTTGAGAAGGAGGTGACCTCGGTGCAGTTCCTAGGCTCGGGCGCGCAGTTTGTGGCCGCCTCGGGAGACGGGAAGGTGCGCGTGGTCGGCACCAACGGCACGGTGGTGCGGACCATGACGGAGAATGCACTGTTTGTGAATTCGCTGGCGGCACCTCGGGACGGACTGACGGTTGTGGCGGGCGGTCAGGACGGGGTGCTCCGTCTCTGGAACGCGGCGACCGGGGCGAAGGTAACCGAATTTGCAGCCAACAAGTAAGGAACATCCGAGGTGAACCCGAGGGCTGGTTTCCGGAGCGTTCGGGTGTTCTTCAGAAGCAGGAACGTTTTCTGGGGGAAAAGTGCGTGGCGGTCCGGGGTCGGGGCTGCTCTGTCGTTCGGCTGGTTGCGAAACGCGTGCTCGCGTCACGCGGGGATGAGCCGTTAGGGTTTCGACAGGTTTGTCCCCTGCAAACGTATGCGCCCCGCGTCCGCAACGCTCTTCCTAAGCGGCTGGTTGCTCCTGAATCTTGGAGTCTCCCGGCTTGAGGCGGAGCCTCCCTCCACTCCGGCCACCTGTCGCGAATTTCGCAACGCCGGGCGGCTTCAAGAACTTGCCGAACTTGCCCAAAGCGACGCCGGGTTACCCGGGCGTCCTCTGGAGGCGTATCTGGTTGGAGAAGCGCTTTTCTCGTTGAACAAAGCTCCTGAGGCGCTGTCACTTGCAGCGAAAGTCGAGAGCGAACAGCCCCGGAGCATGGTGGCTGCCTGGCTGCGTTTTCGCGAAGCGCAGCAGCGCGGGGACAGCGCCGCGGCAAGGGCGCTTGCCAAGGAGCGCCTGGCGCTGGCAGACGCGTCGGGGTACGGTTGGGGGCGTCAACCGGTGGACTGGGTCCTGCTTGGTCGGTTTCGGCTGGCGGTGTGGGATGATGCCAAGGCGGTGCTGCAATCGTGTTTTGAACGGGCGCTCCGCGAAGACCCTCTCTGCGAGGAGGCCTATGAGGCGGTGGTGGAGCTGGCGTTGGAAAGGGGCGACGGACGGATGGCCGCGGACAAGGCCCGCGAAGGCGTGAAAAAGTTTGGGGCCAATCCTCGGTTGCACGTGCTTTTGGGGCAGGCGCTGGAATGGAGTTCGCGCAAGGAGGCGCTCAAGAGCTGGCGGCGCGCCTTGGAACTGGACGCGTCCAATCTGCGGGCACAGGTGGCGCTTGCCCGGTATGCGTTTGAAGCGGAGGACGCGGACCTTTTGGCGAAGGAACTCAAGGTGCTTCCCGACTGGGACCCCGAAGTGCGCGCCATCCGGCTCGCCCGGGCTCTTTCCGGCGGTGACGCGAAATCGTCGGGGGCACTGCACGCGAAGGCCTCCAAGCAGTCGTGGGTGTTGCACCGGGCGGGCGTACTGCTATCGGGGCGTTACCGCTTTGAGCAGGGGGTGCAGTTGCAGAAGGAGGCGCTGGCCTTGGATGCCGGGTTGCTTCCGGCCAAACGGGCATTGGCGGAAGACCTGCTGCGTGCAGCCCGAAACGAGGAAGCCTGGCCGCTTTTAGAGGAGGTTCACAAACTCGACGGGTACGATGTCACCGCGTTCAATCTGCTGGAATTGAAGGACCGGATCGCGGGCTTCACCAGAATTGAGACTCCCCACTTCGAGATTTGGATGTCGCCCTTGGAGGCGCGGGTGTATGGCGACCGCGTGGGGCAGTTGTTGGAAAGGGCGTTCGCGGCGCTGGCGCCCAAATACGGTTTTCAGGCGAAAGGCCGGACCCGTGTGGAGATTTTTCCCGAGCAGAAAGACTTTGCGGTCCGCACCTTCGGGGTGCCGGGCGGAGACGGCTACCTTGGCGTGTGTTTCGGGCCGGTGATCACGGCTCCCAGTCCTGCGTCGCCGCGGGCCACCGGACACTCTTGGGAGGCGACGCTCTGGCACGAGTTCACCCACACCATCACGTTGACACTGACACGCAACCGCCTGCCGCGCTGGCTCAGCGAGGGCATTTCGGTCTTCGAGGAACAGCAGGCCAACCCGGGGTGGGGCAGGAGGTTTCGCCCGAGGCACGCGGCGCGGTTGCTTGGAGCAGGACTCCCTCCAATCGAGGAGATGGCGGAGGCCTTTCGCAGCGGTGATTCGTCGGATCTGGATTTTGCCTACCTGCAGTCCGGACTCATGGTGGAATGGCTGGTGAAGCGCTCCGGGATGGAGGTGTTCAAGGGGATGCTCTCGGACGTGGGCCGCGGAATGGATGCGGATGAGGCGATCGCAAATCGATACGGTGCCTTTGTCACGCTCAACCCCGAATTCCGGAAGTTTGCGTCGGACCGGACGCAGGCGCTTGCCGGCAAACTCACCTGGCGAGGGGAGCAAAAAGCGGATCAGGACGTGCCGAAGGAGGGGCGACCCGTCTATGAGGAATTGCTGGCGGAAGGCCGTAAGGCGCTTCGGTCGGGGAACCTTGAGAATGCCCGCAAGGCGCTGGAGGCGTTGGTCATCGGCGCTCCGAACGTGGCGGACAGCGGCGGCGCATACACTCTGCTGGCCGAGGTGTACCGCGGACTGGGTTTGGAGGCGGAGGAGACGGCGCTTTGGGAGTCCGGTTTGAAGTTGGAAGCGGATCTTCCACAGGCCCACGAGCGCCTGTTGGAAGTGGCGACTCGGCAGTCGGACTGGGGCAGGGTGGAATCCGTGGCGGTTCAAAGCCTGGGGGTGAACCCGATGTCGCTCTCAGTCTTGGAGCAACTTTGGAAGGCGCGGGTCGCTCTGGGCCGTTCGGCGGACGCGGCGGACGCCTGCCAGCGCGCCCTCACAATCGATGCGGAGAGGGCTCCCCGCTGGCACGCGCGGCTCGGGTTGCTGCTCGAGGGGAGCGCGCCCGAGAAGGCGCGGCAGCACTTGCTGGAAGCCCTTGAGTCGAATCCGCGCGACCGGACCGCCCTTGAGGCGCTCGCGCGCCTGGCCGCTTCACGAACCAGGGAGGACAAAAAACCGTGAGCGCTGCCGGACACCCGGGGCGATTTGCCTCCGCACTTTTCGGCGCCTTGTGGATGAGCGCACAGTTGGTGTTGGCCGATGGAATCCCGCCGCCGAACGCGAAGACGGCGCGCGAGGCGCTTTCGGATCCGAACGAAGTGTTCAACTGGAGAAATCCGAAGGGTTTCGAAAAGGATGTGTTCACGTTTGTGCGTTTGCATTACGAGGTCGGCGGACGCACCGGACGCTACAATCCCCACCGCTGGGCGATCGACTATCCAGACGCCGACCTCAACCTGTCGTTCCGCCTCCAGCAGATGACCTCCATGAAGGTCGACCCGGACGCGCGGGTGTTGCGGATCAGTGACCCCGAATTGTTCCGCTACCCGTTTGTGTACGCAGTTGAACCGGGCGATTTGCTGCTCAGCGAACGGGAGGTTCAGGTCCTGCGCCGATACCTGCTCAACGGCGGCTTTTTGATGGTGGACGATTTTTGGGGCGAGGACGAATGGGACGCCTTTGAAAGCCAGATGAAACGCGTGTTTCCCGATCGCAACTGGAAGGAGATTCCGCGCTCGGACCCGATTTTCCACTGCGTTTTCGACCTGCCCGAAACGCTGAACCTGCAGTGTCCCAATGTGCGGTTGGGGACGATGAGCCAGTTCAGCGGCGTGACATGGGAACGGCATGACGCCGTGGAGATGCACGTAAGGGGTTGGTACGACGACAAAGGCCGGTTGTGCGCGATCGCCACCCACAACACCGACAACGGCGACGGTTGGGAGCGGGAAGGCGAGAACGAATACTATTTCAGAGAGTTCTCGGAGAAAAAAGCCTACCCGCTCATGATCAACATCTTGTTTTGGGTGATGAGCCACTGATTCCACCTGTTGAGAGCTTCCCTCCGCCCATCCGATTTATGAACGACCAAGCCACCCTCGAAGCACTTTCCACCGCACGCGAACGGCTTCTGGCCGAGATTGGCAAGGCGGTCGTCGGACAGCACACAGTGATTGAACAGATCGTCATCGCCATGCTCACCGGCGGCAACTGCCTCCTCACGGGCGCGCCGGGTTTGGCCAAAACGCTTTTGGTGAAATCGCTGGCGGAGGCTTTTTCCCTGCAGTTTACCCGCATCCAGTTCACGCCGGACCTCATGCCTGCCGACATCACCGGCATGGACATCCTGCAGGACGGTCCCGAGGGGCGCGGTCTCAAGTTTGTCCCCGGCCCGGTTTTTGCGCAGATGCTGCTCGCGGACGAGATCAACCGGACCCCGCCCAAGACCCAGTCCGCCTTGCTGGAGGCAATGCAGGAAAAACAGGTGACCGTGGCTGGGCGCCGCTACGAACTGCCGCGTCCTTTTTTCGTGCTGGCCACGCAGAACCCCGTCGAGATGGAGGGCACCTACGTGCTGCCCGAAGCCCAGTTGGACCGGTTCATGTTCAACGTGATCATCGACTATCTGCCGGAGCCGGAGGAAGTCGAAGTGGTGCAGCGGACCACCTCGCCCGCGGGGCCCCCGATTCAGCCGCTTTTCGGGAGCGAGGACGTGCTGGCATTTCAGCGCCTGGTCCGGACGGTGCCCGTCGCCGAGGAGGTCGTGCGGTATGCGGTCCGCCTTGCGGCTGCGTCGCGGCCGCAGACCGGCGGTGCACCGGAATTTGTGAGGCGCTACGTCAACTGGGGGGCTGGGACGCGGGCGGCGCAATGCCTGGTGCTGGGGGCGAAGGTGCTTGCGGTGTGGGCGGGTCGGGTCCACGTGACCCCCGACGATGTCAGGGCGCTCGCGCATCCGGTGCTCCGGCATCGGATCCAACTCAACTACAAGGCCGAGGCGGACGGCATCAACGTGGAGGGTTTCATCCAGAAACTCCTCGCGGAGGTACGCTGAAGATGGCTCAGGGCTGGCTCCAACGCATTCTAGGCTCGAAGGCACCGCCCGTTGAGGGGGGACAGCCCGCAGGGCCGGCGCGCTCCAATCTTGCCGGCGCAGCGCCGGTGGCGCCGTGGATGGATGTGTCTGCCCTGATGGCCATTTCCTCGCTCGAGTTGAGGGTCCGGCGTCTGGTGGAGGGCCTCAACCGAGGCATCCATCGGAGCGCGCGCCGCGGCTATTCCACGGAATTCACGGAGTACCGGCCCTACACTCCGGGCGACGACTTGCGGCACATGGATTGGAGGCGTCTGGCGCGGACTGACCGGCCTTTCGTGCGGCAGTACGAGGAGGAGTCGGAGTGGGGGTGTTTGGTGGTGATGGATTTGAGCGCCTCCATGGGTTTTGGTTCGCTTGCTCATTCCAAGGCGGATTACGGACGCACACTGGCTGGGACGCTGGGGACGTTCTTGCACGGGCAGGGGGATCCGGTGGGGCTGTTGCGTTTTGCCAACGCGCTTGAGGATGCGGTCCCGGTGCGGCGCCTTTCGAGGCAGATGTCGCGGTGGTGGCCACTGCTGGCGGCACCACCGGCTGGAGGCGACACGGCCTTGGGCAGGGCGCTGGAGGGTGCGCACCGGATGCTCAAACGCCCCGGTTTGGTGGTGGTGGTGAGCGACCTGCTCGCGCCCCCCGGATCGTGGAGCGAACCGTTGCGCCTGTTGCGTGCGGCCCGCCATGCGGTGGTCGTGTTTGAAGTATTGGATCCACAGGAGCTCGAATTTCGGTTCGAAGGCGACACGCGTTTCGAGCATTTGGAGTGGACGCTCCGGTTGGATCTGGACGCGTCGCAGGCGCGGGCCGCGTATTTGGAGCGGCTCGCGGCCCATCGGGAGGCGTGTGCGGCGCTTTGTGCGGGCGAGGGCGTGCCTTTGCTTTTGGCGCGGACCGATCTTCCGCTCGAACCGCTGCTGCGTTCGGCTTTTTCGGAAATTGCACGCCTCCGCGCGAATGCGAGCGGTGGCCGGAAAGGAGGCGGCTGAGCCATGGCGTTTCTCGCTCCCTGGTTTTTGCTTGGTGCTTTGGCGATCGCCGGACCCTTGGTCGCGCACCTGCGTCGTTTGCATGTGCAGAAGCGGGTTGCCTTTAGTGCGGTCGACCTGTTGGAGCCGCGGCCACCGCGGAGCGCCCGGCGGAGTTGGGAGGATCTGGCGCTGATGGCGGCGCGGATGGCCGTACTTGGACTGCTTTCGCTTGCGTTTGCGCGCCCCTATTTGCCGCTTGGGGCGCCCACCGCGGGTGTGAAGAGCGACGAGAAGCGGGTGGTTGTGTTGATCGATACGAGCGCAAGCATGCGGCGGGGCAGGGCGTTTGAGGAGGCGCGGCGAACGGTGCTTGAAAAAATGCGCGCTGGCGCCTTCCCGGCCGCGCTTGAGGTGCGCGCCTTTGACCGGGGCCTCCGCACGGTGCTCCCATTTACACAGTGGAACCAGACGGTGCAGGCCGATCGGGAGACACTCCTCGAGCAGACGCTGGCAGCGCTTGAGCCGGGCTGGGCGGTGGCGCGGTTGGACGAGGCGTTGCGCACCGTGGCCGAGCAACATGCAGCGGAGGGGGCGGGCGGCTCAACGGAGGTTCTCGTTGTCTCGGATTTTCAGGAGGGGACCGGCATCGCCGGATTGCAGGGCTACGAGTGGCCGCCGCTGTTGAGCGTGACCCTGTGCCGGGTGGATTCCCAGTGCCCTGCCGGGGTGGCGCTGCGGTGGTTGCCGCCGGATGTCGACACGGCACCCAGCGATGCTCCCTGCAGGCTACAGCTTGCCACACCGCAGGACTTCCGGGCGGAGGCAGTCAAACTGCGGCTCGATGGTGCGGCACAAACCCAGACCTCTTTTGCGGTTGTGGCTGGCAAATCCAAGGTGGTCTCCTTCCCACATCCGGCCGCTGTCAGTCGGGTCCGGGTGGACGGGATGGAGGACATTGCGGCGGCGGTCTGGGTGGCGCGCGTGCCACAGAAACGGGCTCTGGTTGTGGTTGCCGGCGAGCCTGCAGCCGCCTTTGGAAGTGGCGCTCCACCCGGAGCGGGGGCGGGCGAGGAGAAGACGGCGGCTGCTTATTTTGTACGCAGCGCGCTGCAGGCCCTCGGCGAGGCGCGTGTGGAACTTGCAGAGGCGGGAACGCTGCCGGTCGGTCGGGACGCGGAAGTGGCGCTGTGGGTGGTGTGTGGTGGGACCGGTCCGGCGTTGCAGGAGCGCATGCGCGCTTCAATCGAACGGGGTTCCACGGCGCTGGTGCTCCTTGGTTCCGAAGCCGAAGCGCCCGCGCTTGGCGCGCTGGCGGGTATTCCCATCACGGCGAGGGAGAACAAAACGGAAGACGGAAGCTTTGCCGTGCTCGGGTCGATTGAGCGTGAGCATCCGCTGTTTGCGCCGTTTCTTTCGCCGCAGTTCTCGGACTTCACTGCGATCCGGTTTTGGAGACACCGCGTGCTGGAATTGCCCGGGGAATCGGCGGCACGGGTGCTGGCGCGGTTTGAAGGGGGCGATCCGGCGGTTTTGGAAGTCCGCCGGGGGCAGGGGAGGGTTCTGGCCTGGAGCAGCGACTGGAAACCGGCGGACGGGCAATGGGTGCTTTCCTCCCGATGCGTGCCGTTCCTGGCGGCGTGTGTGGAACTCGCCGGAGGAGGAAAACGGCCGCTGGTGACGGGTTCTCCGGGGGAAAGTTTTGTGCTCCCGGACGGGACGACTGGAGTTCGGAGCGAGACTGGCGAACGGCTTGCGGTTGCCGGCGGTTCGGTGGTGCCCGACCAGCCCGGAGTCTACCAGATTGAGCCCGGAGGCGGCATGCTGGTGGTCAATGTGGCTCCGGAGGAAGCCACCTTCGCTGCGATTCCGGATGGCAAGCTCGAGGCGCTGGGTGTGCCGGTGAACCGGCAGGCCTCCCCCTCCGCCGCCGCCGGGGACGGAACTGATGGAAAGGGATCCCTTGCGCTCTCCGAGTTGGAGTCCAGACAGGGGGCGTGGCGTTTTGTGCTGGGGGCCGTGCTGGGGGTGCTGGTTCTGGAGACGATTTGGGCAGCAACGATCACTCAAAGGAGAAAGGGAATCGCGTGAACTCATCCTCAGACTCGCCGCAGGAAAATCCCGCTCGGAGCTCCTCCAACCGGCACCCCCTTGAATCGTTGTTCGCTCCGGTGTTGATGCGGTTGCGGCGGGAGCGCGCTGCGTGGCGCTGCGTGCTGGCGACCTTTGTCACCCTGGCCCTTCTGGTGGGCGACTGGTATTTCAGGTTCTCCGAGCCGCCGTTTTATTGGGGGCGGCTCGGGTTGGTTCTTGCGGGGCTCCTGATTTACGAACTGGCGAGGCGGAAGTCCCACCGTTGGACTCCACCGTGGAAGGATCTTGCGCGGCGTGTAGAGGCATTCGATCCGCACTTGGACGGGCGTTTGCTCACCGCGGTCGAACAGGGCGAGCCGACCGGTTGGAATTACGTGCAGGAGCGCCTGTTCTCCGAGGTGGCTCTTCTGGCGAAATCCTCCCGCTGGGAGCGTTGCATTCCTGGTTGGCGCGTCTGGGGTGCGGAGTTTGTCGCTACCTCTATGGTGCTTGTCCCTGCGCTTTTTGTGGTGCTCATGCCCGTGCTTTTCAGCCGACCCCGGGGAACTGCGGCCGTCGAGGTCGTCGAGGCCGCCGGGGCTCGGACGCAAATGGAGGTGCAACCCGGCAGTGTTGAAATCGAAAAGGGGACCCGGCTGTCGGTGAGCGCGCGGTTGGCTGAAATGTCACCCGATGTCCGGCTGACCGGCCGGTTCTCCGGCGGGGAAACCTTCGCGATCCCCATGCAACAAAGCCTCAACGAGCCCCTCTACGGAGGAGGTCTGGCCGCGGTTGAAACCGATTTGGAGTACCGGGTGGAAACCCCCGCAGCACACTCGGAAAGCTTCACCGTGCGCGTGTTTGAGTACCCGAAACTGCAGCGCTCTGACGCCCTCGTGCGGTATCCGGCGGGAATGGAACCCGCAGAGCGCACCTTTGAAAACGCGCGCAAACTGACGGTCCCCGAGGGCGGCTCGATCCGGTGGGAGTTGCAGCTCAACAAGATGGTGCAGACCGCCCGTCTGCTTCACAAGGACGGGCGGACCGAGGAGCTCGCCGTCCCAGCGGAGGGGGCCACGCTTCTCTGGGAATTGGAGGCTGTCGCGGATGCTGTTTCCGCACGACTCGAGTTGGTGGACGCCCAGGGGCGCAGCGCGCGGGAGACGCCGGAATTTCAGGTGCAGGTCCTCCCCAACCAACCGCCAAAGGTCCGTCCCATCCTGCCAAAGGCGGACGCGCGCTTCACCAAGATTGAGGAGGTGGACTTCGTCGCGGAAGCGTGGGACGACGCCAATCTCAAGCGCTGGGGGGTGACGCTCCAACTGGGAAAGGGGGACCCGGTAGAGGTCGTTCTCGGCGAGCATTCCAAGCGTGGAGAGAAGGTGCGGATGAACGATTCCGTGGCGCTGGAGGAGAAGGGGATGGAGGTGGGGGATTCGCTGACGTGGTTTTTCTGGGCGGAGGACCTTGTCCGGGGAGGTCAGGTGCGCAGGGTGGAAAGCGACCTGATGCTCGGGCGGATCCGGCCTTTTGAGGAGGAGTATTCGCAGGGTGAGGACGGCGAGGGCGAGGGCGAGGCGGGCAAAGGCGGGCCGCAGCTTTTGGAGCTGCAGAAACAGGTGCTTTCGGCGACGTGGAACCTGCGACGCAAGGGGGCGGGGACGGAGTTTGGCAAGGGGGTTGGGACCGTGAAGGCAGCCGAATCGAAGGTGTTGGAGATGGCCGGAGAGGCGGCGGCCAAGGAAAAAGATTTTGTCCGGAAGGGCTATTATCAGGAGGCGCTCGAGCAGCTGGAAAAGGCGGTCGAGTTGCTCGGAAAAACGCCCGAAAACGGTGTCGGATTGGAGCCTGCCCTGCAGGCGGAGCGGGCGGCCTACGCGGCGCTGACCCATCTGGCGCCCTCCTCTTACCAGATGACCAAGGGCAAACCTTCCAAGGCGCAGGAACGCACCGCGCAGATGAACAATCTGGAGTTCGCCAAACAGGAGGACCGCTACGAGGCCAAGAGCGAGGCGCAGTCCGCACAGCAAAACGAGGAACGCGCCGAGATGGAGGAGTTGCTCGCGCAGCTGCGCGCGCTGGCTCGCCGGCAGGAGGAGGTCTCCGAGCGGATGCGGGAACTCGACGCCGTCCTGCGGGGCGCCGGCGAGGAAAAGGAAAAGGAGGCCGCCCGGCGCGAACTCAAAAAACTCGCCGAAGAACAGAAGGCGCTCGCTCAGGAGCTTGAATCAGCGCAGCAGAAAGCCGCCGCCAAGGGCGAGTCGCTCGCCAACCAAACGCCACAGCTGGATGCCGCCCGCGAGGACGCACAGAAGGCCGCCTCCGCCGCTGAACGCGGTTCGGTCGACGAGGCACGCGCTGCAGCGTCGCGTTCGATGGAGAAGCTGCGCGAGGGGAGCGATTCCCTCCGCCAACAACTCTCAGGCCAGACGCGCGAAGCGGCCAGCGACCTCCAAAAGCGGGCCCAGGAACTCGTAGACCAGGAACGCAAACTTTCGGAGGCTTTGGCCCCCGACAAAAAGGGCCCCGCAAACCTGCAGGAACCCGCGCTCCGCAAGGAGCTTGGCGAACAGCGGCAGAAACTCGGGGAGTTGCAGTCGGAAATGCAACGGGTGGCGGACGCCGCCGAAGCTTCCGAACCGCTCTTCTCGAAGGCACTGCAGGAGGCCCACCGCGGCACCGTGCAGAACCAGACCGACGCAAAACTGAAGGTCGCCTCCAACGCGCTGGCTTATGGCCAGCCGCAGCTCGCGCGGAAAGCGGAAGCCTCCGCCGCCAAGGATCTCAATGATTTGTCAGCCGCCGTGGGGAAGGCCGCGGATGAGGTTTTCGGCGACGATGCGCAGGCGCTCAAAAAAGCGCGGGCCGTGGTGGATGCGTTGGCACGGGAAGCCCAACCGGAAGGCAACCGCGGGGACCGGTTCAAGCCCGGTGACTCGGCAAAGACCGAGGCGGAAGAACCCGGAAAGGAGGGAGCCGATCCCTCCAAGAAAAACGGACCGGGTCAGCCAGGCGAGCCGGGAGAGAAAGCGGGAGCTGATCCCCAGGCAGAACAGGCAAAGCCGGGTGGCTCGGGCAAACCCGCCCAACCGGGCCAACCAGCACAACTGGCCGAAAAGGGCCAACAACAGCAGGGCCAGAACGGACAGTTGGGGCAATCGGGCCAGCAAGGGCAATCCGACCAGCCGGGGCAGCCGGGGCGAGATGAAAAAACTGCTCAATCTGGCGGCGGCAAGAATCCAGCGGAGCAGGGACAACCCGGCGAGGAAGGCAAGCAATCCGGCAATCAACCGGGCAAGGGGGAAGCGCCCAAAGGCGGGCAGCCCGGAAGGAACCCCGGCAATGAGCGGACCGCCAGCGACCGTAATCCCCACCAGCAGGACCCAATGAATTCAAAGGAAGGCCAACACACGGCGGGCACTCCCAGTGGAGGCGCTGTCACGCAAAACGGCTCCTATCACGGTGGAGGCGACGGCGTACCCGCTCAGAAGCTCGGGGAATGGCTCGGACAACTCGACCGGGTAGAGGCACTCTTGGAGCGGCCCCACCTGCGGGCCGCCGTCGCGCGGGTGCAACAGTCCGCCGAACAACTCCGGGCCGACATGAAGCGCAACGCCACCAAACCCAGTCCCAAGGCCATCGAGGACGGCTTGCTCACGCCCCTGGCCCAGTTGCGGGACGCGATTACCGCTGAACTTGCCCGCAAAGCCGGCCGTGACAGCGAAGGCCCTGTTGACCGCGACCCGGTCCCGCGGAAGTTTGAGGAGAGTGTCCGCCGGTACTATGAAGCGCTGGGGGGCTCCCGTTGATGGCGGCAACCGCCCCCATGTTTGCGGAATTCACGCTGGCGCGTGCCGCTGCATTGCCCTGGGTGTGTGCTGCGGCGGTTGCCTTGGGGGCCTTGGTGCTGTGGTCCTACCGGGCGGTCCCGATGGGGGGATGGCGCAAGCCCGCGGCGGCCGGCAGCAAGCTTGCCGGCCTGCTCCTGCTGCTTGCCTGCTGGCTGGAGCCCCAGTGGCTGACACGGGTGCCCAAGGAGCGTGCAAATGCGGTGGCGGTGCTGCTCGACGATTCGCGGAGCATGCGGTTGCCGGAGGATTCCCACCCGGGAGCGCGTTCGCGGGGAGCGGCTTTGCAGGAGCTGTGGAGCAGGGGCACCGTCGGGTGGCGTGCCGTTTTGGACCGGGACTTCCGAACCCGCCCGTTCACCTTTGGCTCAGGCCTGCGCGAACTCGGCGCATCCGGCACGCTGGCCTTCAATGAGAGCCCGACCGCGCTCTCGTCGGTGCTTCCTCAAGTCAACGAGCGGGTGGGGGATGCGCCAGTTGCGGTCATCCTCATGACCGACGGGATGATAGGCGATCTGGCGTCGATTGATCCGGCTGGCCTGCCGCCGATTTATCCGGTCGTGGTTGGAAAACCACTCACCCTGCCGGACCTCGCGCTGGGCAGTGTTTCCAGCACGCTTTCGCCCTTTGAAGATGCCCCCGCCACCGTGCAGGCGGAGGTCTACGCAAGCCATGCGGGCGCGCCAAAGGTCCGCGTCCGGATTGAGGCCGTTGATCCGTTGCCAGCGCCCGGCGCGAAGACCGTTCTCGCGGAAACCGAGGTGCAGGTGCCCGAGGCTACCGGGCGCGCCGTGGCGCAACTTCAGTTCGAGCCACTGCGCTCCGGGGCATCGTTCTACCGGGTGAGTCTCGAGAGCGCACACATTCCGCCTGCCAGCGAGGTCACCCTCGAAAACAATACCCGCCTCATCTGCGTCAACCGGACCGCCGGGCCGCACAAGATCCTCTACCTCGCGGGCCGGCCGAACTGGGAGTTCGGTCCGATGCGCCGGGCGCTTGAGGAGGACCCCGAGGTGCAGTTGCGCGCGTTGATCCGCGTGGCCAAACGCGAGCCAAAGTTCACTTTCAAGGGCAGGGGCGGCGAGGCCTCCAACCCGCTCTTCCGCGGCTTCCAAAACGGCGGGGACGCCGACACGGCGCGCTATGACCAACCCGTGCTGGTCCGGGTCAACCTGGAGTCCCCGGAGGAACTCGCGGGCGGATTTCCGAAGACGGCGGAAGAACTGTTCGGTTTTAAAGGCGTTATTCTGGCCAGTCTGGAGGCGGAATTTTTCACACCGGAACAGCAGCGGCTTCTGCAGCGGTTTGTCTCCGAGCGCGGCGGTGGCTTGCTCATGCTCGGAGGGATGGAAAGCTTCGAGGGCGGCGCGTGGAAGGGGACGCCCGTGGAAACCCTGCTGCCCGTCTGGCTCGGAAAAGACGCAGCTCAGGATGGTGGCGAATTCCAGTGGAAACTCACCCGCGAAGGAATGCTCGAACCCTGGATGCGCCGCAGGAAAACCGAAGCCGAGGAAACCTCCCGAGGCGCAGCTTTACCCGTGCTTGAAGTGCTCAACCATGTGCAGGGAATCAAACCGGCAGCCACCGTGCTGGCGCTTGGGCAGCACGGAGAGAATGTGCGTCCGGCGGTGGTCACGCAGCGGTTTGGGCTGGGCAGATCGGGGGCGTTGCTGGCCGGGGATTTGTTTCACTGGGGCACCGGCCAACCGGAACACGCCCCGGATCTGGCCAAGTTCTGGCGGCAGATGGGCCGCTGGTTGGTGGCGGACACCCCCGGCCAGGTGGAGGCCAGCGCACAGTGGAATCCATCCTCGCAAACGACCCGCCTTTCGGTCCGGGTGCGGGATTCGGAGGCAAAGCTTGTTGAGGACGCAGACGTGACGCTGACCGTGCGCCGGATCGGTTCTGAGGAAGCCGCGGCGGTGCGGTTGCGCGCGGAACCGGCACCGGAAGCAGGCGTTTACACGGTGGAATATCCATCGCTTCAGCAGGGCGCGATCGTGGCCGTTGCCGAGGCGCAGAACGGCAGCGGGGCGTCCCTTGGCAGCGGTTCGATCGGCTGGGTGCAGGACCCTGCGGAGGCGGAGTTCGGGGCTCTGAAAGCGAACGCGGGTGAACTCGGTGCGTTCGCAGCAAAAACCGGCGGCCGCGTGGTGACACCGGGTGATCTGGAGTCTCTTGTAGGCGGGATAAAGAACGCTCCGAACGTGGCCACCGAGCTCCGGATCCGCCCGGTCTGGCATACTGGTCTGGTCTTCATGGCGGCGCTTTTGTGTTTTATCATGGAATGGCTGATCCGGCGTCAAAACGGAGCGTGTTGATTATGGAAAACACATGCAGAACAACGGGTTATGTGTTGGTGAGGGCGTGTTTTCTCCTTGCGTTTTGGTGGCATTGTTTGCCTCCTTTTGAAACCCGGGCTGCGCACGATTTGATCGTAGTGGCCGGCCACCCGGGTGAAGCGGTGTTCGGTGCGGAAATGGAGGCGACCGCAACACTTTGGGAGGAAACTGCCAAGCGCGCCGGGCATCCGGTGCAGCGGATCGCCACAGCCGGCGGCAGGCAACTCCAGCGTTTTCAGGCGGCCCTGGCTGCCGCACAGCCGGATGTGCCTGAGCCGCTCTGGGTGGTGTTGATCGGCCACGGCAACGCCCAGGGGAAATCGCCCAAGTTCAACCTGGAGGGCCCGGATCTGACGGCGGAGGATCTGTCGAGGAGCTTGGGCCGGTTTCGTCGGCCGGTCATTGTGGTGGCCGGGTTTGCCTGTGCGGGGGCTTTTTTAAAACCGCTGGCCGCGCCGGGGCGTATTGTTGTGGCAGCCACACGGACCGGGGCGGAGGAAAACTGGACACGGTTCTCGAAGTATTTCGCAACCGCGCTGGCTGGTCTGGACGCCGATGCCAACGGCGACCTCCAGGTCTCGGTCCTTGAGGCTTGGCAGCATGCCATCCGGACCACCGAGGGTTCGTACAAGGATCAGGGACGGCTGGCCACGGAGCATTCGGCGTTGGACGATTTGGGAGACGGCAAAGCGAGCGGAGCCGGTCTGGGGATGAAGGCGTCCCAGTGGCATTTGGTGGAAAGCGCGGCCGAGACGGCGCTGACCCCGCGACAGCGTTCGCAGCGGGAAGCCGTGGAGCTGCAGATCACCGAGCTACAGCGGAAGAAAACGAGTTTGCCGCCGGAAGAGTACGCCGAGGCGCTGGAAAAGTTGCTGCTGCGCCTGGCAGACGTCTACGCAGGAAAACCCTAGTGGCTGCGGACGGGACGTCTGCGGGCAGCTGCTGCGTGGAGGTTCAGGGACGGTGCTTTTTCCGGGGAGCGGTTCGGAGGCACTCAAGGATGGGACGGGTCCCGGGGGGGCCGGTGCGCTTTCCATCTCCACTCCATATGACATACATTGTGTGGCGTTATGGGAGGGGCTGCTTCAGCCGGTTCTCCCGCCGCTGCGCCGCCAACCGACATCAATTGCCCGCCTTAAATTTCCCTTTTTTCGGCTCCTTCACTCTGTCACCGTCCTGCGGATTTCGGGGTTTTCCCTAGGTGTCTCCGGCGTTTTCCGGGTGCTTGGTTGGTGACAAACTCGTCCGGAATCCAACCAGCCTTACGACCCCAACCCTGAAGGACGGCAGCCGTTCCCTCGGCGCCCAATCCCACCATCCCGCAATCCATGAGCGACTCATCCCACCATCTCCACGACGCCGAGCATCCGCACCACGAGTCCAGCCACCACCACCACACCACGCTCGATGTGGCCTCCGACACCCGTCAAAAGGCCCTGCAGATCAATCTGGACCCGCGTCTCTACGGGACCTTTGCGGAGATCGGTGCCGGCCAGGAGGTCGTCCGGTGGTTCTTCCGAGTGGGCGGCGCTGCGGGCACGGTGGCCAAGAGCATGTCGGCCTACGACATGACCGTATCCGACGCCATTTACGGGCCTGCGGACCGGTATGTATCCCGAAAACGGCTCGAGGCCATGCTCGCGCACGAATACGCACTCAACGTGGAGCGCCTGGATGCCAAGCGCGGCGAACGGACCTGTTTCTTTTCGTTCGCCGACACCGTGGCGGCCCGCTCTTTCAAGGGCAGCACCGAGTGCCACGGGTGGATGGGCATCATGTTTCAGCATGAGCCAAGGGCGCCGTTCAGCCGGATCCTCGTCCATGTCCGCATGTTGGATGCTGAAAACGCCTCTCAGGCGGAGGCCATCGGCGTTGTGGGGGTCAATCTGGTCTACGGCGCCGGTTTTCTCCACGAGGACCCCGAGGCGCTGCTGCATTCGCTCCTCGATCAACTCTCGATCGGGCGGATCGAGATCGACATGATCGAGTTCACGGGCGCCGCCTTCAAAGGAGTCGACAACCGCTTGATGAGTCTGAAACTCGTCCAGATGGGGCTCTCAGGCGCGGCCATGTTCGGTCCCAGCGGCGACGTGCTTCAGCCGTCGGAAGTCCTTTACAAAAAGGCGGTTTTGGTTGAGCGCGGAGCCTTTCATCCGGTCACCAAGGTGCACATGGACATGCTCCACTGTGCCGCGCGGAAGTTCCGGGCACTGCCCGAAGTCGGCCAGACCCCCGTCGTGGAAATCATGGAGATCACCATGCGCAATCTGCTGGCGGAACAGAGCGAGTTTGATGCGAAGGATTTCCTGGACCGCGCGGATGTCCTGGCTGCCTGCGGCCTGAAGGTACTCGTTTCAGACTTTTCAGAGTACTACCGACTCGGGGCGTTTCTGGCCCGGATGACCAAGGAACCGGTCGGTATCGCCCTCGGGGTCACTCGGTTGGTGAACCTGTTTGACGAAAATTTTTACCAGACCCTGCCCGGCGGGATTTTGGAATCCTTCGGCCGGTTGCTAAAAAACAATGTGCGGCTTTTTGTGTACCCCTCTCTGGACAAGGTGACGGGAGGGTTGCTGACCGTCGACAATGTGCCAATGGCGCCGCACCTGACAAAACTCTACGAGTACCTGAAGGATCGTGGCTCCTTCATTGGGCTGGAGGACTGCGACCGCTCGCTTCTGGGCATCTACCCGCGCGACGTGCTGGAGGCGGTTACGAAACGGGATCCAAAATGGAAAACGCTGGTGCCTTCGGAGTGCATTGAGGCGATTGAGCGCAAGGGGCTGTTTCTTCCCAAAGCATAGCAGCGATCCGACGCTACCGGGACTGGTTGCAGCCGGGCCGTGGCAATCTAAGGGGTGCACCCGCAGTCGCCGCAGGCTGTGCCCACTACGTCCACCTCGAAGGCGATTCCCTGAAGTTCGGTTTGCTCATGGACGTGCTGGAGGAACGCCATCTCCGCGGGCCCCGGCGGTGCGGCGCATTCCAGACGGACTCGTACGGGTTTGCACGCGAACTGGGGGTAGGCCTCCAGCATCTCCCCATCGAGAATGAAAGAAAGGTAGGCGTTCAGCTTTTCCTGAAGCTGGAACAACTGGGGGCTGCCGTCGGTCCAAGGGCGAGTTTCGACCATCGTCAGCAAGACCTCCCCGGAGGATGGGTGGAACCCCAGCAGGTCAATGACTCCGGCGTGTTCGAGTCCTTTCAGGCTCGGCGCCTCGCAGGGCTTCGAAGCTGCGGACTCTGCGGGATGGATTGAGGAGTTGGAAGGATTCATGTTTGCAGGGCCGAGACTGGACTTAACGCCTGTGGGCATCCATTGCTTTTAGAGGAAATGAGGAGCATATCAGTACAGAAGTTTGGCGGGCCGGAAGTCCTGCAGTTGTGCGAAGTCCCCGATCTAAAACCGGGGCCGGACCAGTTGCTGATCCGCCTGCACGCGGCCGGGGTGAATCCGGTCGACACCTACATCCGTTCGGGCACCTACGCCAAACTGCCCCCCCTGCCCTACACGCCCGGGATGGACGGCGCAGGCGTGGTGCAGGCGGCCGGATCGCAGGTGCGGGGCTATCGCAAGGGGCAGCGGGTGTATCTTTCTGGGTCCCTGAGCGGGACTTACGCGGAGGAGTGCCTTTGCCTCCCCACGCATATTCATCCCCTGCCCCCGCAGGTCTCGTTCGAGGAGGGGGCTTGCTTTGGTATACCCTACGCCACAGCAAGTTATGCGCTTTTTCACCGCGGAGGCGCAAGGAAGGGACAGTCCGTCCTCATTCACGGTGCAACCGGCGGTGTGGGGATCGCCGCCGTGCAAATCGCCCGCCGCGCCGGCCTGCGGGTCTTTGCCACCGGAGGCAGCGAAACGGGCCGCAAACTGCTGGTGGCACAGGGTGCCGACCATGTGTTCGACCACCACCAACCGGGGTATCATCAGGAACTTTTCGACACCACGGGCGGCGCCGGGGTTGATCTTATTTTGGAAATGCTGGCCAACGTCAATCTTGGCCGGAATCTGCCGCTTCTGGCGCAGAACGGTTGCGTGGTGGTGGTCGGTTCGCGGGGCGCCGTGCAGATTCTGCCAAGGGACCTGATGCAGCGGGAGGCGGACATCCGAGGGGCCATGCTGCTGCACGCCCCCTCCGGAGTGCTGGCGAGGATCCACAGTGACATGCTTTCCGGCCTTACCGAGGGCTCGCTCAAGCCGGTGTTGCGCGCCGTCTTTTCTCTTGAAGACGCGGCTGCAGCAGCAGAAATGCTCATGCAACCGGGAGCCGCCGGAAAAATCGTCCTGAATACCCAAAAGTCTCCTTAGACGGGGGCGGAAACCCCGGCACGCTGCGGCTTCTTCCGCCTCCGCTGGCGGTCGCGATTCACGTGGCACGCTGCATTTTTACAGACCGTCCCGGAGAGACCCGAAAAGAATTTCCCATGCAGGCCCGTAAAAAGGCCGAACACTTGGGGTGTGAATTTTGCAAAGGTGAGAGGCGGCCCCGCATACGCCTCATTTTGCGGAAGGGCACATCGCAGCAAGGTTTTTGACGGCGCCCACCGCTGCGACCGGGTCACCGTCGGTTGCTGAACCTGTACCTCTGCAGGAGCCGCTTACGCTCTGCTTCGGGCAGCCGTTCGAGCGCATAGCGCAACATGGTGCGCGGCATCCTCTCGCCGTGTTTTTCGATAAAATCCAGCACCGGAAGCGCCTCTTTTTTGTACGCCTCCCGGAGCATCCATCCGCACGCCTTGTGCATGAGGTCGTGAGGATCCATCAGCAACCGCCCAACCAGTCGGAAGGTCCATTCGGCATCCCCCTCGCGGATAAAGGCCAGGGTGGATACCACAGCGATACGTCGTTCCCACAGCACTGCTGAGGTCGCAAGGGCATCCAACACCGCGCGGTCGCGTCCCAGCAACCACGTCCCGAGAATCTGTGGGGCGCTGGAATCCACCAGATCCCAGTTGTTCACCGCGGCCAGATTTTCCAGATAAAGGGTCACCAACCGCTCCCGCACTTCACCGCCCTCCGGCGCGCCCTCAAACCGGCGGACCAGCAGGAACAGCGCGAACAGGCGCTCCTCGTGCCAGTCCGACCGCAGCAACTCCACGGTTTCGGGTTCGCTCAACGCCCCGGCCTCCGGCAGGAGCGCCCGAAGCTGCGGAACACTCACTCCTAAAAACCGGTCCCCCTCCCCGTAGTCCCCGGGGCCGGTTTTGAAAAAACGGCGGACGAGTTGCGCGCCGGACTCCGATCCCAAAGCCCGGATGCGTTCCTGAATCAAGGCAAGCCGGTCCATGGTGGGGCATAGAAATCCAACCGTGCCCTACTCGACGCGGACAAGCATCACGCGCCGCAGGTCCATCACGGCGCCGCCCTTCTTTTCATGGGGCCGCACCGAAACAACGGTCTTGCCGGCGGGTAAGTCCAGAATGCCGATGCGCCTGGGCACGAACCGTTGGAAGTGGCCGGTGTCCTCGACCGTGAAGCGGACGCTCTGTTCCCCCACCCGCACGTCCACGAGGGAGCCACCCTTGACGCAGCCCTGCAACACCTCCACCGCATAGCGCCCCGCCTGCGGCACCGAACAATCCCACTCCGCGTAGTCGAGCGGATTGACCCAGTACCCCAGCGTATCCTTATGAGGTGGATCTTCGTAGCGCAGCTTTTCCCCAACGACCTGCGCATTCTTTGCCTCCAGCAGCACGAGGCCCGCGGGGGCCGATACGTCGGCCGGTTGGGAGAGTCGCTTCGGACTGAGGCCGTCCATGGATTCGCGCCAGGCCGCCATTGCCTTGGCCATCTCGGCCGCTGTGGACCGCAGTTCGACTTGCGAGGAGTCAAACGTTTCGTAACAGGCGTTCCACAGTTTCGGTTGATAAGCTGGGTTTCCCTTTGGCATGGAGGCCTTCACGCTCCGGCGCCAAGCCTCCAGCTTGCCCCGCATTGCCGCCACCTTCGCCGGATCCGATGCGGCAACGTCGCTTTTTTCCGAGGGGTCCGTCTTCAGGTTGAACAGTTCCAGGCGTCCGTCCTCGTAGTGCTCAATCAGCTTCCAGTCCCCCTCCCGCACCGCTCCGGAGGGACGCCCCCCCTGGTTTGTATAGTTGGGCATGTGCCAGAACAGGGGCCGGGCATCGATGGTGCCGCTGCCCAGCAGCACCGGGGAAATGCTCCGGTAATCGCCGGGGCTGCAGGGTTCCGCGCCGGAGAGCTCCACAAAGGTGGGCACCAGGTCCGCCAGCACCACCGGCTCGTCGACCAGTCCGGGCGCCACCCTGCCGGGCCACCGCACCAAAAGCGGTTCGCGGATCCCGCCTTCATAGAGGAAGCCTTTCCCGGCACGGTAGGGCGTGTTGTGGGTTGCGGGTGTCGTGGCTGTTCGGGGAAGTTCCAACACGTGGAGGCCTCCGTTGTCCGAACAGAATACGACGATGGTCTTCTCCCGGATCCCCAGCGCGTCGATTTTGTCGAGAACCTTGCCGATTGCAGCATCGAGGGTTTCGATCATCGCGGCGTAGACCGGATTAAACGCCGCCGCATTGGCCGCAACGCGCTCGGGCTGAGCGTTGAGGGGCACGTGCGGGTTGTCGAACGCCATGTACAAAAAGAACGGCTTGGCCGCATTCTCCTGCAAAAACTCCACCGCCTTCGCCGCCTGTCCGAACTCGCCCTTGCCCCCCTCTACCTCGCTGGGCGGAGTGTTGGGTTTCCCCGCAAAAACCTCGTCAAACCCGCGGGACGCCGGATCCTGAGGGGCGCGGCTTCCCAGATGCCACTTGCCCACACAAGCCGTCGTGTAACCGACTTTCTTGAGCTTTTCCGCAAGGGTGGCCGCGTCGTTCTGTAAACCCGAAGGCAGGGCCGGTTGCAGCAAACGGTGTCCGGGCCAGTCAGGGCGCCCCGGCAGGAAGCTGGTGATCTGCAGGCGGGCCGGGTGCTGTCCGGTCATGAGGGCCGCGCGGGTGGGCGAACACACCGCGGCGGGCGCGTAGGCGCACGTGAACCGCTTTCCCTCTGAGGCGAGCCTGTCGAGGTTGGGAGTCCGGTGCCCGGTCCGGCCATACGAACCGATGTCGTTGACGCCGAGGTCGTCGGCAAGGAACACCACGATGTTTGGCGTTGCGACGGGTGCAGCCTGAGCGGCGAGCGCGCAGGCAAAGAAAATCAGGGGGGCGAGGATGCTTTTCATGGGCAGGGTGCCACTATAAAAGGCCGGGCGCGGAATGGGACTATTCTTATTCAGTGCGCCCCGGCCCAGCCCGTGGTCACGCGAGCGGTTGGAGAAGGGCGGGAATGTCCGGCGTCTCCGGCAGCCAGCAGCGGCGCAAATGCCTTTTGCCGTCCTGCATTTCCACGGTCAGTTCCAACACCTTCCCGCCCGGGCCGCATTGGATGGCGTGGGAATAGGACTGCATCTTTTCCTTCGCCTGCGCAGCCCAAGCCGCAAAATCGGCCTCCGACAAAGCGGACTCCCTCCAGAACGCCTCGGTGTCCAGCGGCACCTCGGTGAAGCGGTTGATCAAAAACGCGCGCTCCAGATACGCGAAAAGGTTGCCCGCCTTCGGGCCGGAATCCTTGTCCAGAAGGACCCGGTAGATCGCCTTGAAGGCGGTGGGCTGGTCGATGGGAGTCAGACGCGCGGTTTCAAAAACGGTCGCCTGCAGAACGTCATCTTCCCAAGCTACCTCCCCCAAAGCCGCACCCAACCGTCTCAGGAAGGCGCACTGCGTCGCGTTCAATTCGGAGGCCCGGGCGGGGAGCGTTTCCTGAAGCCGGGTCTTTTCCTCCTCGCGTGCATAGCCGCGGACCCAGACGTTGACCGACGCGATCCGGCGTTCGAGTGCCTGACGCTCGATGGGGGTCAGATCCCGCCCGAGCCGTTTCTGAATCTCGGCCACTGCATCGAGATGCGGCATCTGAGCAAGCGCGCTCACCAGTTGAAAGTTTGCCTGAAAAAAGTCCCCGAGCGGCTCCACTTCGGCCAGTTTGAAAACGAGGGTCTCGTCCGGAGTGGCGGTTTGGTCGCGGTAAACGCGGGTCTGGTAGCGGTCAAACTCATTGAAGAGCTTGATGATCCCCTCCTCCTGCACGTCGAAGTTCACCGGAGAATTGGGTTTGGTGCGGATCATCAAAAACCGCAACACCTCGGGAGGAAGCAGGTCCGCCACATCGCGAGCCCCTGCCCCCAGGCCTCTGGAAGACGACATCTTTGCGCCCCCCACCAGGAAGAATTCGTAAGGGACGTTCACCGGCGGTTCCTTTTGGAAGATGGCGCGCAGACACGCCGCCGCAACGTCGCGCGAACCGCCCCGGGTGGAATGGTCCTTGCCCGCCCCCTCGATGCTGACCGGGAAGGTGACCCACTTGGCGACCCATTCCAGTTTCCATGGCAGCTTGCCGCGTCCGTCAAACGGAGACATCCGTCCCTCGTAGCCGCAACCTCGCGCCCACTTCACCATGTTCTCGCGGCAGCGGTAACTCACCTCCCGACCGTCGTAGGCGTACACCTCGGTGGTCCCGATTCGAGCGCAGCGCTCACAGATGACCTGAAACGGATACCAGTTCGGCGGTCGGTCGGAGTTGGAAACCTCCTTGTAGACGCGGCGGACGATATCTGCGTTTCGCAGGATGACATCAATCACCTCGTTGAAACGTCCGGAGCGGTAAATGTCGCGCATCCGGTAGGGCTCAACCTGCACGCCGAGATCGCGGAAAACGCCCCAGAATTCGCCCATGTAATGCTCAGCCATGTCGGTGGCGGTCGAACCGTCTGGCGGCGGCACGTTACAGAGGGGTTGTCCAAGGTACTGTTCGAAATGCTCCCCCTTGCCGGCGGGGATTTCATCGAGGGGATCGTAGTCATCCACCCCGAAGAGGTACCGGGCCTCGATCCCCTTGGCCCGGAGCGTCCTGAATATGGCGTCGTGGATCAGGACCCCCCGCAGCGCGCCCACGTGCACACGGCCCGAGGGGGTCTTGGAATCATTAATGATCTGAGGGCCGTGACATTGGGCTGCGACTTCTTCACACCAAAACATAGGATTTCTCGTAAAAAGGATGGAGCGGACGACGGCCGTCAGCGACCGCGGGCCGGCTACTTTCTCTGAAAACAGCACGGCTTCAAGCCCTCTGAGCGCCTCCCCCAAAGAACGCGCCCGAGAACGGGGTTGTCCTCACCACCCCGCCTGCCGTTATTCTCAACAACCCCGCATGGAAGCCGCCCCCACCTACCGCCAGCAGATCAGCGTCAGTTGGGATTTTCCCGTAGCCTTCACCCTGGACCTGTTCGCGCCCGCCAACCCCGTCCTCAGCGACACGATCTGCCGGCTCAATGAAAAACGCCGCCACAGGGCAATTGTTTACGCGGACTCCCGCGTGCTGGCGCATCAACCGGGGCTTGCGGCCAAGGTGGAATCCTACTTCGCAGCACACGCCACAGCCCTGGAACTCGCCGCCCCCCCCCAGCCGGTTCCGGGCGGGGAGGCCTGCAAGAATGATTTCCGTTACGCGGAATCAGTGATGCGCCAGTTGCTCGAACTGCGCATGGACCGCCAGTCCTTTGTCATCGTTATCGGAGGAGGCGCCGTGCTGGATGCCATCGGCTTTGCGGCGGCTCTGGTCCACCGCGGGCTCCGCCTGATCCGGGTGCCGACCACCGTCCTTGCCCAAAACGATGCGGGAGTGGGTGTCAAAAATGCGGTGAATTATCTGGGCAAGAACGCACTGGGGACCTTCGCTCCGCCGTTTGCCGTGCTCAACGACTTCGAGTTTCTCCGCGGCTTGCCGGATCGCGACTGGTTGAGCGGGGTGGCGGAGGCCTTCAAGGTCGCCATCATCCGGGACCGCTCCTTCTTTGCGGAGCTCTGCGTGAGTGCCACACGGTATCCAGCGCGCGATTTTGCGGCGATGACCCGACTGGTGGCGAAGTGCGCGACCCTGCATCTAGAGCACATCAGTACAAACGGGGATCCTTTCGAATACGGCACCGCGCGCCCCTTGGACTTCGGTCACTGGTCCGCCCACAAGCTGGAACTGCTCTCGGACTTCGTCGTTTCACATGGAGAAGCCGTGGCCACGGGGGTCCTTCTGGACTCGATCTATGCGAGGGACCAAGGGTGGATCTCCCCGGAAGAACTGGAGGCGATTGACCGTGGACTGCGCCAGAGCGGGTTTACACTCTGGTTTGATTGGCTCAACCTGCGCGATCCCTCGGGAGAGCGCCTCGTGTTTGGAGGGCTGCGAGACTTTCAGGAGCATCTTGGAGGGGAGCTTTGCGTGACTTTTCCCAAGGGCATCGGCGCTAGGTTCGAGGTGAACCACATTGATTTGGAGGCGATGGAAAGCGCCTTGTGTGAGTTAGAGCAAAGGGCCGGTGCGGGAGCCCTCATGGCGAACTGAGCGGGACTGCCGCGTTGATACCCCGTCCGGCCACTGGTGCGATCGTTGAAAGTTAGACAAAGGCCATCACTCTTGATTAACGTCACCCCCTCAACCCCACCCCCCATCCTGTCGGCGGCCAAGCCAAACCGGTTTCTCCGGAACTTCAAACAAGCCACCGACACTCACTGACCCCCAAAACCAACCATGAGTACACAAACAAAAATTAGTAAACACGAAGAGAAGGGCATCGTTCCAAACGCCTACCGGCTCCTGTGGGCGGGCTTTATGGCGATCCTTGCGGCGGGCGTGGGATTCGCGCTGCGCGGCGGGATTTTCGGCGCTTGGAAATCCGAATACAACTTCACCGACATGCAGCTGGGCGCGATCGGCGGGGCGGGTTTTACCGGGTTCTGTTTCGGGATCATCATCGGAGGGGTGATCGTAGACAAGCTGGGTTACGGCAAGCTGGTGGCCCTCGCGCTCTTAGGGCACGTGGTTTCGGCCTTCGTGACCTTCGGCGCGAGCACTCCGGACAACGCCTACAACTTTCTCTATGCGGGCATGTTTATCTTTGCCTACGCCAACGGCACGCTTGAGGCGGTTGCCAACCCGCTGGTGGCGACCGTCTTTCCGAAACAACGCATGCACTACCTGAACATTCTGCACGCCTCCTGGCCGCTGGGAATGGTGGTCGGCGCCCTTGCCAGCTACCTCCTCGGGACCGTGATGGGACTGGGATGGAAAGGGCAGCTCGCCTTCTACCTCGTGCCTACCGCTGCCTACGCGGTGATGTTCCTGGGACAGAGCTTTCCAAAATCTGAGGCGGCCGAAAAAGGCGCGAGCCTTGGGGAAATGTTTAAGGATGTTGGGATCCTCGGAGCCGTTGTGGCCAGCTACCTGCTGGCTCTTTTCCTCGGAGACGTTCTGGGCAAGTTTGGCATCCCGAACGCGGGCACCGTCGGCTGGGGAATCAGCGGGGCCTTGGTGGTGTTGGTGGGAATCATCACCCGTTTTTCCTTTGGCTCGATCCTGCTGTTTGTCCTCTTCCTCACGCACGCACTGGTGGGCGCGGTGGAGCTTGGTACAGACGGTTGGATCGAAAGTATCACCGGCAACCTGTTCACCGCCGGCCAGGGCAAGACTCTCTTCATCTGGACCTCGGCGATCATGTTTGGTCTGCGTTTCTGTGCTCACTTCATTGAAACCCGCCTCGGGTTCACTCCGATCAGCCTGCTGCTGACCTCCGCACTGCTCGCCGCCGTGGGTCTGATTCTTGCAAGCGGCATGCAGACCTTTGCCATCGCCCTGGTGGCGCTCGGCATCTACGCCCTCGGAAAGACCTTCTTCTGGCCGACGATGCTCGCGGTGGTGGGCGACCGCTTCCCACGCTCCGGCGCTGTAGCGATGTCGATCATGGGTGGAATCGGGATGCTCTCAGCCGGTCTGTTGGGCGGCCCCGGGTTGGGCTACTCCAAGGACCGCTTCGCCGCAGAATCGCTCAAGGAAAAGAACGCTGCGCTCTACGACCAGTCCAAATCGGAGAAGAGTTCTCAGTTTCTGATCCTTTCCGAAGTGACCCCTATCGATGGCAAGAAGGTTGAAGAATCCAAGAAAGCCATCAAGGAGGGATCCGCCTCGGACGACCAGAAGGCGATCGTCGAAGCCAATCAGGCGGGCGACCGCGCCACCCTGAAGGCCGACTCCTTCATCCCCCTGACCATGGCCGCGATCTATCTGGTCCTGCTCATCTACTTCAAGACCATCGGCGGTTACCGCCCCCTAAAAATCGAGGAAGCCCACTAGAGGCATCCACATCCGATCCGGTTCGGGCGTCCCATTGCCTGACCAGTCGGGTCGTAAACCGGCCGAAAGCCGCGGGTTCCAACCGGTGCCCGCGGCTTTTTTGCGTCCGCATTTCCACGTGAAAGCGCGCAACGACCGCACTCCGGTGAACACCGCGGAGCCTGCAACCCCAACAGGGGCCCTACGCGCTCGGTGGCCCGGATGGGGACCGCTTTTTCCACACCTTTTTGGCCGCCGGCTTCTGCTTCACCACACGTTTGACCGGGGGCTTTCGCTCGGGCTCTGGCGGTGCGGTCTCTGGCGGCGCCTCCGCCTCGCCGGGACCCTGCCCGAGGTCGATCCCGAAAAGCGCGCTCAGATCCTCCCCTTCCAAGGCGGTTTCCGCGGCGGGTGTCAGCGCCCGCTCCGCTCCGGTGGACAACAAATCCGCCGGGTCGACCCCGCGCAACCGGAAGAACAAAGAAGGATCAGCATCAAATCTTACCGCCACGCCGTACAGCACGGCTCCGGAATGCTTGCAAAGGCTGGCGTAGTCCGGGCAGTTGCAGTTGAACCTGATCTCCCTCGGGCTCGGAAAAAGACCGTGCTCCTTGTCCGCGATGACAGCCATGACGCCGCTGCCCAGTTGGCCGCTCAGCAGATCCAGAAGGCTGCCTATCTGTCCCGCGCAAGCCTGCTTAACGGCCTCCCATGCGCCACCGGACATCGGATTGATCGTGATCTCGACGTCATAAAGTGTGGAACCGGCCACCTGCGCCCGGATTTTTCCGGGCTCTACCGAAAGGTTGAACACACTGCCCTGACGCAGGTAACTCCGCGCCCGAGGAAGCCGGTTTTCGTAATCGCGGTATGATTCGATGTGCCCGCACCACGCGCTGCCCCAGAAGGTGCGGGTGATTTTGCGCTTTCCCTCGGGAACCGCCAGTGCTTCCAAGACCTCGCCACGGGCGGTGCGCTTCTTGAGTTCGCGCTCCATCTGCTGCTTTTTCTCACGAGCGCTTTCGTATTGATACCAGGACATGGCGGCGTTGTCTGACGGGGTTCACCTGGGCGGGTTACAACATCGCCGAACGAATATCGAGGCGCACGAAATCCAACAACTCCTCGTTGCTCATGTCCGTCAGGAGTTTTTCCGTCCCGGCCTCACCTCCGAGCAGGTCTTCGGCAAGCGCTGTTTTTCCAGCGATGAGCGCATCGACCTTTTCTTCAATCGTGCCGGGACACAGGAATTTGTGGACCAGAACGTTCCGCTTTTGGCCGATCCGGAAGGCACGGTCGGTCGCCTGATTTTCGACGGCCGGATTCCACCAACGGTCGAAGTGCACGACGTGGTTGGCCGCGGTGAGGGTCAGGCCGGTCCCCCCGGCCTTGACGCTCAACACGAAAAAAGGCGGGCCATCCGGGTGCTGAAAGCGCTCCACAAGTTCTTGGCGCTGGCGCACTGGGGTTCCGCCGTGCAGCACGAGTCCCGACCGCCCAAAGATGCCGGCAAGGTGCTGCGAGAGCGCGTCGGTCATCTCGCGGAACTGGGTGAAGACCAGACAGCGGTCCTGACGTTCGGCCAGTTCGGTCGCGATTTCGGTCAGACGCACAAACTTGCCGCTTTCCTCCGGATCAAACCGGCCGTCGCCGCTCCACTGGCTGGGGTGGTTGCAGACCTGCTTAAACTTCATGAGGTAACCCAGCACCAACCCCCGGCGTTGATTGGGCTCGAGACTTTCGTCCGCGAGGTCGGACTTCAACTGCTCGACCAGCTTCGCGTAAAGCACCGCCTGCTTCTTGGTTAGCGCACACCGAGCCTGTACCTCGGTCTTGTCAGGCAAGTCCGTGATGATCCTGCGGTCGGTTTTCAACCGCCGCAACAAGTACGGACGGATGAGCTGCCGCACTGGTGCGTAGCCTCCTTTTCTCGCCGAAAGAGTCCGGACCACCTGCGCAAAATCGGTCGCTTTGCCAAGCAGTCCGGGGTTGAGAAAGTCAAAGAGGCTCCACAAATCGCCCATCCGGTTCTCGACCGGTGTGCCCGTCAGCGCGATGCGGGAGCGCGCCCTGAGCTTCTTGACCGAACGGGTTTGCGCGGCGGCCGGGTTCTTGATCGCCTGGGCCTCGTCCAGAACGGCCAGATCCCACTCCATCTGTTGCAGCGTGGTCGTACGCTGCAGCAAACCGTACGTGGTCAGCAGCGCGTCCACCCCCGAAAGGGCCGCCCCCGCATCCGCCGCCAGCAACTCCACGAATTCCTTTGAGGCCGCCGAGGGATGTCCGGCCTCCACGCGCAGGTGCGGCGCAAAATTTGCGAATTCGCGCAGCCAGTTTCCGATGAGGGAGGCAGGGACTACGAGAATGCTTGGCCGTCCGGCGGAGGTGTTTTCGGCCTTCCGTTTGCAGAGCAAAGCAATCATCTGGAGGGTCTTACCGAGACCCATGTCATCGGCGAGGCACGCCCCGATCCCGAGGCCGGTCAGGAAATGCAGCCATGAAAGGCCGCGGTTTTGATAGGGACGGAGCACGGCTTTCAGCCCCGGTGCATCAGTCGTTTCGGACGGTTCGCGAAGCTGCTGCAACACCTTTTCGAGCTCTTTGCCAGCGACGATTTCCGACCACTCCCGGCCGGAATCCAAATCCGGAGTGGACGCCTCCCCGGCGCCGGGCGCAGGAAACCCGGCGAGCCAGCGCATCCCTTCGTGGAAGGAGAGGCCGCCTGAGCGGTGCGCGGCCTCCACCTCCTTCCAGTGTTCCATGACCCGCCCGAGTTGTTCGGAATCCACCTCCACCCACTCGCCGCGGAGATTCACCAGGCCCGAAGGCGAGGCCTGAATCTGAGCCCACTCCTCGGGCGTCAGCTGCGCCCCGTTCAGCGAGGCCTCCACCCTGAAGGACAGCATCGCATCGAGGCCTACCGCGGCGGCCTTCTCCGCATCGAGGGAGACCTTCACCACCGGGCGCGACGGCCCTTTACGCTTCCACCAGTCGGGAAGTTTGACCACCAGTCCGCTTTGCTCCAGCACCGGGATCTCACGCAAAAAAGCGAACGCCTCCTTCGGCGTCCATGCAAGCGCCTGAAAAAGACGCCGGCTCTCGAGCAACTCACCGACCAAAGGCGACCGCTGGGACGCCTCCCGGACCGGTTGCAGAAGGGCGTCGAGCAGCGGTTGGTTTTTTTGGGCGGCGTAGGACTGGAGCGCTTTGCCAAGGGGAATGTGCTGGAGTCGCCCTGAAGCGGAAATCTGGTCCGTGTAGGTCGCCATGAAGGCGAAAGGCTGCGC
>JBILKV010000317.1:0-3565 GCA_044376515.1 Chthoniobacteraceae bacterium | reverse complement strand
TCTGCCAGAGCAGGTCTTCCGGGGTGCGCTTGGCGACCTCCTGCAAGATGTCGAAGTAACGGTCCTCGTCGAAGAGGCCCATGTCGGCCAGTTCCAGTTCCGGGCCGAGTTTGCCGATCCGCTGGTTCTCCAAGCGGAGCTCGGTGTAGGGGTAGCGGCCCTGCGGGTACTTGTAGAGCGCCTTGGTGTAGGAATGGGTCGGTGTGGAGTCGAGGTAGTAGTAACACTCCTTGACGTCCTCGCCGTGGTTGCCCTCGTGGCCGTTGAGGCCGAAGAGTCGCTCCTTGAGGATGCTGTCGTTCGTGTTCCAGAGCGCCGGCGCAAAGCAGAGACGGCACTGCCGGTCCGTCCACCCCTGCAAACCGTCTTCCCCCCACCGGTAGGCCCTGCGCCGCGCGTGGTCGTGCGGAAACGAATCCCAGCTGTTGCCGTGGTCGGAGTAGTCCTCGCGGACGGTCCCCCACTGGCGTTCACTGAGGAAGGGGCCCCAGCGGCGCCAGTGGTTGGAACCATTTCTCGCTTCGGCGAGCCGTTCGGTTTCGCGATCCATCGGCGTTGTTTATATCAGGTGTTTTTCAGATAGGAACCCGTTAGGCCCGATGGAGGGCCATTCTCGTGGCAAATGTTTGTCTCAGCTTTCCCCCTTTTCTTCCACGCGCCTTGGCTTCGCGCAGAAAAGAGCCCCGGGCAGCGGCCGGGCCGGGGAAAATGAATTTGCAAAACAGACTTGTTGGTCAACCATCCGGACTTTTTCCGTCCCTATCATGTCCTCACTTAACAAGAAAACCGCGATTGTCACCGGCGGGTCCGGTGGGTTCGGGGAGGGGGTTGCCAAGACCCTTGCCGCCGCCGGAGCAACCGTTTGGATCACCGGCCGCAACCGGGAGAAGCTCCGGCAAGCGGCGGACCGGACCGGCGCGATCCCGTTTGTTGCGGACGTCACGGATGGATCCGCCTGGGACAGCCTGATTGGCGAGGTGCTCCAGAAGACGGGTCGCATTGACGTCCTCGTCAACAACGCGGGAGAGGGGGTCAACATCGCGCCTGTGGAGGAGCAGACCGACGCGGCGCTGGAGAGGAGCATCGCCAGCAATCTCACCGGCGCGATGCTCGGCTGCAGGCGCGTTGCAGGAGTCATGCGCAGTCAGGGAGAGGGACTGATCGTAAACGTTGGAAGTGCCTGCTCGGTCCATGCGTGGGCCGGTTGGGCGGCCTATTCGGCGGCGAAGGCCGGCCTGCTGATGTTTACTCGCTGTCTTCTCGCCGAACTCAGGCCGCACGGCGTGCGGGTGACCTCCATCCTACCCTCCTGGGGGCAGACCGATTTCACCGACGCGGCCAATCTTCCGCCGCGTCCGCCCGAGATTCTGGCCCGTTGCATTGCACCCGAAGAGCTCGGTCTGATGGTTCTGCAACTGGCACAACAACCCGCGCACCTGGTCACCGAAGAAATCCGGCTCTGGCCGATGGTGCAACCCATCAGCCAGTTGTGAAACGATCCGCCCTCTTCCTAGCGTTTGCCCTCCTGTCGCGATTTCTGTGTGCGGAGACCCTCGAGACGGATCTCCTCATCGTCGGGGGGAACGAGTCGGCCTGTGCGGCCGCCGTGCAGGCGGCGCGTCTCGGCGTGGGGAAGGTGGTGCTGGTCAACGACATTGATTGGCTGGGAGGCCAGTTCAGCGCCGAAGGCGTGGGCTGTCCGGACGAGTGGACCGTCGTAAACCAAACAAGGACGCACTTTCCAAGAAGCGGTCTGTTTCTGGAGGTGCTCCACCGGATCCGCGCACACAATTCCGCCACCTACGGGATTCCCTGTCCCGGAAACGCGTTCTGCGGCACCGAGACCATTGAACCAGCGGCTGCCGCCCGGATCTTTGAGGAACTGCTCAAACCATCGGTGGACGCCGGGGTGCTCAGAATTGAACGCGGGTGGGTGCCGGTCTCGGCTGAGTGCAGCGGGGGCCGCCTGAGTGGAGTGGAATTCGAGTCGGCCGCGGATACGGGCAGGCGTCTTCGGGTCAACGCGAAGCTGACCATCGACGCGAGTGACTGGGGCGAGGTGGTGCGTCTGAGCGGCGCGGCCTACGGGGCGGGCCCCGATCTGAGAGCGCGCTTTGGGGAGCCGAGCGCGCCCGTCGAATTTGACGAGGCTGGCCGACAGGAAATGAATCCCATTTCCTGGTGTCTGGTGCTGCGCGAAACCGGCGGCAGAAACGCAACCATCCCGCGTCCGGCGTGCTACGATCCGCTCTCTTTCGCCGCCCTCGACAAGATGGCGCCTTGGGTCGACAACGACATGAGCGGCGGGATCTATTCTCCCAGCGGGAACAGTCCCTACACCCACCGCCGGCTGGTTGATCGCTGGCACAATGCCCTTGCCCCGGGAACCGAGGCCACCTTCCTCAACTATCCCGCCCAAGACTATCCGCTCTGTCAGCTGCCCCGGCACGTCGCGGACGCGCTCGAACGCATGGAACCCGGGTCCTCGAAAAAAAACATCGTGGACCTTCCGCCAAAGCTCAGGCGCATCCTCTTTGAGGACATCAAACAGCATTCTCTGGCGATGCTCTACCATCTCCAGACGGCGGTGCACGACCGCGTGGGGGATTTTCCGCAGTCTTTCCGGTACATGGAGCTCACCGGGGAATTCGGGACCTCCGACAGGTTGCCGCCAAAGCCGTACATCCGCGAGGGGCTGCGACTCGAGGCGTTGTACATGCTTCGTGAGCAGGACATTCGAGCGGAGGGACGCAATCCGATGTGGGCGAGGGTGCTGCCTACCGACGGGGTTTTCGGTTACCAGTTCAACATCGACTTTCATCCGACCCGGCGAGGCTTTCTTGGCGGCTCCCGGTCCGGGGCATGGCGCAACATCCACACCCCCACCCGCGGCTGGCACACGGACACGGACCGTTCCACCTTTCCCCTGCGCGGCCTGGTGCCGGTGAGTTTGGACGGTTTGATCGGGGCGGGAAAAAACATTGGTGTCAGCAGCGTTGTGCAGTCCGCCATCCGGTTGCACGGGCAGATGATGCACGTTGGCCAGGCCGCTGCGACCCTGGCGTGGCTGGGGCTGCGGGACAGGGCGCAACCGCGGGAGGTCGCTACCGACTTGGGCCGGCTGCGGGAGCTTCAACTGCGGCTGGTCCGGGGGGTGGGCGGCCCGGGGGTGCTGCTTTGGCCCTGGCATGATCTGGCGCCGGACGACCTCTGGTTTGAGGCAGCCAACATGCTGGCGGTCAGAGGTATTTGGCCGCCGGAGCGGGACAGCCTCTTTTTCGGAGCACACCAGGGAATGACCCGGCGTGAACTGGCGAGGGTGCTCGCCGGGGTTTGTCGCGCGTCGCAGGCTGCAAAGGAGTGGCCGCCGGACCAGGCTCCGGTGTTCGCCGACCTGCCTGCATCCGACCCGGACCGTGCCGTTGTGGAGGCGCTCGCCGCCTGGGGCGCCTTTCAAAAAACGGAAGACCGTTTCCAACCCGATCAAGCCGCGACGCGGGCGACCTTGGCGCGGTGGCTGCAGGCGCTTGGATTGCCGGTTTCAAAAAGCCTCTCCGACAACGGC
>JBILKV010000141.1:0-11206 GCA_044376515.1 Chthoniobacteraceae bacterium | reverse complement strand
CGGCGAGTTCGTGGACTGCGTGGACATGGCTCTGGACAAGGTCATTTTAATGATCCGCGGCGACAAGGACACCGTGGTGCGCTTGCAACTCATGCCGGTCGGGAGCACCAACCCCTCGGAGTACAGGGTGGTGGAACTGGTGCGCGATGAAATCAAGCTCAAGGACGGGGAAGCCCATGCCGAGCTGATCGAATGGGCGGTGCCCGACGCGCCGCCTCTCAAGATCGGCTACATCGAGCTTCCATCCTTTTACCGGGACATGACCCAGAATGGAAACAATCCGGAGGCCAAGAGCACGACGCGGGATGTGCTAGCCCTTCTCAAACGGTTGAAAGCGGAGGGAATCGACGGTCTCGTGATGGATTTTCGCAGGGACGGCGGCGGCTCCCTCGAGGAGGCGATTAACCTGAGCGGCCTGTTTTTCAAGGAGGGGCCGGTGGTGCAGATCAAGAACTGGAACGGCGAGATCACGGTCTCCAAGGATACGGACCCCTCCATTGCCTACGACGGCCCGATGGTGGTTCTCGTGAACCGGCAGAGCGCCTCCGCCAGTGAAATTTTCGCCGCCGCAATGCAGGACTACGGGCGGGCGGTGATCGTCGGCGACAGCAAGACCTTTGGGAAGGGAACGGTCCAGCAATTGCTGGAACTCAACCGGGTGGTACCCCTTCTGGCCAAGGAACCCAGGGCGGGCGCGGTGAAACTGACCATCCAGAAATTCTACCGGGTCGCGGGCGGTTCCACGCAGCTGCGCGGTGTGGAAAGCGACATCCTGCTGCCGTCCACCTCGGACCAGCCGGAGATCGGGGAGGACGGTCTCAAGGAACCGCTACCCTACGACACCATCAGGGCCCTGGACATCAACAAGTGGCCCAAGCCGTTGCACATCGAGGAGTTGAGGCGGCGCGCCGGAAAGCGCGTGGAGAACAACCCGGAGTTCGCTTACGTTGTGGAAGACCTCAAAAAGGTTCGGAAGTATCTGGACGAAAACAAGCTGTCCATCAACGAGTCCGTGCGGTTGTCCGAGGTGGACGCGGACAAGGCGCTCCGGGAAAAACGGGAGGCGGAGCGGGCTAAACTCCAGAAGGGACCCGATCCCAAGGCGTACCGGATCACTCTGGACAACGTCCGGGCCAAGGAATTGACGCCGATCACCTTTGTGGAGCCAAAGGTCTCTAAGGGGGGCGAAACACCGGAGGAACCCCCGGCGCCCAAGGAGGAGAAGGAGGAGAAGGAGGACGCCAAGGAGTTCAAGACCGCCCCGTTGAGGTACGACCCTGTCAAGGAAGAGGGATTGAACATCCTGGGGGATTTGGTGCGCCTGCTGGCGGACAAGACGGCGGGTCGTTAGGGGCCGTCAGCCGTGCCCGCCGAGCCGGGCGGGGCCTGATTTTGCCGGTGAGCGGCGTTGCGGCCCGGGGAGGTGTCTGCTTAGACTTCGCGCACTTTTGCCCATGCCCCGCGACAACTCTCTCCACAAGATCCTCCTCATTGGCTCCGGTCCGATTGTCATCGGGCAGGGGTGCGAATTCGACTATTCGGGCGTGCAGGCCTGCAAGGCCCTGAAGGAGGACGGTTACGAAGTGGTTCTAGTCAACTCCAACCCGGCGACCATCATGACGGATCCGGAGTTCGCCCACCGGACCTACGTGGAGCCGATCACGCCCGAGATGGTGGAGCGCATCATCGAGCGTGAAAAGCCCGATGCGCTGCTTCCGACCCTGGGCGGCCAGACCGCGCTGAACTGCGCGATGTCGCTGGTGAAGGCGGGGGTGCTCGAAAAGCATGGTGTGCGGATGATCGGCGCGAATGCGGAGGCGATCCACAAGGGCGAGGACCGGCAGGCCTTCAAGGAGGCGATGCAAAAGATCGGCCTGGAGGTTGCGCGCTCGGGAACCGCCCACACTATGGAGGACGCGCGGAAGCACGCGGCTGAGATCGGCAAGTTTCCGCTGGTGATCCGGCCGGCGTTCACGCTGGGCGGGATGGGGGGAGGGATCGCCTACAACCGGGAGGAGTTCGAGGAGATCGTCGCGCGGGGGCTGGATCTCTCGCCGGTGAGCGAGGTGTTGATTGAGGAAAGTCTGCTTGGATGGAAGGAGTTCGAGATGGAGGTCATGCGGGACCGCGCGGACAACTGCGTGATCGTATGTTCCATCGAGAACCTCGACCCCATGGGGGTCCACACTGGGGACTCCATTACCGTGGCCCCGATCCAGACGCTCACCGACCGGGAGTACCAAGCGATGCGGGACGCGTCGTTTGCGGTGATCCGCGAGATCGGTGTGGAGACGGGCGGCTCGAACATCCAGTTCTGCGTGCACCCTGAGGACGGACGGATGGTGGTGATTGAAATGAACCCGCGGGTGTCGCGTTCCTCGGCGCTGGCCTCGAAGGCCACGGGGTTTCCGATTGCCAAGATCGCGGCCAAACTGGCCGTGGGCTACACGCTGGATGAGGTCAAGAACGACATCACCCGGGAAACGCCGGCGTGTTTCGAGCCGTCGATCGACTACGTGGTGGTGAAGATCCCGCGGTTCACTTTTGAGAAGTTCCCCCTGGCGGACGCCACCCTCACCACCCAGATGAAGAGCGTCGGGGAGGCAATGGCGATCGGGCGCACCTTCAAGGAGGCCATGCAGAAGGCCCTCCGCAGCCTCGAGATCAAGCGCTTCGGCCTGCTGGGGGACGGCGCGGAAAAGGCACTCGACAAGGACACCATGCGGAGGCGCCTCTCGGTGCCGAATGTGGACCGGATTTTCTGCATCGGTCAGGCGCTGGCTTCGGGTACGACGGTGGAGGAGATTTTTGAGCTTACCAAAATTGACCTGTGGTTTTTGGAGAACCTCAAGGGGATCGTGGACGAAGGGCGCCTTCTCGCGGAGGCGGTTGGCTCGCCGGAACACATCCGGCGTGCCAAGAAACTGGGTTTTTCCGACCGGCAGTTGGCGGTGGCGTGGGGCAAGACCGAGAAGGAGGCGCGGGCCATTCGGAAGGCGGCCGGCGTGGAACCGGTCTACCGGCTGGTGGACACGTGCGCGGCGGAGTTTGAGGCCTACACGCCCTACTACTACTCGGGATACGGCGACGAAAACGAGCGCCGGGAAAGCGGTAAGCGCAAGGTGGTGATTCTCGGGGGCGGGCCGAACCGGATCGGGCAGGGGATAGAGTTCGACTACTGCTGCGTGCACGCCGCCTTCGCGCTCAAGGAGATCGGGTTTGAAACGATCATGGTCAACTCCAACCCGGAGACCGTTTCGACCGACTACGATACGAGCGACAAGCTCTACTTCGAGCCTCTAACCCTCGAGGACACCCTCAACATCTGCGAGCAGGAAAAGCCCTGGGGCGTCATTGTGCAGTTTGGCGGGCAGACCCCGCTGAATCTGGCGCGCGGGCTGGCGGATGCCGGGGTTCCCATCATCGGCACCTCACCCGAGAGCATCGAGCGCGCCGAGGACCGGAAACTCTTCTCCGCGATGCTCGACGAACTGGGCATCAAACAGACCCCCGGGGGGACCGCCACCACTGAGGCGGAGGCCGTGGCTGTGGCGAACCGTGTGGGCTATCCGGTGCTGGTCCGGCCCTCCTTTGTGCTGGGGGGGCGGGCCATGGAACGCGTTCACAACGAGGAGGATTTGCGCCGCTATATCCGGACCGCGGTGGAGGCGAGCCCGGATCATCCCGTGCTGGTGGATCATTTTCTCGAGGACGCCACCGAAGTCGACGTGGACTGCATCTGCGACGGGGAAACCGCGGTGATCGGGGCGATCATGGAGCACATTGAGGAGGCGGGGATTCATTCGGGGGATTCGGCCTGCGTGATTCCCGCCTTTGGATTGAGTCGAAGGGTGCAGGAGGAGATCGCGGACGCGACCAAGCGCATGGCGCGCGCACTCAACGTGCGGGGCCTGATGAACGTGCAGTTCGCCGTCAAGGACGAGCAGGTGTTTGTGCTGGAGGTCAACCCGCGCGCCTCCCGGACGGTCCCGTTTGTCTCCAAAGCAATCGGTGTTCCGCTGGCGAAACTCGCGGCCAAGGTGATGGCCGGCGTGACCCTTCAGGAGCTCGGCTTCACCAAGGAGATCGTACCCAGCCATTTCTCGGTGAAGGAGGCGGTCTTCCCCTTCATCAAGTTTCCCGGCGTGGATATTGTGCTCGGACCCGAAATGCGGAGCACCGGCGAGGTGATGGGCATCGACCGCACCCTGGGGCTCGCCTACGCGAAGGCACAGATGGCCGCCCAACCGCCGCTTCCGGGGAAGGGGAAGGTCTTCATCTCGGTTCCCGACCGGGACAAGTCCCGGGCGACCGAAATCGCGAGAGGCTTTGCAGAGCTTGGGTTCGAGGTGCTTTCCACCTACGGAACCGCCCGGAGTCTGGAAGCCGCCGGCATTCCGGTCAAACGGGTCCACAAAATTGGTGAGGGGCGTCCCAACCCGCTGGATCTGGTCAAGAACGGCGAACTGGCCCTGATCATCAATACGCCTTCTGGGAAGGTCGCCCGGGAGGACGAAGTGCGGATCCGCTCGACGGCCAACAGCGCCCGCATCCCGGTGGTCACGACCCTCCGCGCGGCGGAAGCCAGTTTGGAGGGGATCCGCGCCACCCGCGAGCACGGGATCGAGGTCCGCAGCCTGCAGGAATACCACGGTCGGTAAAGTCCGCCGGAAACTGTTGCGGTGGCTTTGATGGCCGGAAGTCCGCAACCGCGCGTGAGCTCAGTGTTCCGCGGGCTCGCCGGGTCTGGCGCCTTTTCTGATCCGGACGTTCGCTGGCATGCGGCCGCGGGCGGCCATCTCTTGGAGCATTCGCTTGAGGTTGGGGGTCACCCGGCAGCCTTTGGTCAGAAGCAGGGACCCGGATTCCGAGGGAATGTCTTCGGCAAGGGTGTCTCCCTCCTCCAGGGCTGTCCATGCAACCGCGGTGGCGGCCAGGGCTTCCGTCTCGAGCGCAGTTCCAAAGCACGCATGGGCGGCCGTCAGGACCCTTGGGTCATAGATGCCGGCGGTTTCCTGCAAGCGGCACAGAGCGTCGGCAGCGGTCTGTCCCTTGCTCAAAAGCTCCTCCATGTCGCGCACCACCCGGAGCATCCGGGCTCCGGCCGGAATTTGCGTGCCGGCAACTCCGTCTCGCGGCAGACCCGATCCATCGAAGTTCTTGCCTAGGTAGGCCAGCGAGGAGGCGATTTTTTCCATTCGCGGGATCTGGCGCAACAGGGCGGCCGCGGCTTGGGGGAAATCGCCCGAGAAGGCGGCGGTGGCCTCCTGATCGGCGGCCGGCTCTGGGACGCCGATTGCCCCCAGAGGGGCCAGCATGGCGGCGACCTCGAGCTCCCAGAACTCCGGGTGTCGCATTTCCAGGGCGAGTGCGCGCATCCGCTGGCTCAGCCGCTGGGCGAGGGTGTGGGTCTCAGGCTTGACCATCTGAATGACTTTTCCGAGCACTTCGACGGCGCCGGAAAGCATGCGGAACTGTGAGTCGAGCAAATGGTGGATGGTTTGCCTCAGATCGATGGCCTCGCGGATCGCCGACTCGAGCACCGGAATGCTGCAGGGCTTGGTCAGGTAGCGGCAAACGTTTCCCTCATTGATCGCCGCGATCGCCGTCTGCGCGTCATCGATGCAGGTGAGCATCATCCGGGAGGCGCTCGGCGCGAGGGAACGGGCTTGCCTGAGCAGATCGAGGCCGCTCATTCCTGGCATCCGCATGTCGGCAACCACCACAGCAAAATCCGGCCCGCCACGGAGGAGTTCCAACGCCGTTGCGGGATCAGGCACGGCTTCCACGTCAAACGAAGCCGTCAGCCCGTCGCCCAGGGCGCGGAGCAGATCGCGATCGTCGTCAACGAGCAGAATCCTTTGCATGGGCATCCTCAATCACTAGTTTGGCAGACAAACGTCTCAAATGCCAGCACCAGTCTTGACCTGAAAAATTGGAGGCCCATTCCCGGCCCTTCCGGGCCTGGAGAGGGTGAATGGCACGGACCGTGCTCTGAGAAGCCCAGAATGAATGTAGGAATGTACAAGGGAGCGGCCGGAATGGTCGCGTTTGAAGCTTGGCAAGAGACCATTGCCCAGAATCTGGCTTCCGCAGGAGTGCCCGGGTACAAGAAGTCGCAGTCTTCTTTCTCCGCCGTGGCCGCCGATGTGATGAAGGTGAAGCACGGTCAGAGTGTTTCTCAAACGGAGAAGGGCGTGATCCCTGTGGGGAAAAGAAGTCTGAACACCAAGCCGGGCGCTTTCAGTTACACGGGGATCGACACGAACTTTGCGATCCCGGGCGAGGGGTATTTTCGGGTCCGACTCCCAGACGGCACAAATGGTTACACGCGGAACGGGAACTTCAGGCTTGCCGAAGACTACACGCTTGTAACTCAAGAGGGCGCGGTCGTCGAGGGGGATGGAGGACCGATTACCTTCAGGCAGCAGGGGGGCAGGGTGTTCATTAATGGCGAGGGGCGCATCATCCAGGATGACCAGCAAATCGGCAGGTTGGCGGTGTTTAAGTTCGACAACCCTGATGAATTGCACCGCATTGGAAACGGGATTCTTGGCCCGATCGGTGACAACAATGCCGCTGCCATTCCAAACGCGCCCGTGCTCCACATGACCGTGGAAGGAAGTAACGTTTTGTTGATGGAGGAACTCGTGAACATGATCTCCCTCAACCGCGCATATGATTCCGCCAAGAAGATCTTGGATGTGAGCGATGACAACGCTGGTAAGGCCATCCAGTACCTAGGAGGGCAGGCCTGAGGTTGACCCAAAAAATTCAGTATAATTTAGAGTCCGAAAACTCACCCGAAAACCACCCACTATGATTCAATCCCTGTACTCTGGAGCCTCCGGGATGGAAGGCCAACAGTTGAACCTGAACGTGATTGCCAACAACCTGGCAAATGCGAACACCACTGGTTTTAAGCGCAGCAAAATTGAGTTTCAGGATCTGCTTTACCAAAGGCCGCGTACGGCGGGGGCGGATGCGGGAAATGGGAACATTGTGCCGACCGGGACGGAACTCGGGAACGGTTCCCGGATCGTGGCGACGACCAAGGTGTTCACCCAGGGGCAACTCAAGCAGACGGGCGGGGAACTGGACTTGGCCATCGATGGCGACGGCTTCATTCGAGTTCAGCGCGCTGATGGCGTGGAAGTGTTCACCCGGGATGGGGCCCTCAAGCGGAACGCTCAAGGGGTGGTTGTGACCAGTGATGGTCTCCCAGTGATGGGGATGCCCGCCCTGCTGGACGCAAAGGGAATTGTGATTTCACCGAGCGGGCAGATCTCTTTCGTGGACAATACGGGCCAGGTGCAGATTGCCGGACAGATGCAGTTGGTTCGTTTCGCGAATGCCTCAGGTTTGAGGAGTGTGGGCGGGAATTTGTACGAGGAAACCCTCTCTAGCGGTCCGCCACTCGCCGGGGTCCCTGGGGCGGTGGGATCGGGTGTCGGGGCCTTGGTGCAGGGTTTCCTAGAGTCCTCCAACGTCAGCATCGTCGAGGAGATGGTGAATATGATTCAGGCGCAGCGCGCCTATGAGATCAATTCGAAGGCCATTACGACCTCCGACGAGATGCTTGGCCAGATGGCCCAGTTGAAACGATGATTGATCGCCTCCTGCGGCTTTGTGCTCTGCTGGCTGTCCTCTTTCTGGGGACGGCCTATGCGGTTTCTGCCGATCTGAGCAAGCTGCTTGAGCCTGTTGGAGGCGCCACTCTGGGGCGTCCCGGCGCTTCGCTGGAGAAGACGGCAAACGTCTCCGGCGGGTCGGGTGCTTCCGTCCCGCGGAGTGCGGACGGGGTCCCCAAGGCGCCGATGGCGCGGATCATCATGACCGAGACTCCGCAGAAGCTGACGGAGTTGGAACTGGTCCAGGGAATTCAGAATGACCTCCCGAAGCGGTACGATATTCAGGGCGATCTCCGGGTCAGCCTCGTGAAGCGCTGGGTTCCGATCCAACTACCGGCTCCTGATTTTTTTGCGGAATGCGTGCAGCTCCCCCCGACGGGCTTGTCGAGCAACATGAACGTGACGGTGCGTGGAGTGAGTGGGGGCAAGATTGTGGGGGAATGGCCGATTCAAATCAAAGTGGAGCTGTACCAAAGGGTTTGGGTGGCGGCCCAGCGCTTGGAATCGGGGCAGGTTTTGGAGCAGGGGTTGATCAACCCGCAACCCTTGGACGTTCTCCGTGAAACGGCCCAACCGATTCCTGTGGAGCGGGAACTGTCGGGGTTTGAACTGGCTCAGGCGGTCAGCAAGGGGAAGGCGTTGACACGGAGAGACCTGGTGGAGCGGGCGCTGGTGAAGCGCGGGCAATTCGTGGATGCTTTTGCGGGTGAGGGCGGTTTGTCCGTGAGAATGCGCGCTCTGGCAATAGAGGGAGGGGCGGCGGGCGCCGTGATCCGGGTGAGAAATTTAGATACCAAGAAAGAGTTTTACGCTCAGGTCATTAATGAAAACCAAGTCCAAGTCCGTTTTTAGAGGGAGCGTCTCCCGCTCCTTGGCGACCGCAGTGACGGCGCTCTTCGTGATTTCTCCGCAGGTGGTGCGTGCCGGCTCGCTTTGGAGGGAGGCGGTCACGGATGAGCGTGGTATGTTTGCTGACAAGAAGGCACGGCGGATCGGTGATATTGTGACCGTGGAGGTGGACGAGCAGATCGTTTTTAACAATTCGAAGGTCCTGAACCGGGCTCGGGAGACGGACGCCACCCCTGGGCTGTTGGGACAACTTGCCAACTCGCTGATTAATTCTGTGTCCAGCGACAAGGCCTCCACCGCGGCGGGAGATCCGGTCCGACGGAAGTTCCCCCTCAATTTGCTCCCCAAAACCAGGGCTGATGCAGCCAAGCTGAACATTCTTGATCCGACGAACTCCAACTACGAATCCGGCAACAATGCGAGGATGGAGAACACCCAGAGAATCCGGTTCATGATGGCTGTCCAGGTGATCGACGCCCTGCCGAATGGAAATCTTGTGATTGAAGGGGTCAAACAAATCGGCTTCTCCAACGAGCGGCAGTTTATTTCCCTCCGTGGTATTATTCGCCCGACCGACATCCTGTTTGGCATGCGTGCGGCAACCAACGTGGCACCCACCATTTTGTCTAGGCATATCGCGGACGCCCGCTATGAGGTTGTTTCCGAAGGGGCACTCAGTGACGCGGCAAAGCGGGGCTGGCTGCAGCGTCTGGACGACAAGATTACTCCTTACTGAGAGTTAGAATTCATTTGCTATGCGCTATTTGTTACTGCTTTTTCTTTGTGCTTTCTCCTTGGGGACGCCGGCCTACGCGGCCCGGGTGAAGGATGTCACGCTGGTCCAGGGGGGACGGGACAACCAACTCGTCGGGTACGGCCTGGTGGTCGGCCTTGCCAACCGCGGGGACAACAAGTCGGAACCCGCACGGACCGCGGTGGACAACATGCTGCGGAGGTTCGGTTTGGAAATTCAAGCGAACATCAAGTTTGATACGGTTGCCGCCGTGATGGTGACCGCCGACATCCCGGCATTCGCCCGCGCCGGGACGCGGATCGATGTGACGGTGGCGGCTGTCGGCGAAGCCAAAACCATTCAGGGCGGGGTGCTGCTGCAGACTCCTCTTCTCGGAGCGGATGACACGGTCTATGCGGTTGCCCAAGGTCCGATCGCGGTCGGTGGTTTTTTGGAAGGCGCGGCCGGCCCAGGGGGGGCCACGGTGCAAAAGAACCACCCGACGGTGGGAATCATTAGTGGAGGGGCGCTTGTGGAACGTGAGATCCCGGCCACCGTGGTGCGGGACAACACCGTCGAATTGCTGATGCTCAACCCGGACTATGCCTCTGCGGCCCGGCTTGCCCAGGCGATCAACCAAGAGTTTCCCCAGAGCGCTCTCGCTAAAAACCCCGGAAGCGTGGATGTCGCAATTCCGGACGATTTCAAGGGGTACGAAGTGAATTTCATCGCCCGGTTGGGTGCGATCGAGGTGGAACCGGATGTGCCTGCGAGGGTGGTGATCAACGAGCGGACTGGCACAATCGTGGCGACCGCCAATGTGCGGATTTCGACCGTGGCGTTGAGCCACGGTTCGGTGACGATCAACATAGCTAAAAATCCGATCATCAGCCAGCCTAATCCTTTTACTGATCGGGCGCTTGGCGGCAACGTGGTGAACCCAAACGATCCCAACAACCCGAGGGACGGGGTCCTCGCGCTGAATGGGGCCGGCACGGTCGTGGCGAACACGACACAAACGACGGTCAAGGAGGAGCGCTCGAGAATGGGGATCCTCGAAGACAATCCTACGATCCATCAGGTGGCCTCCGCGTTGAATGCCTTGGGGCTCACCACCCGGGACATGATGGCCATTTTCCAGAGCATGAAGCGAGCGGGAGCGCTTCAGGCAGAACTCATCATGAACTAGTATGAAACTCGATTCGATCTCCTCCGCAACTGACCTCGGAGTGCTTGCGAACCAACCCGCTTTTCCCGGCGCCCAAGGTCCGAAGCCGGGGGCCCCTGAGCAGGACCCCGCCGAGTTGGCCCGCCAGTTTGAAGGGATTCTTGTCCGTCAGATGCTCGCGGAAAGCATGAAGGGGGTCATCGACGGTCCGAAGGGCCAGCAGACCTACGGTTATTTCATTTCGGAGGCGCTTTCAGACGGCATCACCAAGGGAGGGGGGTTCGGGCTGCGGTCCGTGCTGGAGGTCCAGCTTCGGGGACAGGATGACGCTCGCCGTGCGGCCGAACAGCACAAGGCGGCGTTTTCGGGAGGCCCGCAGAAGAGCGCCGGAGCGGCGAAGCCCCCCGGTGCCCACTGACGAGCCGCCCAGACTGAGCCAACCATCCGTTCGTTTTTGACCCAATCATGCCTCCACCCTCCCCATTAAGGCGCCCGACAGCGGTGCGCGGACAGGGGTCTCTGCAGGATCAGATCCTGTCCTGTCTCCGGATGGAGATTCAAGAACAGGGGGCCCTCCTTGGGCTTTTCGGCGAGCAGCAGAAGGCGATCATTCAGAGGCAGAGCGACAGAGTGATGATGCTCGTGGACGCGATCCAAAAGCAGCTCGAGGTGGTGCACCGGGTAAAAAGCCGCCGGGAGCAGGTCACCTCGAGCCTCGTTCCCCGCGGGCGTGTGTCCCGGGCGACCCGGCTCTCGGATCTCGGGAACCAGTTTTCGGCGCCGATGCAGCCAATGCTTCGAGCCTTGACGGACGAGTTGATCCGT
>JBILKV010000316.1:0-3573 GCA_044376515.1 Chthoniobacteraceae bacterium | reverse complement strand
CTCGGGTCCTCGCTGCGCTGGTGTTCCCAAAGGATGTAGACCAGGGCGTCTGAAGGTCCGATCTTGACCGAGAACAACAGGTCCGCCTCGAACTCCTTCATCTGGTCGTTGATGAAGGAACCCGGCAGCAGGGCGAGGGAGGCCCAGTCCATGCAGGATGCCGCACCGCCACCCAGGTGGTGGCGCAGAAAGGCGGCCGCGTTTCGGGGATCGGAAAAGGTGGCGCGAAAGAGTTTGTCGTGCGGTTGGTGCAGGGGATCGTCCGGCATGGAGACGCGCGCCCGGCGGAAGAAAACGCAGCCACGCCAAGAGGTGTCGCGCGCGGAGCACGCAGTGGACGTAACGCCCCGAAACGGCGTCTGCCGTTAGGGTGGAAAAACGCGGGGCCAAGGGCCCTACAGGCCAGTTGCGAAAGACTCGATATCTCCGCAGGTGAGTGCCGCCTTGTGCAGCGCATTGAGCCGATCCAGATCTTTCAGCGCTGAAAGAGCCGCCGCAAGCCCCTGAGGAACGGCCCCAAAACGCAACTCCAACACATCCAGCGTCGCCAGAGTGAGGGAATGAGCTCCAGCCTGTATCCCTTCCTGGCGTCCTTCCTGGCGGAGACTTTCTGCGAGTGTCATGGCAAGTGTGGTCAGTTTATTTGAGGACAACCCCGACACCTTCGCTTTAAACGCTTCCTTGTCAACGTTGGCGTTGAGTACGTAGCGGAAGAAACGCTCCACCGCCTCGCGGCTGATCCCCGTGATGAGCGAAGCGTCCCAAACCGGGTCCTCCATGAGTTCGCCCGCCGGTGCCGCCTTGAGGCTGCGCAGGGTGAGGATCCCTTCCGGCGTCCCACGGATATCTTGGTAGGGAATTTCCACCAACTGGAGCAGGCGGAATGCAAAATCCGGAGTGCAACTGTACAATAGTTCCCTGCCTTTTTCGGGAAAACTGAACATTTTGTGGAAGCTGAGGGAAGACTTCCACGGGTCCTTGTCCTGCGCCAGCACCAGCGGCAGGATCGGACTGAGGCGGACGTTGGACTTCTGATTTTCGCACTGCTTTTGCCAGATGCGGGCCATATAGACGAGCAGCCGCAGGCTCATGTGGGGATCCTCGGTCCTCTGGTGTTCCCAGAGGAGGTAGAAGAGGGTGTCGGTTGCTCCGACTTTGGCGGAGAACAGAAGGTCGGCTTCCAAACCGCTCATTTCGGGGTCGACGAAGCTACCCGGAACCGCGCGGATGGAATCCCAGTCGACGAAAGAGGGGAAGGTTCCGCTGAGGTGGTTGCGCAGAAAGGCTGCCGCGTTCGCCGGGTCCGAGAAGGTGGCGCGGAAGAGTTTGTCGTGCGGTTGGTGCAGGGATTCGTCCGGCATCGGAGGCGCGCCCTGCACGGTGGAGATCGCAGTCGCGCCAAGAAGTGTCGTTTCCGGCGGGCGGGTTGGCCGTAGTGAACGGCAGGCGCGGGCGAGCGGCGGGTGATCTGTTGAGAACTTCAAAGCGCCAACCACTCGCGCAACTTCAGGTCCAAACGCGCGGTATCCGATGTGGAGAGGGTTCCCAATACCTGCCGAATCAGGGAGCGGTCCACCGTGGCAATCTGTCCCTTGACCCCGCTCTCGACATTCAGTCCCGCTTGAGCCCAGTCGCGGAGAATCAGATCGGTTTGAAACATGCGGGATGTCACGGGAACCACAAACAAGTCGGATTCAAACGACCCCAAGCCGATTACCACGGCCGGCCTCACCTTGTTGCTGCTGAGATCCGTGAAGGGGATCGGCAGGAGCACGAGGTCATTGCGTGAGCAACGCATTGTAGACGTCGTCCTCGTCGTTCGACCAAGCCTGCAGAAGCGTCCGCTCGCCTTGTTTCAACCACTCGGCGCGCTCCAAATCCGCGCCGACGGACGCCGGGTCCCCGGGAACGCGAATGACCAACTGAACCAAGGCACGCTCCTGCAACGGCAAGGCTGTGAGGGGCCGCAAAACTCCGGCTTCGTAAATGGCCTCCACGGTGCTGATCATGAAACGACGATAGAACGGCCGAAGCCCAAAAGCAATCCAAGGGAGCGCGCGTCCGTTCAGCACCAAGCCACGCCCGGAAAAAATCTCCGGACTTGCGGGGGTAGCGTTCGTGCCGAAGCCGGGTGCGTTAATCGCATTTTGATTGCGGGTTGGACGTATTATGTTGATGTTATTTGAGTAGATAGGCGATTGGCCATGAACCAAATTCCGCAAGTTCGTAGAAGACAGGCCTTTGGCTCTCGGGCTCTCGGGCTCTCGGGCTCTCGGGCTCTCGGGCTCTCGGGCTCTCGGGCTCTTCCTAGCGACCGCCTGACGGGTGGGTCCGCTGTTGCAAGCCTGAACGTGGAAGGCTTGCCGCTTTTTCCGGAGGTCGCCGGCACTGCGTCCGCGTCCCCGTTGGCGTCTCGAAATCCGATGCCCGGATTCCTGCGCCCTCTTACTAACCTCCTACCCGTTCCCCGGCTTGGTGGGCCGCGGGCTCACATTCCTCGTTTCCTATGAAGACTGTTCCGTCGCTTAAACCGGGTTTCTTCCTTTGGGCTTTGTTGTTCCAACTCGGTATCCAATGCGCCGCTTTTTCCCAAACTGTATTGAATTACCAAGGACGCGTTATTTCGGGTGGAGCCGCGTTCAACGGAACCGGACAGTTTAAATTTGCGATCGTTTCAGCCGATGGCTCGACCGTTTATTGGAAAAACGATGGGACAACTACGGCGTCTGCTCCTGCTACGGCGGTTTCACTGCCTGTGAATAAAGGGTTGTTCTCGATTCAGTTGGGGGATGCTTCGATTGTAAATATGGGCACAATAGCCTCCTCTGTTTTATCAAATAGCGGAATCAAACTTCGGGTTTGGTTCAACGATGGAGCGAAAAACTGGCAGCAGTTCAGTCCGGATCAGGGGATTGTTTTATCGTCGATTCTGAAAGGCACTGACCCCACCGGGGCTGCGAATGATCAGAGCGTTTCTGATTTAGCGTTGATCTCCGGAGAACAGGCAAAACTCGGTCTCAAGCCGATTTCCTCATCATCGTACATCGAATATTTTACTTCAATGAATGGTGCATACGGATTTGTGGATTCCCTGACGAATGCCGCGCACCCTGATCCCCTAATACTTTCGGCAGGCCCAAATGATATTCCGATCCCAATTCCAAATTTTATTAATTTGAAAGGGTACAGGGCTTTCCAGCAAGAGACAGTTTCGACTAAAACTACTCATTTTTACTATGGGGAACAAAAAACTTTTTCTTATCAGCCAAATTGTTCTCTAAAGTTCATCTACGCTTTTATATTCGGGACCTCGAATTCACAGTCTAGTCCAGGAGGTGAGTTAGAGGCGACTTTAACCTATTCGGACAACACAACTGAGACATTGGCCGGGTCTGCTTATTTTGGATACTATGGCACTGGATCAAAAGAAATTTTTTTAAAACCAGGGAAATCTGGATCAGTTGTAAAAAACATCGCTTTGAAGATCAGGTCTTCCGGCCAAATGTCTGTCTCACTCTGCTACGCTCGGCCCGCTACATTGTACCTTTCGGCTCGTCCCGGTTTTTTTGAACC
>JBILKV010000001.1:0-87093 GCA_044376515.1 Chthoniobacteraceae bacterium | reverse complement strand
ATTCGGAGCTGGATGCCAGAATCGGGGCCTACGAACTGGCTGCGCGCCTTCAGTTAAGCGCACCGGAGGCGACCGATTTGCGCGGCGAAACCGAGGTGACCAAAAGCCTCTACAATCTCGAAGACGAACACGCCGGCCCCTTCGGCAGGCAGTGCCTGCTTGCACGCCGCCTCGTGGAGCGGGGCGTGCGTTTTGTCCAAATCTACTGCGGCGCGGAAAACACGACGGCCCGCAAGATCCGGCCGAACTGGGACAGCCACGAGGACATTGTACGCGATCACGGCTATTGGGGGGCGGTTTTGGACTCGGGAGCGGCTGCGCTGCTGCGGGATCTCAAATCGCGGGGGTTGCTGGAAAGTACGCTGGTGATCTGCACCACGGAGTTTGGCCGCCAACCGGCTGCACAGGGCGCGGGGAAAGGGCGCGACCATAATCCCGGGGCCTTTACCGCGTGGCTTGCAGGCGGAGGCATACGCGGTGGGGTGTCCCACGGCCAGACCGACGAGTTGGGGTACAAGGCCTCGGTCGATCCTGCCTACTGCTACGATCTGCACGCGACGGCCCTGCATCTCCTGGGCCTCAACCACGAAAAACTCACCTTCTACAACAACGGGATCGCACGCCGCCTGACGGATGTGCACGGCCACGTCATCCGCCAGATTCTCGAGGACCCGGCGTGATGCGTTGATGGGAATCCTTTACGGATGGGTGCCGTCTCCGCCCTGTTGGATGGGGGTGCCCGAAAGAGCCTCTGCAGCGGCCGTCGAAAACCGTGAGGCATTGGAGAAGACCCGGATCTTCCGGGCCGCCTCCACAGAACAAAATCGGGGCACCACGATCCGGGGGCGGGCATGGTGTCAAAGGCAATCTTTTGTGACGCTCTGCCTGCTGACTTACGCGACGGAGGAACGAAACGGACCACGCCGGGGCGATCGAGGCGGGTCCAGGTGTGGATGGCTGGCAGGATCAAGGGGCATCGGCCATCTGAATTTACGCAGTCCCGCCAAGCAGGAGTGCGTGCGGATGGATTCAGCAGGGAGCGAGTGAGCCCGGTGGTGAGGAATTCACCGGCCCATGATCGGCCGGGGGGCTGCACCGCCGTGCGGCTCCGGATACGAATCAGTCAGATGCCTCCGGACGAAACAATTGCGACTCAGGATAGCGGAGCTCCGGCTCATACACGCGGGACCGAGAAAGTTTTGCATCCTCCCATACGAAGTCGCTCCAGGCGGAACAAGACACTGCATGTTCCCCCTCCGGAGGGTACACCGAGGCCTTCCGACGGAGTGGAGATCGACCAGCCCATTACGGAATTGTCGGTGAGAAACCGGTTGATTTGTGCTGACGCCTTCAGTGTTCTTCCCCGCCTGCCGGAGCGATTTGTAGATCTGCTCATCCTCGACCCACCCTACAACCTGACCAAGAAGTACGGTGGCACGGTGTTTCGAGAGCGCAGCGGCGAGGCGTATTCCGAGTGGTTTGGGCGGCTGCTCGAGTTGGTCAAACCAACCCTCAAACCCACCGCCAGCGTCTACGCCTGCGCCGACTGGCAAACCTCCCTGCTGGTTGCGCCGCTTTTGCAGCAGCACTTTGATGTGCGCAATCGGGTCACCTGGGCCCGAGAGAAGGGCCGTGGCGCCACAAACAACTGGAAGGCGGCCGGCGAGGACATTTGGTTTTGCACGGCGGGAAGCCGCTTTCACTTCGACGTGGGCGCGGTAAAACTCCGCAAGAGAGTCCGCGCGCCCTACCGGGCAGGAGGCCGGCCCAAGGACTGGGGCGAGGACTCGGGGGGAAGGTTCCGGCTGACCCACCCCTCAAACGTCTGGAGCGACCTGACGGTACCGTTTTGGTCGATGGCCGAGAACACGGAGCACCCGACACAGAAGCCCGAAAAACTGGTTGCACGGCTGGTGCTTGCAAGCAGCAAGCCCGGCGACCTGGTGTTCGACCCCTTTCTCGGCAGCGGCACCACGGCAGTTGTGGCTAAAAAACTTGGTCGCGCCTATCTGGGGATTGAGGCGGAACCGGATTACTGTCGATTGAGCAGGCACCGGATCGAACAGGCTGAGGAAGGAGCGCCGATTCAGGGGTACCGGGCGGGGGTGTTTTGGGAACGCAACGCTTGAGAAGACCGCAACGCCAGCTTGCGGTCGCGCTCCCAGCGCGCTGGGACGGCAACCGCGGTCAGTCCGCCCGCGCGGCCTTCACGATTTCTGCAAAGCCCCGAGGCTCGAGACTCGCACCGCCCACGAGCGCGCCATCGATGTCGTGGGCATGCAACAACTCGCCCGCATTCTGAGGTTTGACGCTGCCGCCGTACTGGATGCGGACCTTTTCGGCGGTGGCTGCGTCCCAGAGTTCGGCGAGCGTTTTGCGGATGAAAGCGTGGGCGGCCTGGGCTTGGTCAGGCGTGGCAGTGCGGCCGGTTCCGATCGCCCAGACCGGTTCGTACGCAAGGACGGAGTCGCCCAACTCCTTGGCGGTGAGCCCGTGCAAGCCGGCCTCAATCTGTCGGTGCAGCACCGCCTCCACCTGACCCGCATCGCGCTGCTCGAGGGTTTCCCCGATGCAGACGATCGGCTTGAGCGCGGCGTCGAGAGCGGCGCGCACCTTGCGGTTGACGACCTCGTCGGTCTCTCCGAAAAGGGTGCGCCGTTCGCTGTGGCCGATCACCACGTAGCGTACGTACAACTCGCGCAGCATCTGCGCGCTGATTTCGCCGGTGAACGCCCCGCTCTTCTCGGAGGACATGTTCTGCGCGCCAAGCTTGGCCTGTTGGCCGCGCCCCAGGATTTCGGAGACCTTGGCGAGCGCAGTGAAAGGCGGAATGATTACCACCTCCACGCTGCTTTCACTGCCGAGTTCATGCAGGAAGGTGGCGAGGAAAGCCTCCGACTCGCTCACCGTCATGTTCATCTTCCAGTTCGCTGCAATGATCTTTTTTCGCATGGGGTGGATACTTTGGGGGACAGCCCCTCCGGCCTTGTCAGGGAGGAACTCGACCGGTTGGGAAAAACTACGCTTTCTCAGAGAGGGCTGCCACACCTGGAAGCACCTTGCCTTCAAGCAATTCCAATGAGGCCCCTCCACCGGTTGAGCAGAAGGAAACCTTGTCGCCGTAGCCAAACTGTTTGACCGCCGTCACCGAGTCCCCGCCGCCGATGATGGTCACCGCGCCAGAGGAGGCGAGCGCCTCGGCGATGGACTTGGTCCCAGTGGCGAAGGGTTCCAATTCGAAGATGCCCACGGGTCCGTTCCACAGAACCGTTTGTGCCCCCGCGATCTCCGCCCGGTAACGGGTGACGGTCTCGGGCCCGATGTCCACGGCTTCCCAGTCCTCGCTGATACCCTTTGTAGGAGAGACCAGGCCCGTGGGGCGGGGCTTGGCGGTCGCACTGATCTCCTGAGTCTCGAGATTGTCCACCGGAAGGAGGAACCGCACGCCCTTTGCGTCGGCCAGCGCGAGGATTTCCTTGGCGAGGTCGACCTTGTCGGCCTCCACCCGGCTTTTGCCGGTGGGAATTCCAAGCGCTCGGAAAAAGGTGTAAGCCATGGCGCCGCCGATCAGGAAAGTGTTGGCCTTTTCCATCAGCGCCTTGATGACGCCGATCTTGTCGGAGACCTTGGATCCGCCAAGGATGACCACAAAGGGCCGGGCCGGATCCCGCAGTTCGCCCTGGAGATACTGGAGTTCCTTCTCCATGAGCAACCCCATGGCCGCCTGCTGCACGAAGGCCGCGATGCCTGCGGTCGACGCGTGCGCGCGGTGCGCCGCGCCGAAGGCGTCGTTGACGTAGACATCACCGAGAGCGGCCAGTTCCTTTGCAAAAGCCGGGTCGTTGCCCTCTTCGCCCGCGTGGAAACGCACGTTCTCGAGCAGCAGCACGTCTCCGTTCTGCATCTCCTCCACCATCTTTGCGGGCACGGCGCCAGTGCACTCGGGCGAAAAACCGACGGCCATTCCCAGCAAGTGCGAGAGATGCTGCGCCACCGGGTGAAGGGTGTACTTCAGATTCACCTCGCCTTTCGGCCGGCCGAAGTGCGCCATCACGATGACCTTGGCCCCGGCCGCGCGGAGGTGTTCCAGCGTGGGAAGGCTTTCCCGGATCCGGGTGTCGTCGGTGATGTGGGTGACGCCTTCGCGCACCTCGGTGGGAACGTTGAAGTCGACGCGCAGCAGGACGCGCTTGCCGGAGAGGCTGAGGTCGCGGACGGAAAGTTTGGACATGGCAACAACTAGGAAAAGACGAATTGGACCGTGTGGTGAAGCCCGCGGATCCGACGGAGGATCCGGGACTTCGTGGACATCGCGCGGGCTACTTGCCAGCGATGTGCTTGACCAAATCGACGCAACGGTTGGAGTAGCCCCACTCGTTGTCGTACCAGCTGATCAGTTTGAAGAAGTTTGCGTTGAGTTCGATGCCCGAGCCAGCGTCGAAGATGGAGGAGTGCCGGTCGTGGATGAAGTCCGTTGAAACCACTTCATCCTCGGTGTAGGCGAGGATTCCCTTCAGATAGGTTTCCGAGGCGCGCTTCATGGCGGCGCAGATTTCCTTGTAGCTGGTGGCCTTCTCCGTTTTGACCGTGAGGTCCACCACGGAAACCGTCGGGGTCGGCACGCGGAAGGACATGCCGGTGAGCTTGCCCTTGACCTCCGGGATTGCCAGTCCGACGGCCTTGGCTGCGCCGGTGGTGCTCGGGATGATGTTAATCGCCGCGGAACGGCCGCCCTTCCAATCCTTGCGGGAGGGGGCGTCCACCGTTTTCTGCGTGGCAGTGTAGGAGTGGACGGTGGTCATGAGGCCCTCGGCCACGCCGAAGCCTTCCTTGAGGAGGACGTGGACCACGGGAGCCAGACAATTGGTGGTGCAGCTGGCGTTGGAAATGATGTGATGGTTGGCCGCCTCGTACTTCTCGTGGTTGACGCCCATGACCACAGTGATGTCCTCGCCCTTGGCCGGGGCGGAGATGATCACCTTTTTAGCGCCGGCGGTGATATGGCCGCGGGCCTTGTCGGCTTCGGTGAAGAGGCCGGTGGACTCGACGACGATGTCGACGCCGAGGGCTTTCCAAGGAAGCGCAGAGGGTCCCTCCTTGACGGCGAGGCACTTGATGGGATGTCCGTCCACCACAATCAGGTCGTCTTCGGCCAGATCCGGGGCACTCTTGGCGCTGTGCACGTCCCCGTGGAAGCGGCCCTGAGTGGAGTCATACTTGACGAGGTAAGCGAGGTTGTCGGCCGGAACCAGATCGTTGACCGCCACGACGTTGATCTCCTTGCCGAGAAGCCCCTGGTCGCAGATTGCGCGAAATACGAGGCGCCCGATGCGCCCGAAGCCGTTGATACCGATATTGATCATGATTCAGAGTATTAGAGTGTTGGCTGGAGAGGCGGGGCAGAAATGGCCCGAGACCGCCGATGGAAGCCTCCAATAAACAGAGGTGGCCTCCCCTGCGTCAATGCCACAAACCCTCCTCCCTCCGGATCGCGCCTTAGAAAAGTGCCGCGCGGTGGTTGTCTTTTCCGCCGGAAACGGCCGCCCGGTGAACAACCACGCGTCACGCGGGGAGCCGAACCGAACATGCCCGCCGCCGCCACTTGACATTCTTCCGATCCTTCCGTGCCCTTGCGTAGGTATATCAAAAATCCATGAAAGTTTCTCCCATTCTCCTCGTCGCATGCCTCGGCACATTTGCGTTGTCCCCCACCCCGTTGAGCGCGGCGGAACGTTCGCTCGTCTTTGAAGCCCGTCCCGGCGGTCCCGGCCAGGGCAAGCACATCGTGCTGCTCGCCGGAGACGAGGAATACCGGTCGGAGGAAGCGCTCCCAATGCTCGCGAAAATCCTCAGCCAGCGTCACGGCTTCAAGTGCACCGTGCTCTTTTCCATCGACGAGGACGGCACCATTAATCCGAACGCCGGCAAGTCCCTCTCCGACCCCGACCCCATCAACTCGGCCGACCTGCTCCTTCTTTCGCTCCGGTTCCGCAACTGGCCCGAGGAGGCGCTTGCGACCTTTGAGAAGGCCTACCTCGCTGGCAAACCGATCGTGGGACTGCGCACCTCCACACACGCCTTCAACGGCAACCGACTGGCGGATTTCGGCAAGCGCGTGCTGGGGGAAAAGTGGGTCAGCCACTGGGGGCGGCACAAGTCCGAGGCGACTCTCGCCGTGGTGGAACCGGCCGCAGAGGGTTCCCAACTCCTCCACGGGGTCTTTGACATATTCGGCACCACCGATGTCTACGAGGCCTATCCGCCCGAGGACGCGACCATTCTGCTGCGGGGCAAGGTGCTTGCCGGAATGACTCCCGACGCCCCTCCTGCGGCTTACAACAAAAAGCGCGCCACCGACAAGATGGAGCAGGACGTCAACTCGCCGATGATGCCCATTGCCTGGACACGACTGCACACCAATGAAGCGGGCAAAACCAACCGTGTTTTTTGCACGACCATGGGGGCGGCGAACGAGTTTGAAAACGAAGGACTCCGCAGACTGGTGGTCAACGGGGTGTACTGGGGCCTCGGTCTGGATGTTCCCTCCAAGGCGCCCGTCGACTTCGTGGACGAATACAAACCCGGATTCTACGGGTTCAACGGTTTCCGCAAGGGGATGAAGCTCTCGGATCTGGGGCTGGGAAAGGCCCTGCCGGGTGAACCCAACCCTGCGCCCTCGCCTAAAAAATAGGCGGGGAGGAGTCCTCAGATAGGGAAGAAGTGAGCCGACGCTGCCGCCTCCCGGGGCTTGCCGGGGAGCCTCCCCGGGGCGGGGGCGGTTGCAGAGGCTAGGCGGTCTCCTCGATGCGCAGGGCCGGGGCGGAGGGATTTGCCTTATACACGAGGGCACGCTCCTCGCTGTTCATGAAGGTCACCACGCCGGTCTCGATGTCATAGAAGGCGCCGACCATCGCAATGGTGCCCTCCTTTTCCAAGCGGCAAAGAAGCGCACTCTTTTCGCGCAACACTCCGAGCGTGTGGAGCACGTTCCTCCGGGAAACATGGTCGGTGAAAGCAGCCCTCGCGCCCAACAAAGTTGGGGCGGGCGGCGGTTGGTCGATCGAGAGTTGGATTTCGCCGAGGAGGGTTGAAAGGTTGTTGCAACCAGTGGCCGCCTCAATCGATTCGGCGCTGTTGAACAACTTGACGGCCGCCCCCACTGCTCCACACAAACTGTGGCCCATCACCACGACGAGCTTCGCCCCGGCACAGCCACACGCGTACTCCACGCTTCCAATCACCTTGTCCTTGGCCACATTGCCAGCCACGCGCACGCAGAAGATGTCCCCCAAGCCGACATCGAAGAGGAGTTCGGCAGGTGCGCGCGAGTCGATGCAACTCAAGACAATGGCCATGGGGAACTGACCGGCGGCCGTTTTTTCCATCTGTCGCCCGAGATCCCTGTAAATCCGCTGGCCGTTGCGAAACCGGTCGTTGCCCGCCTTGAGGATGTCGATGACCTCGTGTGGTTTGATCCGGCTTTGCAACTCCTTGCTCGAGTATTCGGCGAACTCCAACCGGTCGCGTAGAGCCGGACACATCTCGCGAAATCCGAGCATGCTCACTTGCACGCCGTGGGCCGGTGCGATTGTGCTTTGAAAATCGTGGATGAAATCAAGAATATCGGCGTCGATGTAGTCGGCATTGCGGGCATCGAGCAGCACGTGGCCTCCCCTCGGCACTTCCCTGAGGTTCTTCTCGAGCGTTGCCTTGCTCAAGAAACTCACCTGGTGGGACAACTCGATGCGGAGAATTTCGCCGGAGGGATGCTTCTCGAGAATCCGCCTCAGGGGGCGCCGCAGATTGCTGTGGAGGAGGAATCCAATGCTTGTCCCCAACCCTAGCAGAATCCCAACCATCAGGTCGGTGAACAGGATCCCGAGCACCGTGACGCTGAAGGGGACAAACTGGGCGCGGCCCTCCTCCCACATTTGCCGGAAGACGGCGGGACTCGCCAACTTCAAGCCGGTCACTAAAAGAATGGCGCCCAACGCGGAAAGCGGGATTTGGTTTAAAAAACCGGGAATCAAAAAGACGCATCCGGCGATCAACACGCCGTGGGCCACGGTGCTGACGCGACTGCGGGCACCGGCACTCGCGTTCACACTGCTCCGGATAATCACGCAGGTCACAGGAAGCGCTCCGAGAAGGCCACCCAGAAGATTGCCGACGCCCTGCGCCACCAACTCCCGGTTCGGCGGGGAGGTCCGTTGGAGGGGATCCAACTTGTCCACGGCTTCCAGATTGAGCAGCGTTTCAAGGGAGGCGACAAAGGCGACTGACAGGCCGGCCAGGTAAACCGCTGGGTTTGAGAACGCTTCCCAGTTTGGAAACACAAAAAGACCAGCAAACGACGTCCCCTCCGAGAGCACGGGGACCTGAACCAGATGAGACTCTTCGATCGCCCAGACGCCGCCGATTTTTCCCAAAAGGAAGTTCACGACCAAAGCGAAGGCAACCACGGCCACGGGTGCGGGGACCGGTGAGTTTTTCAAAACTCGTAAGCGCCCCCACAGCACCAGCAACAACAGAGAGCAGACCCCGATCAACAGAGCCCCCTGCTGGAAGTCGAACAAGGTGTCAAACAGTTCGGTCAGAGTGCTCCTGCCATCGGGTTGTTGGAACGACAGCTCCCCGTCGGGATCCCGGTCATGCCCCAGCACGTGGGGGATCTGTTTCAGGCAAAGAATCATCCCGATGGCCACAAGCAACCCCTTGATCACGCTTGAAGGAAAGAAAGCGGCGATGAATCCACACCGGGTCAGGCCCAGCACCAACTGAATGCCTCCACAAACCATCACGGCGGCGAGAAAGTTTTCAAAGGACCCGAGGCTGGCAAGCTGCGAGGAGACGACCGCGATGAGTCCGGCCGCCGGTCCGCTAACCCCAAGGGGAGAGCCGCTGATCAGACCCACCACGACCCCGCCGATGATACCCGCCAGAATGCCCGAGAACAGGGGTGCATTGGACGCGAGAGCCACTCCCAAGCAAAGCGGGAGCGCCACCAGGAAAACAACAAGCCCGGCCGGCAGATCGGTGCGAAGGAGACTCAGAGGACGGGCCGTTTGCGTAGTGGTCATTGCTGCTCAGGTTAATCAGTTTTTGGAAAACCGCTCCAAAGAAAGGGTGAAGATCGTGCGAAGTCTTCTCCGATCGTACGTTTGTCTCGAACTCCGGGAGGCCCCCCGCATGAAATGGGCGGGCTGCGTCCCGGCGGGAAATCCCGGCCCTTTGGGCTGCGCAAGTCCGGGGCGAGGCGTATAGCGGCCTACGAGGGCCAGCATTTTGCGCCCAATCGGAAATGTTCCACCGAAAACGGTGATCAGGCTGCACCGATTTTCACGAGCGTCTCGCGCATGTAACGCATGCTTTCACGCGCCAGAAATTCCGGCCCGGGGGAGTAGTCAAACACCTCGACAGACACCCAGCCACGGTAGTCGATCTCCCGCAGCGTTTGGAAGATGGGGCCGAAATCCACCTCGCCCATTCCCGGGCCGCGGCGGTTGGGGTCGTTTGCGTGGAAGTGCGCGACACGCGCGCGGTGCTTGCGAAGGATGTCTGCAATCGGAACCGACTCGGTCGACATCGCCTTCACGTCGAGATGCAGCCGGCAGTTGGGCGAGTCCACCATGCCCATCAACTCCACCCCCAAATCGGCGGTGCGCAGGAAATCGCCCTCTTCTGGGCCGAGCGGTTCGAGCGCGAGTGTCACGCCGCGGCTTTCCAACTCAGGAACCACGCGCCGCAGCGTGTCGGCGGCATAACGCATGCCCTCCTCGTGGGATACGCCCGGCAAGAGATTCCGCTGTTTGGGCGAGCCGAGCACCATGATGTGGCCGCCCAGATCCGCGCACAAACGCACCAACTCGCAGAGGTACTCGGCCGTGGCCTCCCGGATCCCGGGATTGGGGGTGGTAAGGTAAAATCCTTCCGTCTGGGCGAGGAGCCAGTGGAGCCCGATGATCTCAAGACCCGCGTCGGTGGCGATTTTGCGCAGTTCGCCGCGCTTGGAGGGCGTCACTTCAGTAGCGTACTTCGCAAGGGTGAAGGGGGCCACTTCAAGTCCGGTGTAACCGCATTCGCGGGCGAAGGCGCAGGCCTTCTCAAAGGACCAGTCGGGAAAGGTTTCGTTGCAGATGGCGAATTTCATGACGGGGAGATACCAGTCGGATGGGGGGGAGCGCAAAAGCAATGGGATGTCCGCAGCCGGCCGGCATTTCCAAAAGGAGCGGACGAAACTCGGTATCCTATCTGGCGAGCCGATTGACGGTGTAGGCGACCATGCCGTGGCCGAGCGGTTGGGCACTTGAGGTGAGCCCCGTCATGTTGATGCGCATCACCCTTTGCGCCTCCATCTTCGGATAGACCAACCGCACCTTGCGACGGTCTGCGCTCCACGCGACCGACGCCACGCGCGCCTTCTCCGCTTGAGACTCCGGGCCGCCATAGTTGGACGAGTACTGGTACCAGTAAGAGTCCGTCGCAAAAGCGTCGGGCTGTTCTCCGGTGCCGGCATCCACGGATTGGGTGAACTCCAACTCAAAACCGTCCGGTTTGAGGCGCACATTGAGCACCTCGAACACTCTGCCGCCATTGAATTTAATTCGCTGCAACCCCTCCATGGCGCCTGCCCACTCACGCATCGTCTGCCCGACGTAGAGCTCGGTGCCCTCCGGGGAAAACACCATGCGGTTCGAACCGTTGCGAAGGCCGTTGTGGGAGTGAAAATCCACACAGGCGCCCTGCGTTACCCCGTCCACCTTTTCGAGCATCACGCGGATGATCCGCGGCGCGGCGGCATCGGCAACCAGCAACTGCCCATGGAAGGGACCGAACTTTCCGCCAGTCGTCTCAAACAACGGCTCTGCGGGCGAACGCGAAAAGCCATAGGGGAACAGGACGGCCGCCGGCGCCCGCATGGCATCCAAATCAGCCATGGGCTGCTTGAGGGGATCCCGCTTGGGTTCGTTTTTGACGTAATCAGGATCCCAGACAAGCGAGGAGGGGTGGCCGTAGAACAGACCCTTTTCCACAAGATAAAGGGGGTTTGTGGTGCGAAAGTCTCCCTGGTTGTCGGTCACCCACACCGCCCCCTCCGGACTGGTTTGGATCCCGTTGGGCGAACGAAACCCCTTGGCGAAAGGAACGAGGCCCGTCTTGGGACTCCAATGCATGACCCAACCGCGGTAGGGCACCGAAGCGAAATTGCGCCCTCGGCGACTGACCTCTGAAAACTCACCGCGGGTGTGCTCGAAGGTGAACCCCGAGTGAGAGGCGGTGTTGAGCGCAATGAAAAAGCCGCCCTTCCCGTCGGGGACAGGGCCCGCGGTGACTTCATGATAGGCGCCACTCAGGTTGAAGGAAGCCTCGGTCCGGTACTCGTCGGCGACGCCGTCCCCGTCGTGGTCCAACACGCGGGTGAGTTCGGGCATCTGGCTGACCAGCAGTTCGCGGTCCGATATCACAAACAGGCCGTTGGCATTGTGCAAGGACTGTTCGCTGAACCGGCTCCACTGCATCCGGGTCGCATCCGCCGCGGGCACGGCCATGAGGATTCCGGAGCGCCGCGTGAGCACCACCAGCTTGCCGGAGGGAGTGAAGCCCAGTCCGCCGATCTCCGGCGCGACGCCCTTGGGAACGGGAATTTCCTCGACCTGATAGGGTGGCGTTTGCGCCGTTGCGGCGGATTGCGCCTGCAAGCCGGAAGAGGCCGCCGCAAAGACCACGGCAGCGTAAACGGGGAAACGGAGGGCGTTCGGATTTTTCACAGAAAGAAAGCTTTGGGAAAACATGGAGGGGGGGCGTTTAGGGCTTCTTGATTTTCGCATCAGCCGCCGGTTTCGCCATAGGCTGGGGCGGCTCGGGCCGGTCCTTGACCGAGACCACAAAACTGTTTGCCTCCCTCCTGACAGCAGTCACCGCGGCATCCCCCGGAGGCACCACCCACGCCTCACTGCCGCCACCCGACTCGGGGGCGACCCGCAACTCAAACCCATCCGTTCCGGCTGGAAGCACCTTCTCCCGGTACGTCTTGTCTCCAATGCGGTAGCGGAACTCCGGAACCCCCTGCTCCATCTTGTAACCCAGAAACACCGGGGCCGGGTTGTCTGCGCCCCCGAGCGGCATCCTGCCCGAGGCACGGTAGACGAGGTTTCCCATGAGCAGTGGGATGTACATCTTCGGGCGGCCGCTGCCCGGTTCCTTGCCCCAGTAGGTATCCATGTCGAGGAACCCGCCGCGCCACGCATACAAGAGCCGGCATTCGGTGGAATCCCATACATAGGAGAAGTTGAGGCCGTGATTGACGGCAATGGCTCCCGCAATTCCCTTTTCGGCCTTGCGCACCACAGGCAATTCCCGCACCGCACCGGTGGCGGGGTCGGTGACCTTTTCGGTCACGTCCAAGCGTGTCGCCGGATCGTATTTGACCCCGTTCTTGCCGACTCCGTGGTGCGCGAATACGGCGGGATCCAACCCGGGATCCGGCGCGAAGGTGCGCATGACAAAGGGCTTTTCCGGAGTGCCGAGCGGCTTGTGGGTCATGCCAGAATGTTTGAGCGCGTCAGGCACCTGTTGGATGTTGCCCCCGCTCTTGACCGGGGCGGCAAGCGCCACGCCGGCAGCGCGCACCCGCATCACGCCCCGCATTGTGAACCAGTGCCCGGGAAAGGTGCACACGTACGGGTATTCGCCCTCGACCTCCGGCGCGTTGAAGGACACCTGTTCACGGCTGAAGGGTTGCAGCAGCTTGGTGGAGGCGATCACCCCGGGGACGTCCGGGATGAAATGTTTGTCCATTCCCTCCAAACCCATGGCGCTCACGGCCGCAACCACGGCCGGTTCGGCATCCGGCTTGAGGATCACCACGTTGTGCGGCATGACGCAGTCGTTGGCGAAGGTCAGGGTGACCCGCGCGCCCACGTGCACATCGAACTGGGTCGTTTCAAACCGGATCACGCCCGGAATCACGTTGATGCTGATTTTGACGGCCTCGGCCTTTTCGGGGCTCTGCGCGAGAGCGGGTTGGACCAGAGCGAGCGGGGAGGCAAGCAGCGCAAGCGCGCGTTGGGAAGGGGAGAGGGGCATAGGAGAGTCCAGAGGGTTGCGGTATGTTATAGGCTGTGGCCGCGTTTATCTTTTGGAATGTTTTCCAAACTTTTGTTTACACAGGACAAACCGCGTGTGCGCGGCCGCAATGAGGCATTACTTTAAAGAACTCCGTCTTCGGCAGTTCCGCGGCCTGTTGGCCGTCGTGCAGCATGGCAGCTTTTCCCGGGCCGCCAATGCGTTGCAATTGACCAAGGCGTCCGTGTGGCAGCAGGTGCGCGCCTTGGAGGGGGAGTTCGGCTGCGCGCTGGTCGAACCCTTTGGAAAACAGGTGCGCATCACCAGTGAGGGCGCACGACTCGCGCGGATGGCTGCTCCCCTGGTCGAGGGGTTCGACTCGATCAAGGCCGCGTTCCAGAGCAACTCTGCGCCCGCCGTACTTTCGATCGCGACCACTCCGGCCTGCTTGTCCCACGAACTGCGCGCCGCAGTGGCCGGAGTGCGGGCGCGGTTTCCCGATGCCAAACTCACCTTCCGCGACCGCAACTCCCCGGCGGCGCTGGACCTGTTGGCGGCCGGAGAGGTGGACGTGGCGGTGGCTGCCCGTTTCTCAGAGTGGCCGGAAAAGGAGGGCCTCGACTACCTGCCGCTGCGGGAGCATCCCTTTTGTCTGGTTGCGCCCGAGGGACATCCACTTTTGGAGATGCCCAAACCCGCCCTCGCGGATCTGGTGCGCTTTCCAGTGCTGCTGCCGGATACCGCCACCAACTGCAGGCCAAGACTGGAGCGACTGTTGCGCGAAGCGGGAGTGTGGGGCCGGCTCCAGATCGCCTTGGAATGCAGCTTTCCGGCGAGCCTGTTGGAGTACGTGGACGCGGGGTTGGGGATCGCCATCAGCCCGGTGGCCCCCGCCCTTTTGAGTCAGAGAAACCGCTCTCCGCTGCCGGGTAGGCGCGCACGCCTGCGGGACCTGAGCCACCTACTCGGAAGGGAACCGCTTTTTTATGCCCGGCGCAAAGGCTGGGTGGAAACCGGAATCGCGGCGGCTTTTCGCGAGGCTGTTTTCGCCTAGGCCGGCCCCCGGGCGACGGATCAGGCGGTCAGCGCGGCACGGTCGTTTTCGAAGCCGCCGGTTTTTTCTAGGAAATAGTCGTACCCACCGGGATACGGGGTCACGGCGCCGTGGTTCACGTGCAAAACCTTGGTGGCGAGTTTGCGGATGAAATGGACGTCGTGGGAGATGAAGACCAGCGTGCCCTCATAGTGTTCGAGCGCGAGCAACAGTGACTCGACGGTGTGGATGTCCAGGTGGGTGGTGGGCTCGTCCATGAGCAACAGGTTAGGCGGGTCGACAAGGAACTTGATCAGGTTGAGCCTGGTCTTTTCGCCGCCGCTGAGCACTGCCGTCTTTTTGTAGATGTCGTCCTTGCGGAACAGGAAGCTGCCCAGAATCCCGCGCGCTTCGTTTTCGGCGAGCGTGGGTGCGGTGTCCATGACCTCCTGGAGGATCGTTTTTTCAGCGTCGAGGGTGGCGGCACGGTGCTGGCTGAAGTAGCCGATCTTGACGTTGAGCCCGAGCTTGCGTTCGCCCTTCTGGAAGTCGACCACGCCCGCCAGGATTTTGAGGAGGGTGCTTTTGCCGGCGCCATTGGGACCAACCAGCACGGTGCGCTCGTCCCGTTCCACATCGAGACTCATGCCGCGGTACACGTGGTTGTCACCGTAAGCCATGTGGATGCCGTCGAGACTGACCACCTTCGAACCGCTGCGCACCGGCTGCGGAATGATGAAGCGGAAGGGCTTCTTCGGGGGCACGGGCTTTTCGATCAACTCCATGCGCTCGATCTGCTTGAGCTTGGACATGGCCTGCGAGGCCTTGGAAGCGACCTGACGGAACCGATCGTAAAATTCGCGCAAATCAGCGATCTCCTTCTGCTGGTTTTTGTACGCGGCCGACTGGCGTTCGTAAGCCGCCTCGCGCAGTTCGAGGTACGCGGAATAGTTGCCCTTCCACTCGAGGAGTTTTTTCTCCGAAATCTCAAAGACGGTCTCGACGATCTCGTCCATGAACTGACGGTCGTGGGAGATGAGCAGCACGGCCCCCGAATAGGACTTGAGGTAGTTCTGGAGCCAGAGCAGGGAAACGAGGTCGAGGTGGTTGGTGGGCTCGTCGAGCATGAGCAGGTCGGGTTCCATCACGAGCAGGCGCGCAAGATGGGCGCGCATCACCCAACCGCCGCTCATGGTGCGCGCGGGCCGCTCCCAGTCGCCGTCCTTGTAACCGAGGCCGGCGAGCATCCGCTTGGCCTTGGCATCGACCTTGGGGTTGGTCAGCGCTTCGTGCTTGGCATGCGCCTCCAGATAGTCGGGCCCATCAACGGTCCCCGCCTGTTCCAACTCGCGCAGCTTTTTCTCCAGCGCCGGAACCTCCGTGGCGCGGCCGGTGGCGATGTCCAGCACGGTCTCGTCGCCCACCGCCTCAGCCTCCTGGGGCAGGAACCCCACCATGGTCCATTCGTCCCGTTCCACGGTGCCCTGATCCGGTTCGTCGTGGCGCAAAATAATGGAGAAGATCGTGCTCTTGCCCGCACCGTTGGGTCCCACCAAAGCGACACGCTCCCCGTAGTTGACCTGCATGGAGGCGTTTTCAAACAGCGTGTTTCCCCCGTGGGATTTCTTCAGGTTTCGGATGGTAAGCATGGCAGGTAAGCGGTTGCCAGTATCCCGCCGTTTGCCTCCGGTTTCAAGCGATGCCGTCGGGAACCCGCCAGATCCGCCCTCCGCAGCCTTGCACCGGCACAAGGCCCCACACAAAACAGGGGGATGCCTCCCGTCCTCATCGTCGGGGCGGGAATGGCGGGCCTTGCGTGCGCCACCGCCCTTCACCGCGCCGGAACACGGTTCCTTCTGCTGGAAGCAGCCGACGCCGTGGGGGGACGGGTTCGCACGGATGTCACCCCCGACGGCTTCCGTCTGGACCGCGGATTTCAAGTGTTGCTGAGCGCCTACCCGGAGGTGCGCCGCCAAATCCGAATCGCGGCACTCCGACCGCGCGCGTTCCGTTCCGGAGCGGTGATCCGCCTGCCGGACGGCTCCGAGACCCTTTTGCCGGACCCGCTCAAAGACCCGCTCGCCCTGCCGGGGGCGTTGTTTTCGCCCATCGGCTCACTGGCGGACAAACTGCGCATCGCGGGACTGGTACTGGAGTTGCTGCCACAAAAAGCCGAATCACTGCTGGAGGGAAGCGGCGTGCCGACGCTCGCGTACCTGCGGGCCCGGGGCTGGAGCGAGCGGATGCTGGAACGGTTTTTCATCCCGTTTTTTGGGGGCGTATTTCTGGACCGCGGCCTCTCTGCTGACAGCCGTTTTTTCCGTTTCGTCTTCCAACAGTTCGTTCTGGGCCGTGCACTGCTTCCCTCCGGTGGGATGCAGGCGCTTCCAGAGCATTTGGCATCCGGCCTGCCTCAAGAGTGCATCCGACTCCGCTCGCCAGTGCGGAGGGTTGAGGCAGGGGGCGTTCAAATGCAGGACGGGACGTTTCTGGAGGGATCGACTGTGGTGCTCGCCGTGGCGGGGCATGTCCTGGGCTCGCTGCTCCCGGAGGGTGCTGAATGGCCGGCCCCCACCGGAGTCTGGCAGCGGACGACCTGTCTTTATTTTGACGCACCAGCCTCGCCGGGAAATGGCGACGGCTACCTCCGCCTCAACGCGGCCCCCGACAGCCCGGTACACAACGTGTGTTTCCCTTCCGATGTTGCGCCGGAGTACGCGCCCCCGGGAAGGACGCTCGTTTCGGTGAGCTCACATGGCTCGCACGGTCTGGAACCGACGGTCTTCCAAGGGCGCGTGCGCGCGGGGCTGGAGGAATGGTTTGGGCCTGCGGTGCAACGTTGGCGGCATCTGCGCAGCTACGAGATAGTGCACGCCCTACCGCCCTTCGCGGCGCCGCCCCGGAGGGAATCCATGGCTGGGATTTGGATCTGCGGCGACCATATGGGCTACCCGTCCCTGAACTGCGCGCTCGCCACGGGCCGCGCCACCGGTGAACGGATTGCACACTCCCTACGCTAACTCGCTGCTGGACACCGGGCGGGAAGCCAACAAGCTTTTCACATGAACCGCCCCCGTTCCTCTCCCCTCCCCCTGTTTGGCGCAGCTCTTTTGGGCGCGACTTTCTCCGTCCATGCCGCCCTGGACTGGCCACAGTTTCGCGGGCCGGACGCCAACGGGATCACGTCCGCAAAGAATCTGCCTCTGGAATGGAGTGCGACCAAGGGGGTTGCATGGAGCGTGGAGATCCCCGGCAAGGGCTGGTCCTCGCCGGTCCTCTCGGATGGAAAGCTCTACCTGACGGCGGCCGTCAGCGACGCTACCGAGGAGGTTGGGCTCAACGTGCTCTGCCTCGACCAAGCCAGCGGAAAAGTCCTCTGGAACAAGGAGGTGTTCCGGCCCGACCCGGGCGAGGCCAAGGCCATGCACAAGAAGAACACCGCTGCGAGCCCGACTCCGATCATCGCCGGCGGCAAAATCTACGTGCACTTCGGACACATGGGGACCGCAGCCCTCGATTTGCAGGGCACGGTTCTCTGGCGCCAAAACTCCCTCAAATACAAACCAGTCCACGGCACCGGTGGTTCACCCGTTCTGGTCGGCGATTCCCTCATCTTCGGCGCGGACGGCCGTGAGGAGCCCTTCATCGCGGCACTCGATGCACGAACCGGCGAGGTGCGCTGGCAAAAGCCGCGCAACACGGCCGCAAAAAAACAGTTCTCCTTCTCGACCCCGGCGGTGATCCAGGTGGGCGGTGTTTCGCAGGTGGTCAGCCCACACAGCGGCTTCGTCGCGGCCTACAACCCGGCGGATGGAACGGAGTTTTGGAAAGTGGCTTACGGCGAAGGCTACTCGGTGGTGCCACGCCCGGTCTATGCCCACGGGTTGCTGTACCTGAGCTCCGGCTTTGACGCAGCGGCCCTTTACGCAATCCGTCCGGAGGGTGCGAAGGCTGACGCAACAGCGACGGCCGTGGCGTGGACCCTCAAAAAGGGCGCGCCTCACACCCCGTCGGTGGTGGTGGTCGGATCGGATCTCTTCTGCGTGTCCGACGCCGGGATCGCCTCCTGCGTGGATGCCCTGACTGGTGCAGTCCATTGGAGCGAACGTCTTGCGGGCAACTATTCAGCCTCGCCCATCGCGGCTGGGGACCGGGTGTATTTCCTGAATGAAACCGGCGTGACCAGCGTGGTGAAAGCGGCACAGAAGTTTGAACTGCTCGCCAGCAACGAATTGGGTGAACGCACACTCGCTTCCCCCGCACCAGCCGACGGCGCGCTTTTCATCCGCGGGGAAACCCATCTTTTCAAGCTGGTTCCCTGAAATGCCGCGGTAGCACTCTCCGCCCAGCCAAACCTCTCGTGAATCCGGCATTTGCCCATTTCGAGCAGTTGCTTGCGGGAATGACGCAGCGCGGCGCGTCAGACCTTTTTTTCAGCGAAGGCAAAAAACCGGCCTACCGCGTGGACGGGGGGCTGCGCCCCGCCGACGACACGACCTCGACGCACGAAATGCTGGGCGCCGTCCTCGAGGGGACCCTGCGTCCGCCGCAGCGCGAGACGTTCGAACGAACCGGCGAGGTCAACGTGGGCCTGAGCTTGGACGGGGTCGGCCGGTTCAGGCTCAACGTCCACCTGCAGCGGGGGCGCACTGGAATCGTGGTCCGCCGGGTGCCAACGGGAGCGGTGAGCTTTGCTGAGCTTGGGCTGCCCGACGAGTTGCGGGCTTTCTCAGAGTTGCGCAACGGTCTGGTGCTGGTCACGGGCGCCACCGGCTCGGGCAAGTCGACGACCCTTGCCGCGATGGTGCACCACCTCAACTCCCACTTCACGCGACACATCGTCACCATCGAGGATCCGGTGGAGTTTGTGCACGAGGACCTCCGCTCGCTGCTGACCCAAAGGGAGGTGGGGAGCGACACCCCCGACTTTCCCTCCGCCCTGCACAACGTGTTGCGGGAAAGTCCCGATGTCATCCTCATCGGGGAGATGCGTGATCCGGAAACCGCTTCCGTGGCGCTTTCAGCGGCCCTGACCGGGCATCTGGTGTTGACCAGCCTGCACACCACTGACGCGATTCAGGCGATCAACCGTTTCTTGGGGCTGTTCCCCGAGCAGCTCCGGGGGACGGCCGCCCAGGACCTGGCCGTCTGCCTGCGCGGAGTGATCGCCCAGCGCCTGGTGCCGCGCGCCGACCGCCGTGGACGGGTTGCAGCCGTGGAACGCCTTACCAACACGCCTGCCGTCCAGCGACTTCTGCGGGAGGGGCGGCAGAGCGAGATTCCTGAGCTGATGCGCTCAAGCGAGGCGATGTGCACCTTCAACGACTCGCTGCTGGCCCTCATCAAAAAAGGCGACATCGACCTCGAAACGGGCCAGGCCTATTCGCCGAATCCGGAGGATCTCCGCATGCACGCGCAGGGCATGGAGCGGGGTTCTTCCGTGCTTGAGACGGAGGCGGATGCACTGCCCACCATTGGCGGACTGGACATGCGGTCGCTGCTCCATTCGGCAACCAGACACGGTGCGAGTGACATTCATCTCACCGTGGGCTGCGCCCCAGTCTTCCGGATCAACGGGGAGCTCAGCCCGCTTGCGGCCAAACCGCTCACGGCCGGAGACGTGCGGGCGCTGCTCTTCACCCTGCTCAGCCATGCACAGCGGGAGCAGTTTGAACTCGAAAAAGAACTCGATTTCGCCATCTCACTCACCGGCAACGTGCGCTTCCGGGTGAACGCCCACTACCAGCGGGGCACGGTTGCCGTGGCCATGCGTGTCATTCCCAGTGCCGTACCGGAGCGAGAGAGCCTCGGCCTTCCGGAGGCGGTCCTCCGACTCGCGGGACACCCCCAAGGGTTGGTGCTTGTGACCGGCCCGACCGGCAGCGGCAAAAGCACCACGCTGGCGACCTTGGTCGACATCATCAACTCCACGCGCAACTGCAAGATCATCACGGTGGAGGATCCCATCGAATTCATCCACCCCAACCGCCTGGCCCACATCGAACAACGCGAGGTCGGGACGGACACCAAAAGCTTTTCCTCCGCGCTGAAGTACATCCTCCGTCAGGACCCCGACGTGGTCCTCGTGGGGGAGATGCGGGATCTGGAAACCATTCAGGCGGCGCTCACGGCAGCCGAAACCGGCCACCTGGTGCTGGCCACGCTTCACACCAACGACGCCCCCCAGGCGGTCGACCGGATCATCGACGTCTTTCCCGCCCACCAGCAGGAGCAGATCCGCACCCAACTCGCCTCCGCCCTGCTCGCGGTGATCTCCCAGCGACTACTTCCTGCCAGGCTGGGCGGGGGGAGGGTTGCGGCCTTTGAAATTCTAATGGCAACCGCAGCCGTCCGGACACTCGTCCGCGAGGGAAAAACCCACCAACTTCTGAGCGCCATGGAGATCGGAAGCCGGGACGGAATGGTGACCATGGACCACTCCCTCCAGAATTTGTTGGGCGCGGGAAAAATCACCCGCGAGGAGGCACTCCGCTACGTGCGCACCACATCAAGCCTGCCTCAAGAACCTGCGCAGGATGTTTCCGCGAAACCATAGGCTGAGAGGACACTCTGCCCCAGATTCCACGTGTGCGCGCCGACTTTTGCTAGGCACGCTCTCTTTGCGATCCTTGGAGTGCGTGAGCGCGCGGGACGTAGAGGATTGCAGCCGGGGCACGCCCTGAAATTTTTATTTTTTGCTAATGACGCCCGACATTTTCGACGACAACTTTGTCGCGATGTATAAATCCACGGCACTCCTCGCCCTCCTGCTCCTTGCGGTTTCTGCGTCCAGTGCCACGGCCCGGATCGGCGAGACTCGCAAGCAGTGTGTCGCACGCTACGGGAAACCCGTGAGTGTTTCTGAGAAGGGAACGCTGTTTGTCAAAGGTCAGATGAAAATCTTTGTGACCTTTTCGGAGGGCAAGGCGGAGAGCATCTGGCTGCAGAAGACGGACCCGGATGTTCCGGCACTGGCGGTGCCGATCAGCAAAGAGGAGATTGACTCCTTTCTGGCGGCGAACAGCCAAGGTTTCCAGTGGCGTTACAACGCCTCTCTCCCAGACGGCGATGAAGTGTGGATCACCAAGGACTCGGAGTTGGGTGCGCTCTACTCGCACGCCACCCTCTCGCTGCAGGTGTACACCCGCGACTGCATTGCCCGCCGCTAAGGGGAGCGGCGGAGTCTGGGACAGACGTTTCAGCCAGTGTCGGTTACCTGACACTCTGCCTGTGTAGGCAGACGTCGTGTGGTACGTCCTGGGTGTCGCCGGACGGTACTTCCAAACGAACTGGTCAGCCATCTTGACTGCGAGGGCGAGAGAGAGGAATCCCGCCAGCACGTTCGAGGTGTCGGGCGGGACGCCCTCCCCCCTTTGGGCAGGACGTCCAATCCCACCGCGAGGCAGGCAAAATCCCTGAGGTCCCAGAGCCTTGCGAATCAACAACCCCGCTCGAAGGGTGGTTTTCCCGGAAGAACCTCCCCTAGGCCAAGTCCGGCACGGTGAATGGAGCGCGGTCTTTCCGACGGGCAAGTTCGGAGGCGGCCGGGTTGTCGACAATGATCTCCTTGGCCGTATCCAACTTCAAGGGAACACCGAACACCGCCTTTTCGGGCAGCGCGTCGTTGCGTTTGAGATGTTCTCCCAGCCTGCCGAGCGACTCGACCGCGTGGGCATCGGCCTTGACCCGCTCGCGGATCGCGTCGGGAGCCAGTTGCGAACCCAACCGGTGGGAGATGCCGGCAAGGTGGCAAAGCGCCGAGGACAACTCGCCCTCCCGCACGTTGCAGTTGAGTTCAGACGCCTTCCGGCTTCTGACGGCACGGATAAAGTTGGCGTGGTGCGTGTCGGCCTTTGCCGTGGGCGTGGGCGCTGCAGGCTTTGCCTCCGGCGTCTCACCTTGGAGCGTATACTTGCCCCAACGCTTCACGATTTCTCCCTTGGAATCGAAGGCGATCACAGCGGAGTAGCTCGGGATCAGCACGTGTCCCTTCTCGTATTGCAGGACGACGCCGATACTGGACCCCTGATAATTGTCCATCTCCTTCGAACCGGTCGCCGAGGGAAGGCCGCGCACCTCAAAGTAAAGCGGTGCCTTCTCGTATTGGAACGAAACCAGTTGGGAATTGGGAGTCTCGCCATCGTCGTCATACCCGAACCGGCCGCCGAGAAAACTCATGGCACTGGGAGGCATTCCGTTCTCGCCCATGAACCAGCGGGCGATGTCCACCTGATGAACGCCTTGGTTGCCGAAATCGCCGTTCCCAGTCTCCCAGATCCAGTGCCAGTCGTAATGCAGCTTGGTGCGCCGAAGTTCGCCCTTGGAGGCAGGGCCGCACCACAGGTCGTAATCCACCGTGGCGGGGACCGCCTGCGGTCCGTTCGCCTTGCCGATGCTGGGCCGGCGCTTGTAACAAGTGCCGTGCGCCCAAAGCAGCTTGCCGAGGTGGCCTTCGTTGAGCCAGAGACGCGCCTCCTGCAGGCCTACCGATGAGCGGCTCTGCGTGCCGGACTGCGCGATGCGCCCGGTCTTTCGGGCTGCCGCCACCAGTTGCTTGCCCTCCCAGAGCGTGTGGGTGACGGGTTTTTCCACATACACATCCTTGCCCGCCTGCATCGCCCAGATTGCCGCCAGCGTGTGCCAGTGATTAGGCGTGGCGATCATCACGGCATCCACCTCCTTGCTCTCGAGGAGCCGGCGCAAGTCGGAGTACACCTGCACTGTCTGCCCTTTCTCTTCCATTTGCTTGCGTCCCCGCTCGAGCACCGCGGAATCCACATCGCAGAGCGCCGTCACGCGCACCCCGGGCACCTCCAAAAGACTGGCCAGATTGCCCATACCGCGGCCATTGAAACCGATCCCACCGATACGTACGGCGTCGTTCGAACCGGCGGCAGCGGAGTAAACCCGCGCTGGAAGACTCGTGGCCGCTGCGGTTGCGGCGAGGGTATGAAGAAAACTACGACGTGAAAACGCGGAGGAAACGGGGGTGTTCATGGGGTGGGACGAGGGTACCATCGCAAATGGGCCCCTGCAAAGGTATCCCAAAGCTTTATTCTGCTTAGGCGCTTTCTCTCGGGCCGTGACCGCTGGTCTGCGGCCGGGAAAAATCCATTGACTGCCCCCCCCCCGGCCTCTAGGGTTCCGCCCCCCTGACACCCATCATTTTGCAAGGATCTTGCAACGTTGCGGGCAGGGACCAACCGCCTGCGTTGAATATCCGGACGGGCAGAGGTGCGAGGGCCGATCCAGGGCCTCCACCTGCAGCCCTCCGGATCTTGGGCGCGGGCCCTTATTTTTTATGGCCGAAGAACTTTCCTACGTACTCGTCACCCCCTACTCCATCCGCAAAAGCCGGACGGGTGCCATCCTTTCCCGCCTGATCTCGCGGACCGCGTTGGATTTGGTGGCGGCCCGCATGTTCTGCCCCTCCCAGGAACTGGTGGACGCGTACGCAGCCACCCTCGTGGGGGAAGGCAGCGCAACGCAGGTGGAGGTTCAGGAGCGCCTGCGCCGGTACGTCGTGGAAAATTTTTCTCCCGCTCAGAATCTTCGACCACGGGTGCTGATGCTGGTTTTCAAGGGGGAGAACGCGGTTGAGAAGATCCGCGCAGCCGTGGGCCACATCCTCCATGACGACCCCGCCGGCCAAACCATCCGCGATACCTTCGGAGACTACGTTACGGACGCGCAGGGCAACGTGACCTACTTTGAGCCCGCGGCCTTCGCCCCCCAAAACGCAGCCAGCGCCAAGGCGGACCTGCTGCTGTGGGCGAGGCATTCCGATGAGGAGGGCGGCATCCTCGATTCGGCGATTCAATTTCCTGCGGGAGCCCAGGTGGAAAAGACTCTGGTGCTCATTAAACCGGACAATTTCCGCGTTCCAAGCACCCGCCCCGGCGGGGTGATGGATGTATTCGCCCGCTCCGGCTTGTATATCGTCGGCTTCAAGGTGCACCGGATGAGCGTGGCACAGGCCGAGCAATTCTACGGCCCTGTGCTGGAGGTCCTCCAAGACAAGCTCCGGGGACGCTCCGGAGAACAGGCGGCGAAACTCCTTCAGGCGGAGTTCGGGGTGCCCATCACCGCGGAGGTCGAACAAAAGCTCGGCGACCTGCTGGGGCCGATCAACGGACGCGAAAACTGGGAGCAGATCGTCAAGTTCATGGCGGGACGCAAGCCGAGCGATTGCCCCCCCGAACTGCGCAACACCCCGGGCACGGAGAAATGCATCGCCCTCGTCTACCAAGGCGTGGACGCCGTGCGCAAAACCCGGGAGGTCCTCGGACCCACAGACCCCGCCAAAGCGCCCCCCGGATCCATCCGGCGCGAGTTCGGCCAGACCATCATGGTCAACGCCGCCCATGCCTCCGACGCCCCGGAAAACGCCCAGCGCGAGATGGCTATCATCCAGATCGAGGAGAACAATTTCCAGTCCACCATCGAAGAATGGTTCTCCCGTTAGGGGCCGCCATTGCCCGGCAAACCGATCCGGTTCGCCGTTGCGGACCGTAAAAATGCCTGCTTTTGCTGGCAGTTCCCCTCCGCCGTATTACTCTTAAGGATTAGCAAGCACCTTAGCCCAGACACCCCAGTTTTCTTCACCGCCATGGAACTCGCTCACCGCGCCACTATCCTCACCCCCTCCCTGACCCTTTCCATCGACTCGAAGGCGAAAGCCATGAAGGCCGAGGGCATCGACGTCTGCAGTTTCGGGGCGGGCGAGCCCGACCACGACACCCCAGACCACATCAAGGCGGCCGCGATGGCCTCCCTCGACGGCGGCTTCACCAAGTACACCCCTTCCAGCGGGATTCCAGAACTGCGCCAGGCCATTTCTGACAAGTTCAAACGTGACAACGGCATCGACTACAAGCCGAGCCAGATCATCGTCTCCAACGGCGCGAAACACTCCTGTTACAATGCCATTCTGGCCACCTGTCAGCAGGACGATGAGGTCATCATTCCCGCTCCTTTCTGGCTGTCTTATCCGGAAATGGTCCGGCTCGCGGGGGCTGAACCCGTGATCGTCCACACCAAGCAGGAAAACGATTGGAAGATGACGCCTGACGAGTTCGAGAGCGCCATGACGCCCCGGACCAAAATGGTGATCCTCAACACCCCGGGAAACCCCACCGGCTCCGTCTACACGAAGGAGGAACTCGAGGCCCTCGTCGAGATCGCCGCGACCGAGGACATTCTCATCCTCTCCGATGAGATCTATGAAAAGCTCACCTATGACGGGGCGAAACACGTTTCGGTGGCTTCCCTCTCCAAGACCGCCTACGACCTGACCATCACGATCAACGGGTTCTCCAAGGCCTACGCGATGACCGGTTGGCGGCTTGGCTACCTCGGCGCACCCGAGCCCATCGCCAAGGCGATCGACGCCATCCAGAGCCATTCCACCTCCAACCCCTGCTCCTTCGCCCAGCAGGGCGGATTGGCTGCACTGCGTGGAGACCAAAGCGCAGTCGAAGAGATGCGTGCCGAATTCGACCTCCGCCGCCAGTACATCGTGCAGCGTCTGAGCGCGATCCCCAAAGTCACCGTGGTCGATCCCAAGGGAGCTTTCTATGTGCTCGCGAACATTTCCGGCCTTGGCCTCAACTCCACCAATTTTGCCGAGCGCCTCCTTTCGAAGCACCACGTAGCGGTCGTTCCGGGGGTCGCTTTCGGGGATGACCGTACCGTCCGCCTCTCCTACGCCACCGGTCTGGACATTATCAAGAAGGGGTTGGACCGCATCGAGGAATTCTGCAAAACGCTCTAGCAGCGCGGGAAATCCACAGACGAAGCCGCTGAGAGGGTGCGTCTCCGGGGAGGCTGCGCCCTCGGCGGGCGTTGGGAGTGTTGCGTCAGGGAGAGACTTGGCGGACGACGAACAGCCGCGCTCCCCGTGCCTCCAAGTCCAAGTACAGGCCGCGTACGGCTAATTCCGTTCCGTCGCGCTCCCATCGCTCGGTTCCGAGGCGGTCGGCAAGGACCCAGCGGCCATTGGCCAGTCCCCGGACACTGATGCGGACGAAACACTGTGCGTTGTGGGGCGCAAGATTCACCACGACCAACTCGAACTCTCCCAACTCGCCCGCCGACTGCCACTGGACGACCGTCACGCACTGCGCGGTCGGATTCTCGGGCCATGCGCGTTCGGGGGCGAGCACGACGTACTCGCCGCGTCCCACGGCGCTCTGTTTGAACGCGGCGAGCAGTTGCGCGTACATCCTGAATACGGCCTCGTCGACAGGCTCGTGGGCGCGGCGCGCAAGCTGCACCCGCGCAAAGCGGCGCAGGCCCTCAAACTGGCCGTCGTGCAGGAATCTCATCCCGGGCAAACCGAGGGCGAGCACCGCCGCGGCCCGGTGCAGTTCGAGCCCCACGCTTCCGGCGATCCGCGGCTCGTCGTGGTTTTCGAGAAAATGCGCCCGGCGGGCATTGGCCGCGCCCAGGCCCAGAAGATGCGGCTGCATGTCCCAAGGGCGGTCGTGCTCGATGAAATCGTACATGCGCTTGTCGTAGGCGTAGTCGAAACCCAGTTCGCAGAGCCGCCCCTCCAAATCCCAGTAGGCCTCGGCGAGAAACAGAAAGTCGGGACGCCGGGCCTTCACCCGGGCGATCGCCTCCGCCCAGAACTCGCCACGGACCGGTTCGGTTTCCGCTGGAACATGACTCCACGTCCGGTGGATCACTTCCTCGAGCAACAGCATCGCCATGTCACAGCGCACCCCGTCGCACTTTGCAGACACCTCCTCGAGGAGTCTGGCCATCGCTTCGCGGGTCTCTCGCCGGCGGTAATCCAGTTGGACCGTGTCGGTCCAACCCGGAAAATACGGGTCTTTGCCATGGGCCAGAAAACGCGTTCCAGAAGCGGTCTCGACGGGGAAAGAATCGGCAAAGGGTCGGGGCTGGCCGACAAAGTATTCGGGATGGGATTGCACCCATTCGTGATCGAGCCCCAGATGGTTGGGGACAAAATCCAAAATCAGTTTGATTTTGAGTATCGCGAGGCGTTCGCGCAGGCGGGCGAGCGCTGCGTCCCCCCCGAGGTGCGGGGCAGTCTCTAGAGCCGCAACTGCGTAGGGCGAGCCGAGGACATCCACTTCAGTCCAGCCCGGCAGGGCATTGCCGTATTCCCTGCGCAACTCCTCGTGGCGGAGGGCCTCGGCCCTCGACCATGGTCCTGTCGGCCAGACCCCCATCAACCAGAGGTGGGTAAACCCATTCTTGGCAAAGACTTCAAGCTCGGGCTCGGGTACCGAGCCCAGATCCAGACCTCTGCGGTCCGGATATTTTTCACGCAGCGCGGCGAGCCAGTGCCGGGCATTGATCTCGTACAACAGCGGATGATCCATGCGGCGGGCTTAACAGCGCCCCCGTCGTCACTCAAGCCGCGAACCCACCCGCCACCATCGGGCTCCTTTCCCCGCAGCGCCAAGACATTTGAAATGCACGCTGTAAATCTGGGACATCCAAAAACGTGTCTTGGTTCCGTGTTTGTGGGGCACAAGGCTCGCCTGCCCCCCCGGCATTCGCGTTACCCAGAGAGAGCAAGGCATCGTGCGTTCAACCCGACGCCAGCAAAAAAGCCCTCTCCGCCAAAGGTGTTCCACCAAAACAGAAAGCCCTCCCGAGTAACCGCACAGATCTCACAGACCGCGAACATTCGTGGCTCGGGAATCCTCCGATGGCTTAGTTTTTTCGCAGCCCAGCGTGCCGTGCCCCCTCCAGCATCCATCGCAAAAGGAATTGAATACGATTTCCACCATTTGACGTCCTGCGGATCAAAAACCTCTCCCATTTGAAAACCGCACGTCCTATGACTCGACCTGAGAAGATGAAACTCAAGATCCCAGAATGCTTCGTTCCCCGCCTGTCGTTGGGTTTCATGGCTCTTTTGAGCGGACTGGCCTGCGCACAAACTCTGCCGGCCGCCGAACTGCCTTCAGCCTTCCTCGAAAAACACTGCACCAACTGCCACGACAGCGAAACGACCAAAGGTGATTTCCGCGCAGACCTGCTCGGAGCCGATCTCTCAAAAACCGAACACTTTAAAGATTGGAGCCGTATCCTCGCACGGGTGCAGTCCGGCGAGATGCCGCCCGCAGACCGCTCGGACCGCCCCACCCCGGGCGAAACACAAACCGCGCTGGTGGCTCTCAAAAAAGCCCTCCACTCCGAGGCGCAATCCCGACACGGAGAAACCGGCCGCGTCCGGATCCGCCGCCTGAACCGCTTGGAGTACGAGAACACCGTCCATGATCTGCTCGGTATTCAGACTCCCCTGCGCGACCTTCTCCCCGAGGACGATTTTCGCGACGGTTTTGCAAACCAGTCCGGGGCCTTGAGCATCTCCCCCGTCCATATTCAGCAATACATGGCGGCCGCCGACCGGGCGCTGGAGGCGGCCAGTGTGCGTCAGGCCAAAACTGAGACAGCCGAACATCGATTTGCCTTCAACCACGAAGCTGAGAAGCCGTGGTCTGCCTACACCCACAACCGACTCCAGTGCCGGATTGACGGCGAGGACCTCCACTTCTACCTCGACACCCACATCGAAGTTCCCGCCGCCCTCCGCCAGTTTGAAACCGTAACACGCGAAACCCCGGGTCTTTACCGGATCCGTGTCACCACCGAAGCACGCGACACCACCCACAATGAGGACCTCATTTACAGCGTCTGGGTGGCCGCGGGCGGAAAACGCCGCGAACTCCTTGGCCATTTCGACGCCCGCCACCTCAAGGAAAGCACCATCGAACTCACCCGCCACTTCGAGCGTGGCGAAACCCTCATCATCGCGCCCTACCGGATGGCGAAAACCCGCATCGATGCCGGGTACAGTGTCTACCTCCCCGACAAGCCCGACAAAATTCCCAAAGGCTGGCACTTCATCAACAACCCAAACCCGCCCATTGCCACCGTCGGACCCGCCATCGTTGTCAAACCCCTCGAAATCACCGGCCCGCTGCTTGAGGTCTGGCCACCACGTGGACACCAACTGCTTTACGGAACCCAAACCCAGCTCGCCCCGGCAGCGGAAATCGCCAAGGAGGCGCGCGTCCCGGATTCCATCCTCCGCCCGGTCCGCGCCTCTCGCCCGCTGAAGGACCCCCTTTCCATCCGCCTGCCCGCCGGCGACACCAAGGATACACTCGGGAGGATCCTCCGCCCCTTCATTGAGAACGCCTTTCGACGCCCTGCCACAAATGAGGAAGTGGAACCCTACCTTGCGATCGCTGCAGACCGACTCGCCAAAGGCGAATGCCCGGAGGTCGCCCTAAACGCCGCGCACCGGGCCGTCCTGTGCTCCCCCGATTTCCTTTTCCTCGTGGAGAAGGGCCCAGCGCTCACCTCCCATGAAAAGGCTGCGCGCCTTTCCTACTTCCTCTGGAGGACCGCTCCCGACGCGACGCTCCGCAAACTCGCCGACTCCGGCCAACTCGAAAAACCCGCCGTCATGCGCCAAGAGGTCGAACGCCTCCTTCGAGCCGAGCGGTTCAACGCATTCGTCCACGACTTCCTGGCCCAGTGGCTCAACCTCCGCGAGATCGACGCCACCACCCCGGACCGCGATCTTTTCCCCGAATATTTCGAGAGCATCCACGCCGGCCGCCAGGACGTGCTCCTCCACGACTCCCTGCTGAAGGAAACACGCGCTTTTTTCCAAGACCTCATCGAACGGAATCTCCCTGCAAAGCAGCTTGTGTCCGCGCGACACACCTTCCTCAACCAACGCCTCGCGGAACATTACGACCTTCCCGCCGTCAGCGGTGCCACCCTCAGAAAGGTCGAACTCCCGGCGGACTGCATGCGCGGGGGGCTTCTCACGCAGGCCAGCATTCTCAAAGTCACCGCCAACGGTTCCAACACCTCGCCCGTGCTGCGCGGAGCCTGGTTGCTCGAACGGATCGCTGGCACCCCCGCCCCTCCACCTCCGCCAAATGCGGGTTCGATTGAACCCGACACCCGGGGTGCCACCAACATCCGCGAACAACTCGCCAAGCATCAGGCCGTCAAAACCTGCGCAGGATGCCACCAGAAGATCGATCCCCCGGGGTTCGTCCTCGAGGCGTTCGATCCAATCGGCCGTTACCGCGACTTTTACCGCACCACGGAGACCGGACAGAAAATCCCGACTTCAGAAGCGCGTGCGTTTTTTGACGCAATGTACGGTCAGGTCAAATACCTCAGGGGCGCCCCAGTGGACACGCGCAGCAAACTGCCCACCGGCGAGGAGGTGGCCGATGTCCGCGCCTACAAGAATGCGCTGGCAGCGCGCCCGGAACTTCTGGCTCGAAATCTCGCGCGAAAACTTCTCACCTTCGCTACCAGCGTCAGCACCGAAGCGGGAGACGAACTCGTGATCGATTCCATCCTCGAGCGGACCCAATCCTCGGGATACGGCTTGCGATCCATGCTTCACGAAATCGTCCAAAGCGACCTCTTCAACCGAAAGTAGCGCCTTTATGAAACCCATTCCACGCCGCCTTTTTCTGCGAAACTCGGGCATCGCCCTCGCCTTGCCGCTGCTCGAATCCATGCTCCGGACCAACGGCTCTGCCGCGACCGCCAACCCGTCGCCGCGGCGCATGATTTGTATCGGCGTGCCCTTCGGATTCGATCCGGGTGCGTTCGTTCCCGTGAGCGCCGGTCGCGATTACACGCTTCCCTCCCATCTCGCACACCTCGCCGATTTCCGCGAGGACTTTACCGTAATCACAGGCCTGAGCCATCCCAACACCGGCGGCGGGGGACACAAGGCAGAAGCCGTCATGCTCACAGGCGCTCCCTACCCCGACTACTCGTACAACCTCAAAAACACCGTTTCCGTCGACCAGGCCTTTGCGGCCAGATTTCGCGGCGCCACCCGCTACGAAAGCCTGCCACTCACCACCCAGGGCGGTTCCCTCTCGGTGACCGCCAACGGGGTCTCCATCCCCGCCATCGGCCAGTCCTCGGCGGTCTTCAAGAAACTGTTCCTCGCGGCAACCCCTGCCGAGATGGAAGCTGAACTCCGTCGCATCGACGAAGGCCGGAGCATGCTGGATTTCGTGGGCGATCGTGCAAAAAGCCTCACCCACCGCATCAGTCACGCGGACAAACAACGCGTAGACGAATACTTCGAATCTGTCCGCGACGTCGAACGCCAGCTCAAGATGTCCCGCGAATGGGTCAACCGCCCCAAACCGGCACCCGTCGGCGGGGAACCAAAGGACATCGCCGACAACCAACAGCAGAAGGCCAAATTCCAACTGATGATCGACATGATCCATCTGGCGCTGGTGACCGACTCAACCCGCGCCGTGAGCCTCATGACCTTCGGCATGCACCACGACCTTTCGCACCACGGCAAGGAACCCAAAAAACTGGCCGCCTGCCGTCAGGTGGAAGTCGATTTGATTCAGGCATTTGGAAGTCTGCTCGCAAAACTCAAGGGCTCGAGCGAGGGGAACGGCACCCTCCTGGACTCCACGATGGTGATGATGACGAGCAACCTGCGCGACGGCAACACACACTGGACCTACAACCTGCCTGTGTTGCTCGCGGGAGGCGGCTTCCGCCACGGCCAACATCTCGCCTTTAACCCTCCATACTTGGACGAGGTAAAACGCGAACTGGAGGCGGGCGAGGTCAAGAAAGGGGGGCCTGAAAAGAAAATCCCCCTCATGGGCCAATTCCAGCAACCCCTCTGCAACCTCTACACTTCGATGCTGCAAAAAAGCGGCGTCGAGATCGACCGCTTCAGCACTGCCACCGGTCCGCTCGAAGGACTCGGGTAGTTCCTCAACGTTGCTGGTTCTTGGTCCGCGCCCGTGTTTCTTCGTTCGTGGTTTTTGGGGGCTGGTGTGCAGCAGGTTGGGGACGCCGATTGATCCGTTTATTCGGTTGGTTCGCTTTGTTGGCAAACGCCGTGGCTGACCGCACCACCCAATGCCACCACCCAATGCCACCACCCAATGCCACCGCCCGATCAACGAAGCACCAAAACCAAGCCTCCCTTACCGACTTTCGCTCCTGAATCGGCGAGAAAGTGTCTTGCTGCGCCACGAGTTTACGCGTCACGGGGCGCGGGAACTTTGTCTGGGCCCCCAGATTCGCATGGGTTTCGATACACCAGTTTTGGAACTTCCGTGAGCACCGTTCCGCGCAGGATCGGTTGGCCACCATTCCCGTTCGCTGCTTCCCAGGCGGCTGCCGATCCCGGGTCTAAACGCGGCCTCGCCGAGGGTGTCAAACATCCAACGAACCCGCAAATGGTCTCCAATCGCCATACACAGCCGTATGCGTCACGGTCTCATACCAACTCTCAATGATAACCGGAGTTTTTCCGCCCCGGGCAGGCCACTCGCAGCCCATGGCAACGGCGTGGGTTTGATCCGTTCTCAAACATTAAGCCCTGGGCGCCCCATGATGAAGCCACGCTTTCGGATGGACCGGGCATGTGAGGGTGCCCTTTCAGGGCGTATTCTTTTTTGGGGACGGTTTTCCCATGGCGTTGCCATGGGCTGAAAGAGAAGTGCCCCTTGCGGGGCGTCAGATTTGGCTAAAGTCTGGGCCGGTTTTCTGAACAGGGCGGAACGATTAATTCACGGGGTTCCCATCGCTAATAATCCAGAAAACTCAGATACGTGGTATCAGATCGCGCGGATTTCACTACGGCGCACCACCCAGTTTCCAAGCGGGCGGCGGGCGGCAAAGATTGCAGAGAATTGCCTGGGACCGGTAAGGTACATCGCGTCGGCCCCCACACACCCTCCCCACCCCATGAGTCACATTGCCTCCCGCAAATGGTTGATCGGCCGCCGCCACGCCCTCAAAGGGCTGGGAGCGCTCATCGCCCTTCCCTTTCTCGACTGCATGCGCCCCATGCGCGGCTTCGCTGAGGTTCCGCTCGCACGACCACGGCGCTGCGCGTTTGTATACGTTCCCAATGGGGTCAACACCATCGATTTCCAGATTCAGGAAGCCGGGGCCGGTTACGCACTTTCGAAGTCACTGGAGCCCCTCGCCGGCCACCGCGACGTCTTCACCCCCATCAGCGGGCTTTTTCATCCGAACGGCTTGGGTTTCCACCACGGCTGTCAGAAGATCTGGCTCACTGGAGGAAAGCTGGGTCCATCCGACCGCAACAGCGTTTCACTCGACCAACTGGTCGCAGCCAAAACCGGACAGGAAACCCGATACCCTTCGATCGAACTGAGCGGAGATGGCTCCACCCTGGCTTGGACGGCTGACGGGATTGCGCTACCCGCGGAAAACTCCCCCGGCGTCGTTTTTAAACGGCTCTTTGAAGCACCCGCCGGAGGCCTCGACAAACACCGGCGTGCGCTTGACCGCAAGGCCAGCATCCTCGACTTGATTTCCGAGGACGCCAACAGACTGGAGGCGCGTCTTGGGAATGCGGATCGGGACCGGCTCGACCAGTACCTGACGTCGTTGCGCGAAGTGGAGGTGCGCACAGAGCGGAGCACCCGCTGGCTGGAAACGCCACTTCCCGCGGTTTCCGCACCGGATCGGGCGCGCGTAGACAAGGCGGTCAACCAGCAGATGGTGGGCGAATATTTCCGGGCCATGTACGACCTTGTGGCTCTGGCGTTTCAGACGGACATGACGCGCGTGGCCACCTTCAGCAGCGGCGGCGAGGGCCGGGGCCTTGCCATCCCGGAGATCCAGATCAAACAGGATCGGCACTCACTCTCCCACCACAACGGCAACCCAAAGCGGATGGAGGAACTCACCGCCAGCGACCGGTTTAACGTTAATCAGTTCCGCTACTTCCTCGAGCGCCTCGGCACGGTTTCCGACCAGGAGGGACCGCTTCTGGAAACAACGGTGGCGCTCTTCGGCAGCGGCATGAGCTACGGCCACAGCCACGGCAACGCCAACCTGCCCATCCTGCTCGCAGGCGGCACCAAACTCGGATTCCGCCACGGCGCGCACCTCGATCTCAACAAGGCGGGCGGACTCGACTCCTACCGTCTCGACAACCCTCGCGAGCACTACAGGATCTGCTTCAACCCGGTAAATCAGAAAGCCCGCATGAGCAACCTGTTGCTGACTGTCGCACAGGCCATGGGAGTCGAGAGCGCCCGATTCGCCGACAGCACCGGAACCCTTCAGGACCTCCGCGCGTGAGGTCGAGTTTTCAGTCCACGCCACGCAGCGCATGCCGGCCGGTCGTGTGCAGCCTTCTCGCGGTGGCGCAGCTTGGTGCCGCGTTTTGCGCACACGCCGAGAAGCCGGACGCCAGATTCATCCCGCCTCTTGAAAAGGGCGTTTTCCTCTCGGGCGAATTAGTGACGGTAGATCCCATCAACCGACGGGCCGGCCTGCGCATCGACTGCATGCCGAGGGAAGAGAAGCGCTCCAGCGAAGGGCCCCTGCACTACTTTGCCATGCTGCCTTGCGGCGAGATCTGGTTCCACGGCGGGCCGGCCACCTTTCAGGACGTCCCCCCGGGCACCCACGTCCAGGGCTATTTTTTCGCACCGCCCGCCGGCGAGGAACGCAGCATCGCGCCGCCGCCGAAGGAGCATGAGACGCTGATCCCCGCCGAGAACCACGCCCTGTTGGTGGAGGACGACGTCTCCTTTGCCAGACGCAACGGGTTCCAGTGGAGGGTGCTCTCAGTGAACCAGGACACATCCAAACTGCAGGTCGAGTCGGTGGGGAAGCCGCCGCCGGGCGGGCCGTCCGGCGTGTTGCTGCTCGATTACGACCTCGCCACACGCGTCTGGGAAAAGGGCAGGCCGGTGGGAGTCGACCGCCTCATGCCCGGCCAAACCGTGTCCCTCAACTTCGCCCGGGGCATCAACTGGACGGACTACGAGTTCGGGACAAACGACATCTGGCTGGACGAGGAAAGCCTGCGCACCTTCTCCGAGCAGCAGGAAAGGCGCAACGTCCGCTACCACCGGATCCGGTGGTTGCCCGGAGTGGTGGAGTCGGTGGAACCCTTTGAGTACGGCGGCGGCAACGTCAAGGTGGCCTTGTTCGGTGGCGTGGCCCGCCAACTGATCGATGACCTCCACAAGGACCGCAACGAACGCGTTGCACTCGCCGCCGCCGAACCCACCCTGCGCACCTGGCGCCACCGGGGCGACCGCACCTTCGGCAAACTGCGCGAGTGGGAGGAAATGGCTGCGGTGCCGGGTTTCAGCGGGGTGCGCCTGCATCTCAAGTTCAGCGAACTGTTGGATCATTTCCGGCCCGGCAACGCGGTGCGGGTGAAGGCCGAGAGCTGGCTGTTCATCACCAACACCCCCGAGGAACGCATCAAGTCGCTCGAAGACCGGCAGGAAAGCCGCATCCTCCGCCTACCCGGGCAGCGGGCACCGGAAGCCGAACCCGAAAAGCATCCATGAAGGCTCTCCGCTCCCCGCTGTTGTCCGCTCTGTGCCTGCTGCTCTGCGGAGCACACCTCTTGCTTGCAGCCGGCCCGGACCCCACGCCGGCGTTTTTCGAGGAACATTGTCTGCGCTGCCACGACGCCCAGAAGACCAAGGGCGGGCTGCGTCTGGACCAACTGGGCCGGGACTTGTCCGAACTCCAGACGGCCGAACGCTGGGACGAAATCCTCACCCGCATGAGCGCTGGCGAGATGCCGCCGGAGGAGGAGAAACAACCCTCTGCGGCCGCACGCGCAGCCGTGGTGGAATGGATCAACACCCGCCTGGCCGAGGGCAGGGCCCTGCGCGAGGCCAAGCGTGCCCGCGTCAACCTGCTGCGGCTCAGCCGCGAAGAATACGCACTCTCGCTGCGCGACCTGCTCGGCGTCCATTACGACAGCGATGCGCCGGGCGGTCTTAATGAGGATCCCAGATGGAGGGGGTTCAACCGCCTCGCTCCCCTGCTCACACTCTCGCCCTCCCATGTGGAACGTTACTTTGAGGCAGCTCAAAAAAGCGTGGCCGACGCCTTTCCCGAGAAGCCGCCGCAAAAACGCAGTGGGCGTACCGATGCCACGAACCCCAAGACGAAGGAATTTCTGGAAAAACACCGGCTTGAGAAGCCGCCGCGCCAGTTGGTGCTTCCGGGCAAGAGCTTTGGAACGGTTGAAGTGAAGGACCCGGGCCTCTACCGGGTGAGCGTCCGTCTAAGCGCCCTACCCACCGCGGGCGGGCGTCTACCGCATCTCGCGCTCTGGGATGACGTACTCAAGCGGAGTCTCGACGGCATGGACGCCAACATTCCCGAGGACCAGCCTGCAACGGTGAGTTTTACCACGCGGCTGCCCCGGGGCAGGTTCACACTGCTCAACCAGGCACCCGGCACTTTTGAGGCGCTCACGCTCGCACTGACAACGCAGGTCCCCTTTCTACACAGCACCGACCGGCGTTTTGTGCACCCGGCCGGTTACCAACTGTTCGACGCTGCAGGCCGCGCGCAGGTTCCCCTGCTCCTGCTCGATTCGCTCGAATGGGAAGGACCTTTGCCCGAAGAGTCCGCGGCGGCGGCGCGCCAAGCGTTCCTTTCAGAGGATGAGTCTTCCGCTGCGGTCCGCAGCGCGCTGCGGACGTTTTTGGAACGCTGCTGGCGCAGACCCGTTGCGGAGGAGGAGGTTGCCGAACACGAAGCGATCGTCCGCAAGGAGCAGACTGCCGGGGAAAGTTTTCGCAACGCCTACCTCGCCGCCGTCACCGCCGCCTTGGCATCCAAGAATTTCTACTACCTTCACGAGGGCTCGCCGGATGTGGATCGCGCCCGTTTGACTGCGTGGGAGTTGATCTCGCGCCTGTCCTACTTTTTGTGGAGTTCCATGCCCGACGAGGCGCTGTTCGGCCTCGCCCGTTCGGGCGACATTCTGGACGCGGGCGTCTTGCGTCAACAGGTGCACCGGATGCTTGCGGATCCCAAGGCGGCGGCCTTTGCGGAGCATTTCCCAAAGCAGTGGCTGCAACTCCACCGCCTCGGTTCATTTCCGCCGGATCCAGATCTTTACCCGGACCATGACCGTTGGCTGGAACACAGCATGCTGGAGGAGTCGCTCCGTTTTTTCTCCGAGGTCCTGCGCGCGAACCTCTCGATCCGCGAATTTTTGAAATCGGACTGGACCGTTCTGAATCCGCGTCTGGCGCTGCACTACGGGCTGCCGGTCCCGACAGGCGGCGGGTTCCAAAAAGTGCGCCTTGCCCCGGAAAGCCACAGGGGCGGCCTGCTGACTCAGGCGGCCTTTCTGTCGCTAACCTCGGATGGCCTCCGGCACCGGCCGGTGCATCGCGGCGCGCTCGTGATGGAATCGGTATTTGGTAAAACGCCGCCGCCGCCGCCGCCCAATGTTGAGCCCTTGGAGCCAACGCCCGCGGACTCGCCCAAGGCCACCGTGCGCATGCAACTGGCGGCCCACGCCAAAAACGCGGTCTGCGCCTCCTGCCACAGCCGGATCGATCCCCTCGGCTTCGCTTTCGACAATTTCGACGCCGTCGGACGCTGGCGCGACCTGGAGGCCGTCGGAGCCGGGACCGGAGACCACCCGCGGGTCGACGCCTCCGGCAAGCTCCCAAACGGAACGACATTTGACGGTCCGGACTCGTTCAAGTCCCTGCTGTTGTTGGACGTGGATCGCTTCGCAGAAGCGCTGACCGGGCAACTGGCCACCTTCGCCCTGCGCAGGATGGCGACCCTCGACGATCACCGGAGGCTTGCCGAGATCGCCGCCAGGACCCGTGAAAACGGCTATCCTCTGCGCGACTTGGTGATCGAGTTGGTGTGTTCGGAGCTGTTCCTCCGCCGGTAAACAACGCCACCTCACCGAACCAATCATGGGCGTATTCATTTCCCGTGTTGCCCGTGCAACGATGCGCCGCCCAAGCTTCTCCTCGCCATGAAAACCCTCGCCGCCCTCGCCCTCTCCATCCTTGGTTGGAACTTCTCCGCTGCAGCCGCGGAATCCTTTCGGCTCTATGCCCCCAGTCCGACGACCAAACAGCTGTGGATTGTGCAGGCGAAGGTTTCAGCCTCCGGGGTGGAACTAAACCTCGAGGGCAAGGTGGACCTCGGCTTCGCGGGAAGCAGCATAGCGGTTCATCCCGGGCTGCCGCTTCTGTATGTGGGAGGCGGGGGCGGGCCCGCGGGCAAGATTCCCGCGGTTGCGCTGGCTCTGGATGAAAAAGGCACGAGTGCCGCGCTCCGCCCGTTTGAGCTCAAACATGGGACGGCATACCTGAGCACGGATCGGGCCGGCCGCTTTCTGTTGAGCGCTGATTACGGCAGCGGCGCAGTGGACGTGTACGGACTCGACGCCGCTGGGCTTCCGGTCAAGTGGGTAGCCGGCCGCGACGAAGGCCGAAAGGAAGCGCACTGCGTACTTCCCTCACCGGACAACCGTTACGTGTACATCCCCTACGTCAAATCAAACAACGCGCTTCTGCAGTACGCCTTCGATCCTGAAACGGGTGCGCTCACGCCCCTGGAACCGGCGAACGCCGAACCGCCGGCGGGGACGGGACCGCGCCACATGGCCTACCATCCCAGCCTGCCTGTGGCGTACTTCAGCAACGAGCAGCACCTCGGGGTTTCGGTGTACGATCGGAATGCCGGGGGCCGCCTCAAGTTCCGCAACGTCTGCGACGCGTTCCCCGAGTCGGAACCCAAGGAGGGGATCTCCTCCTCGGACATTGTCATCACCCCAGACGGCCGGTTTATTTTCGCCGGAATCCGCGGTCATTCCCGAGCCTTTGACTGGATCGCGAGATACCGGGTGCTTCCCAACGGCGACCTGACCCTGCTTGGCCTCACTCCGGCTGACAAAATCCCGTGGGGACTCGCCCTTTCCCCGGACGGTGCACACCTCGCGGTCACGGCTTTCAACGGGGGCACCATCACAGTATACCGTGTGGGCGCCGACGGAGAGCTCGCAAAGGCGGCGAGCCTGCCGTGTGACAAAAACATTTCCGACATCGTCACGCGCTAGACGGAAGCGATCGGTGCACCGGGCAACGGGGAGATCGCGGCCGAACGCTCAAATCATTGCGACGCCCCCGCACAGTCCTCCGCTCTCAACACCCGGCTTCCAAAATCCGGCTTTGCAGGAGTGGCGTTTCTCTCGCCTCCTCTGTCGCCTTTGGAGTGACGTACGCAGACAGGACGTCCACGCGCCTGCAGTCCTCTTCGAGTTGGTTGCCCTGATTTGCTGAGGCAGCTGCGCACTTGACTGCTGCGGACCGCGGTTTACGCGAGCCCGATGTGGGCGGGTTGGCCGGTGCTCTCCAGAACGCAGCGCCAGAGGTCACCCTCGGGGTCCACTCGGCGGATCCCCTCGGCAACGAGGTGGACCGGGAGGTGGACGTAGCGCTGGTGCCAGAGGGCCACCACCATCCCGGTGCGGCCGGTCATGGCGGCGTGGACTGCGTGCCGCGCCAGCTGCAGACAGAAGGAGCGGTCCTCGGGCGTGGCCACCACTCCTCGCAACTGGTATCCCGGGTCGATGTATTTGAGAGTGATGTCGGTCTCGACATTGCGGAAATGAACCTCGATCCGCGACTTGAGGTACGCGCCGATGTCGCCATGCAGGCGGTTTCCGGAGCGGTCCAGGCGCTCCGCTTCGCGGGGAAGCAGGTGCTGTCCAGCGCCCTCCGCCACAACAATGAGGGCGTGACCTCGGTCACGCAGCCGTTTTTCAAGACAGCGTAGCAGGCCTGTCTCGCCGTTTAGGCCGAAGCGGACCTCTGGAATCAACACAAAGTTGGATTCGGCGGAGGCGATTGCGGCGGCACACGCGATGAAACCCGAATCCCTGCCCATGAGCTTGACCAACCCGATGCCGTTTCGCGCGCCGCGCGCCTCGGCGTGCGCGACTTCAATCGTACGGAAAGCTTCGCTGGAGGCCGTCAGGTAGCCGAAGCTGCGGTCCATGTAGAGCAGGTCGTTGTCGATGGTCTTGGGGATGCCCACCACTGAGATGGAGGCCTTGCGCCGAGCGATCTCCTCGTAGAGGTCGCGGACGCCGCGTTGCGAGCCGTCTCCGCCAACGACAAACAGCGCCTGAACGCCCAGGGACTCCAGCCGGTCGACCATCTCCGCGGGGGGTTGGGGGCCGCGGGAGGTGCCGAGCACCGAGCCGCCAAGGTGCTGGATTTTCGCGACCCGTTCCGGAGTTAGTTCGATGGGGGCATGGGCGATGCGGCCGTTGAGCGCCTCGTAGCCATAGCGCATCCCGAGGATGCGGCGGATCCCGTACCCGTAGGAGGCATGCATCACGATGCTTCGGATGACGTCGTTGATCCCGGGACAAAGCCCGCCACAGGTGACCACGGCAATGGTCGTCCGGGCAGGATCAAAAAAGATTTTTTTGCGCGGCCCGGCTTTTTCCACCGAGACCCATTCCTGTGCGAGGGCGGGTGCGGCGGAGGCGTGGACTGAATCGTCCAGCAGGATGCGCTCGAGGTCCGAAACCCAACTCGCGTCGCCTCCCCCCCATTCCCTCTCAAGACCGGGTGAGGCGAGCAGGCAGGGACCAAGACGCGGAATGAACAAACTGCGGTTCAGGGAAGAGCCCATGAGATCAAATCAGCGGCGGGTGACGGAAATCTGAATCGTTTTGGCGGCCAAGCGGTCTCGGGTTCCGTAGGAGGGATATGAAACTTTTTCCATTCCGCTCCCCTTTGTCGCAGCGCTTCCCCGGCAAGCACTGGCTCCGTGTTGGTTTGAAAGGGGTGCAGAGTCTTTTATACCCCCCATATTGCACGGCCTGCGCGGAACCAACGGAGACGGGCAAACACCTCTGCGTCGACTGTGCGGAGGAGGCGGAACGGCTCAGGTGGGCCGCCCCGGCGCTTTGCCGCAAGTGTTCGAGGCCTTTCTGGGGAAGCCCACCGCTGCCGGAGATTTGTGCGGATTGTCTCGAATGGAACCCTGCCTTTGGGTGCGTCGTGGCACCCTGCCGGTTTGTGGGGGTAGTGCGGGATGTGGTCCACCAGTTTAAGTACGACGGAAAGCGACACCTGCGCCGCATTGTGTCCGGCTGGATGCGGGAGGGACTCGCGGACGCTCGGTTGTGTCATCCAGCTCCGGAGGTGCTGGTGCCGGTCCCCCTGCACTGGTGGAAAAGGAGGCTGCGCGGGTTCAACCAAGCGGAGTTGCTCGCCAGAGAGCTTTCCGCAAGTGACGGACTGGAGGTGATCAACGCGCTGCGGCGGGTGCGGCTGACGGTGACCCAAACCCAGCTTGCAAGGGAGGAACGGCGTTTGAACGTGCGCGGCGCCTTCGGCATGCGGCGCCGGAGCCCCCGTCAGATCGAGGGAAGGCACCTTGTTCTGGTGGACGACGTCCTCACCACCGGCGCCACCCTTGACGCGTGTGCGGCGGTTCTTCTCGAGGCCGGAGCCGCATCGGTGCGTGCACTGACGGCAGCAAGAGGATAGAGTGCGGCATGGGTATTTTCAGTCGTCCCTCCTTTTACTCCGACAAGAAGCGCGATCTTCCGATGGGGCTTTGGCAGAAATGCCCAGCCTGTTCGGAAATGATCCACAATCTGGAGCTTCAACAGAATTTCCGAGTGTGTCCCCGGTGCGACCATCACTTTGTGCAGCCCGCGGCCGAGCGGGTGGAAATGCTTGCGGATGCGGAGAGCTTCGAGGAGTTGGACGCCAACATGATCTCGGTGGACACCCTGAAGTTCACGGGGCAGGCCAGCTACACGGAGCGGCTGAAAACCTACCAGAAAAAGACGGGCCTCAAAGATGCCGCGCTCACCGGCCTTTGCAGCCTCGAGGGGATCCGGACCGGGCTTGCGGTGATGGATTTCAACTTCATCGCGGCCACCATGGGCTCGGTCGTCGGGGAGAAGCTGACCCGTCTTGTCGAGCGCTGCACGGCGGACCGACTGCCCGTGATCATCGTTTCAGCCTCGGGCGGGGCGCGCATGTACGAGGGGGCGATCTCGCTCATGCAGATGGCCAAAACCTGCGGTGCACTGGCGCTCCATGCTCAGGCCGGACTGCCCTACATTTCGCTTATGACCCATCCCACCACCGGCGGGGTGAGCGCCAGCTTCGCCACCGTAGGCGACATCAACCTCGCCGAACCACGCGCCATGATTGGTTTTGCGGGGCCGCGGGTGATCCGCGAGACCACCCATCAGGATTTGCCAGCCGGCTTTCAAACCGCAGAGTTCCTTCGGGACCACGGACTGGTCGACCGGATCGTGCACCGAAAAGAACTGAAGGAGACCCTCCACAACCTGCTCTCCTACCTGTTGGCAAACCGGGCCGCCTGAGAGACGCCTCGCTGAAGACGCGGGGGTACCAAACATCAGGCGGAGCTCCCGCGGAGCCGCATGCGGTTCCTTTCCGGGCCGCAGAACCCGTTTGGAGAAAGACGGCATACCCTGTTTCCGGGGTCGTTTTGATGAGGGCGGCGGAACGCCGGACAAGATCCCGACGTTTCCTTCCCTTGGCAGCGGCATTCTGTGCGGTTACGTTGGGGGGCTCTATGAAACCCAAGTCCGCCTTCACTCTCTACGACACCACCCTTCGCGACGGCACGCAGGGAACGGGCATTTCGTTTAGTGTGCTGGACAAGATTCGGGTCGCCGAAAAGCTAGACCACTTCGGAATCCACTACATCGAGGGCGGTTGGCCGGGGTCCAACCCCAAGGACGCCGCATTTTTCGCGGAGGCTGCGGAGCGCACCTGGGTCAACGCGAAGATCACCGCTTTCGGAATGACGCGGCGCGGCAAGATGCGGGTGGAGGAGGATCCGCAGGTCCAGATGCTTCTGGATGCCCGGACTCCGGCAGTGACCATCGTCGGGAAAACCTGGCCCCTGCACGTCATCGAGGTGTTCCAAGTCTCCCTGGAGGAAAACCTCGCGATGATTGCAGATACCGTTGCGTATTTGAAGTCCCACGGGCGCGAGGTGCTCTACGACGCGGAACATTTTTTTGACAGCTACCGCGAAGATCCCTCCTACTCCCTAGCGACAATTCGGGCGGCTCAGGATGCGGGGGCGGACCTCGTCGTGCTGTGCGACACCAACGGCGGCAGCCTTCCCGAGTTCATTCAGGAGGTGACGCGGGCGGCCATCGCCGAACTCGGACGGCCCGTCGGCATTCACACCCACAACGACGGAGGGTTCGGAGTGGCCAACGCGATTGCTGCGGTGCGCGCGGGCGCCAGCCAGGTTCAGGGCACCATCAACGGCTACGGCGAGCGGGTAGGCAACTGCGACCTGACGACGATCATGCCAACGCTGCAGCTCAAACTTGGGATGCCCCTCGGACTCGACCTGACCGGACTCCGCGAGCTTTCCCACTTTGTCGATGAACTGGCCAACGTGCCCCACAACATCCGCGCGCCCTACGTCGGTCAGGCCGCCTTCACCCACAAGGGTGGGCTCCACGTCCACGCGGTGCAAAAACTGGCGCGGACCTACGAGCACATCGATCCAGCGCTGGTCGGCAACGAACGGGTGATTTCCATCTCCGACATGTCCGGTCAAAGCAACGTGTTGGCACGCGCCGCCGCACTCGGGTTCGACCTGCGCAAGGGGAGCCCTGAAGTCAACGAGATCCTCGCGGAGATCAAGCGACTCGAATCCATAGGGTACGAATTCGAGGCGGCAGAGGCGTCCTTCGAGCTGCTGGTGCGCCAGTTTTTGGGTCGGCGCCAGCCGTTGTTTCGGCTCGAGGAATACCATTGCAGCTACCGCTACAACGGCGGGAGCGAATGGAGCAAATGCGAGGCCACCGTGCGGATCCGCGTCGGCGACCAGCAGCAGTATACCGTCGAGGACGGCGACGGCCCGGTCAACGCGCTGGACGCGGCCCTGCGCAAGGCGTTGCGCGGCACCTACCCGCAGATCGACGCCATCCATCTCGCCGACTACAAGGTGCGAATCATTAACGGTCAAGCCGGCACTGCGGCCCGCACGCGCGTGCTCATCACCTCCACGGACGGCCACGAAACTTGGGGTACGGTCGGGGTGAGCGACAACATCATCGAGGCCAGTTGGCTCGCGCTCGTCGACGGGCTCGAATACCGGATCGGCAGGCTGCGCGGTTAGCGGCGGGGCCGGTCGCACAACGGTCTGGGGCCCCCAGCTGGCACATGCAAATTTCCGAGAAGCTTCTGGTGGAAGCCGGCGGTTGGCAGGCGCTCAAGCACGCCCGCGGGTTGCACTCGGCCGGGAGGGTTTCGGAGGCCACCCAGAATGGCGAGCTGATTCACGGCTATGTACGGGAGGGGGAAACGCGTTACCGGGCGGGGCTGCGCTTCCTGAGCCGCACCAACGTGGAAAACCTTTGCACCTGCCGTGACTCGCGGATGCGCGGCCTCATCTGCGCCCATTCGCTGGCGGTCGGGCTCGCGATTCTGCAGCCGGTCGAGGCACAGGAGCGGGACGTGCCGAAGGCCGAACCCGGCGGGCCTCCGCCCGAAAGGAAGCCCATTGTGACGGGCTTCTCCACCGAAGGAGGGCAACCGGTCGAATTGCACGTGGTGTTTCCTCCAAACCTCGCGCAGGCGGCGGCGCGCGGGGCGGCGTCCGTCGGCGTGGAGGCGGTGATTTCGGGCCGGCGGGTGTTGTTGAATGCGCTTGATCCGCGCCAGACGTACCGGTGCGACGCGGGGGATTGGAGCCTTTTGGAGGCGCTTGCATCGTTGTATCCTGAAGGTGCGCTGCCAGGAATGCTTTCGCTGGGGGTGGAGCCGCTTCTCACCCTCTTGGATGCGCTTCACGGGCATCCCCGCGTGACGCTCGCGAGAAGGACTCCGCTGCTCGTCGGAGGAGGCGGCGTGCGGCCGGCCCTGTTTGCGGAAAACCGGCCCAACGGCGACTGGGCGTTGCGGTGCGAACTGCCTGCGGGGGGCAGTCTGATCTTGGGAAAGAAAGCCGCGTGGTTTTTGCGCGACACGACTCTGCAACCGGTTTGCGAGGGACTGCCGCCAGCGTACCTGCCCCTGTTGCAGGGCGAGGTTGTATTGCCTGCCGCTGCGGTTGCGGGTTTTGTGGAACGCGAATGGGCGCGGTTGGCAGAGCGCTTCGTCTGCGAGCGGGTTGAGTTGCCGGAGCGTGTTTCCCGCGGCGAAAAAGAAGACCGGGGCCGGGCGGACGATGAAGCCCCGCGGTCCGGGTCCGACCTGCCCGAGCCGGTATTCAGCTTGCAGCTCGAGGGCTCCCTGAACTTTCTCACGGCCAAGCTCTCCGCAGCCTATGGCGACTTGCGAACCACCCTGAGCAGCCGCCCCACCGGCGGGCGGCGCTGCAACCGTGCTGCGGAGGGAGCCGCAATGGCTCGTCTGGCGGGATGCGGCTTTTCACCGCCGGATCCCGAAGGCCAGATGGCACTGCGTGGCGAACCGGCGATCCTCGAGTTTTTTGCGCGCCAGCTTCCGGGCTTGCAGCGGGCTTGGACGGTCCAGATCGGTGAACGCTTTGAACACGTGACACGGCACATCGAACGCATCGAGCCCAAGCTCCAGATCCAAAGTTCCGGAGAAAACTGGTTTGAGCTCGACGTGACGATGGCATCCACGGGCGGCGAGCGGTACTCCGGCGCGGAACTGCGCAAACTCATCCAATCCGGCAGAAGCCACTTCAAACGCAGGGACGGCAGCGTGGCGGTGTTTGATCCAGGACTGCTGACCGAATTCGAGGAGGTTTTACGTGACTGCACGCCCGAGCAACGCCAACCGGGGCGCTACCGCATCACAAACAAGCAGGCGGGTTTCGTGCAGGCGTTCGCCGAAGAAAGCGGCACTCCGCTGGACGCGCCCCCGCACTGGCGGCAGTGGGCCTCAGCGAGCCGGCGTGCCTCGGGCCTCAAACCGATCCCGCTGGGAACCTTGGAGGAGGTGTTGCGGCCCTATCAAAAGCAGGGCGTCTACTGGATGCACTTCCTCGCGGAGAACGGCCTCGGCGGCATCCTTGCCGATGAAATGGGCCTTGGCAAAACGGTGCAGGCGCTCGCGCTGCTCGGCTCGATCAAGGGTCGCAAGCTCGTCGTGGCACCTTCTTCCCTGCTGATCAACTGGCAGCGCGAGGCGGAGCGTTTTCTGCCGGGTATGCGGATTTTGGTGCTCTCGGGCGGGCAGCGGCACGGCAAGTTTGCCCGCGAATGGGCGGAGTCCGAGCTGGTGATCACCAGCTATCCCCTGCTGCGCCTCGATGCGGACCGACTCTGCGCCGAGAAGTTCGCCGCGGTCATCTTGGACGAGGCGCAGCACATCAAAAATCCCGACAGCCAGGCCGCACAGGCCGCCTACAGGTTGCGTTCCGAGCGCAGGTTCGTGCTCACCGGCACACCCGTGGAAAACGCGGTCAGGGATGTCTGGTCGCTGCTGCATTTCTTAATGCCCGGGTATCTCGGCAGCCGCGCTGATTTCAGGGAACGCTACGAACAGCCGGTGGCGCAGGAGCCCGGAGGGCCGGAGCATCGGCGCATGATCCAACGGCTCTCGCCCTTCGTACTGCGCCGCACCAAGAAGGCCGTCGCGCCGGAACTGCCGGACAAAATCGAGCAGGTGGTTTGGTGCGAACTTTCCGGCGCCCAGCGCGAGGCCTATGCGCGGCTGGTGGACCTCTCCAGACGCGAGGTGAGCAAGGCCGAGGGCCTCAAAAACCAGGGTCAGGCGAGGATGCTCATGCTCACCGCTCTACTACGCCTACGGCAGGCCTGCAACGATTTGCGCCTGCTGGGCGAAAGCTTCGAAGCGGCTCCGGGGAAGGATCCCGCAAACGAATCCGCGACGGAATCCGCGAAACTCGACGCCCTGAACGAGCTGTTGACGGAGGCCATCGACGGCGGACACCGGGTGCTGTTGTTCAGCCAGTTTGCAACCATGCTCGATCTGCTGCAGGACTGGCTGGAAGCGCGTGAAATTGCGTTCTGCAGGCTGGATGGTGCAACGCGCGACCGAACGGCCCAGGTGGATCGTTTTCAGACCGGCGCGGTTCCCGTGTTCTTGATCAGCCTCAAGGCGGGAGGCGTGGGCCTCAACCTTACGGCCGCCGACACGGTGGTGCATTTCGATCCCTGGTGGAACCCCGCGGTAGAGGCGCAGGCGACGGACCGCGCGCACCGGATCGGACAGCAATCCACGGTCACCTCCTACAAGCTCATCACCCGCGGCACCGTGGAGGAAAAAATCCTGCAGTTGCAGCAGCGGAAACGCTCCCTCATGGACGCGCTTGTGGAAAGCGAGCAACCGCTCATGGACGGCCTGACCATGGACGACATCGCAGGCCTGCTTCAGCCGTAGACCCGACCCGCTTTCGCGCGTTGTCTTGGGGGCGGATCCCGCTCAAGGATGGGTTGCGTCACCACCACCTCCTATGAACCGCCGCGCCTTCCTTCAAACCATCGCAACCGCCTCCGCCTCACCCTTCATTGCGGGCCGCGCTGCGGGCGCCCGGGCCACCCCACCATCGGTTCCGACCGACCGTTACCGGGTGGGGATCATCGGCCACACGGGGCGCGGCGGGTTTGGACACGGGCTGGACTCCATGTGGAGCAACATTGCGCGCACCGAGGTGGTGGGCTGGGCGGACGGAGGCGCAAAGCCCGAGGCGGTTACCGCAGCAGTCGCGAAGTTCCCCGGAGCAAAGTGTTTTACTGACTACACCCGGATGCTTGAGGAAACACGGCCGGACATCGTCGCGGTGTGTCCGCGCCACGTGGACCAGCACAGCGCGATGGTGCACGCGGCCGCAAAGGTTGGTGCGCGCGGGATCTACATGGAGAAGCCCTTTGTCAGGGATCTGGTGGAGGCCGACGAGATCGTCGCGCTCGGTCGCGAACGCGGCCTGCGGGTCGCCCTCGCGCATCGGAACCTCTATCATCCAGCGGTGTCCGTGGTGCGTGAATGGTTGCAGGCCGGACGCTTCGGACGGTTGCTTGAGGCGCGCGCGCGGGGCAAGGAGGACCGACGCGGGGGGCCGCTCGATTTGTGGGTGCTCGGTTCGCACCTGCTGGTGATGACACCCGTCTTCCTCGGGCGTCCGGTGGCCTGCACCGGGCTGCTTTACCAGAATGGCAAGCCGGTCGTGCGAGGCGATGTGAGCGAGGGCGACGAGGGACTCGGGCTGATGGGTGGGAACGCCGTTCACGCGCGCTTTGAAATGGAATCGGGCGTACCTTTGTATTTCGACTCCGTTCAGGGCTTGGGCGAAAAGGCATCCGGCTTCGGAATTCAACTCGTGTGCAGCGAGGCGGTTGTGGATTTCCGTGCGGACGCCGAGCCGATGATTCAAGTGCGCTGGGGCAAGCCGTTCCGGCCCGTGTCCGAACCGAGCGGATGGCAACCCTTCACCTCGGGGGGCGCCGGCGTGGAAGAGCCTCTGGAGGACATCCGGCGTCTTGTGGCAGGCCACGTGCTGCCGGCGGAAGACCTGCTGTCGGCGATCGAGCAGCAGCGGGAACCCCTGTGCGGAGCGGAGGCGGGTCGAACCACCGTGGAAATGATCCTGTCCGTTTTCGAGAGTCACCGGCGCGCAGGAGAACGCGTGACGCTCCCCCTGCAAACACGCGTTAATCCGCTGGGACAAATTTAGGGTGCCGACTCGAGGAGCATTTTGACGGTCGGCTCGATGGCCTCGGCCCAGAGGGAGTATCCCTTGGTGGTCAAATGCACCGGATCCAGGAAGACGTTGCTCAGGTGCGTCCGCTCGGAGTTCAGGAAGACATGGTTCACGTTGAGCAGGAATACGTGCTTTCCATCAGCCAGCGAGGGGAGCAGGGCGTTGACCTCCTCGCACCGTTTGCGCACTTCGCTGTCAGCACGGAAATCCATCGGAAACAACGCCATCAGCAACACTCGGGAGGACGGGCATTTTTGCTGGATCGCCTCCAGCACGGCGCTAATCCCCAGAAAGGTTTGAGCGGGAGTGAATCTTCCCGGATCCAGATTGGAAGCGCCCACGTGCAGAACGACGAGCCTTGGGCTCAAGCCTTCCAGTTCCCCCCGGTTCAGACGCCAGAGGACGTTCTGTGTGGCGTCCCCTTCATAGCCGTAGTTCGCCGCATTGCGCCGCTCGTAGTAGTCCTTCCAAATTTTTGCGCCCGAGCCCTCCCAGCCCTGAATCGCGGAGTCCCCGAGAAAGAGTAAATCCGGCCGTCCCTGTTTGGTTTGCTTGAGCTTTTGGGTGTGGCGGGAGCTCCACCACCCCGGAGGCTGGTTCGGATCCTGCCGCTGCTGGGGAACGGCGGCGAGGTTCGCGTCCTCCGGCCAGAAACGGGCGAGGTGGAGCCCTCCTTCACCCTCGTAGAGCGCTGCGATCCGGCCGTCTGCGAGGACGCTCAGGCAGGAGGAGTTGCTGGTACGGGGATCGATGAGGCGACCGCCGTTCCATGTCCGGCCGTCGTCCCGGCTGGTACGGACGGTAAGCGTGGAACGTGCCCTCGGACTGGCGGGGTTACAGAACAGCAGGGAACCGTCAGAACACCGCAACAGACTGGCCCTCGTGGAGGGGTCCGGGAGCGCCAACCAAGACGCGCCCCAAGTTCCGGTCGCCGGATCAAAACGGCACCAGACCCGCTGTCCCGACCGGGATTCGTCCCGCATGGAAAGCAGGATGGCACCGTCGGAAAGCTCCGTCGCCTGGGCCTCGCTCGTCGGGGGAGCCCCGGGCACGGCGGGCGCCGAGGCGGTCCACGTCTCGCCATGGTCGGAACTGAGCAGCAGGCAGGAACGCGCCAGTCCGCCGGCTTCACGGAACTGGGCCGGGAATACCAGCGTGCCGCTCTGCAGCTGGATCCCGGAGCCGGGCCCCTGAAAGCAGATGCGCCATTCGGGTTTCTTCACCTGCGGGGTGATACTCACCGGTGGGGACCAGGTCAGGCCGTCGTCGTCACTGTGGGTCAGGACCAGCTGTGCGCTTTGATCGGGTTGCAGCCCCGGACCGGAGCCGTTCCAGCCGCGGTCCCCGCGGCTCCACATTGCCGCGACAAAAACGCGACCCGTCTGGCGGTCCACGAGAATACAGGGCGAACCGACGCCGTTGCCGCGGGTGTCGGGCTCGGCAGCGTCATAATCGAGAATGGAACGCATGGGTTCCCACGTATCGCCGTTGTCCGTGCTGCGGAGGAGCCCGGTGTCGATGTCCGAGGGCAGCTCCACTCCGCTGCGCCGGCGCTGGTCGAATACGGCGAGCAACGTGCCCTTCACGGTGGTTGCGAGGGCCGGCATGCGGTAGGTGTGAACGCCTTCGGTCTCGTGTTTGCGGAGCAGTTCGGTTGTGAGTCCGGGGAACCCGCTGCTTTCGGGATATTGTTCCTTCGAAGGAACATCGACCGGCATTCCCCATTTTTCGCGCAGGTAGGAGGAATGTTCTTCCACCTCCGCCACGGAGAGTTGGCGCGAAAAGACGAGCACCTCGGCGATGTCGCATCTCAGCGCGTTTTTCAGCGAGGCATTCGCACCAAGCACGAACCCCTCGAGTCGCGAGGAGGTCTGGTCAAACCGCAGCACCCGCCAGCCCGGTGCGGAACCGTAGATCCGCGTGGTTCCGGCCGAGCCCGGGGTGGAGCTGTCGCAGAACGCCCCGTTTGCGCCGTTGGTGATTCGCGCGAGGGCGAGCACGGTGCGCGGGGCTGCGAGGCCACCCCATTGGGTTGCGGACTGCCACAGCGCGGAATTTCCGTCCAGTCGCAGGACCGCCACCGGCCCGGACGCGGTTTGAATCCGCCAGAGCCGCGGGCTGCCGACGACCCGGTCGAGCGTCCGGCCCATTGGATTGGGTCCGCTGTCCTGCCAGGCGGTGACGATCCAGCCGCTGGCCTGCAGGCCGGCATCGGCTTTGTACCATGCGTGGAGGGCGCTCGTGTTGGGGGGCGCGGCGGAGGCCGTCAGGCAAAGACCGCCCAGGAGCAGGCACAGCAGTCTGATCACAAACGGTTTCATCGGTGGGGAGTGGCCTGCGGGCGGTTCATTCAGGCGCGCCGTGCCGGGTCAGCGAGGCGCGGGGTGGTTGGCAACGCTTTGCATCGGGGCGGACGACAGACTGGCTCAGGCGCCCAGATAAGCGGCCTGCACCGCCGGGTTGGAGCGCAGGTTGACCGAGTCGTCTTCCAGCAGGATTCGGCCCGTTTCAAGCACGTACCCGTAGTGGGAAATCTCCAGCGCGAGATTGGCGTTTTGCTCCACAAGCAGGACCGTCAGGCCCAGCTCGCGGTTAACTTCGACGATCTTCTCAAAGATGGTTTTCACCAAAAGCGGCGCGATTCCCAGTGAGGGTTCGTCCAGCATCAGGCAGGCCGGACGGCCCATGAGCGCACGGCTGATGGCCAGCATCTGCTGCTCGCCGCCCGACATCGTGCCCGCCTGTTGGGTCAGGCGTTCGCGCAGCCGCGGGAAGGTCTCCAACACAAACTCCAGATCCTGCGCGATCGCGGCTTTGTCCCTGCGGAGGTAAGCGCCCATGCGCAGGTTTTCGAGCACGGTGAGGTTGGTGAAAATCATGCGCCCCTCGGGCACATGGGCAAGCCCCTGCGCCACAATTTCATGCGGTTTGCGGTTGGTGATGTCACCGCCGGCAAACCGGACCGAGCCCTTCCGCGAGCGTACCAGCCCCGAGATCGCGCGCAAAGTCGTGGACTTGCCCGCCCCGTTGGAGCCGACCAGTGTGACGATGCTGCCTTTTGGAACGCGCAGCGTGATTCCGTGCAGCGCGTGGATGGAACCGTAAGTGACGTCGAGCGCGTCGATCTCAAGCATTGGAAACCTCCTCGCCAAGGTAGGCCGCGATGACGCGCCGGTCCCGCTGGATTTCAGCGGGGGTGCCCTCGGCAATCTTGCAACCGTATTCGAGCACGGCCACCCGCTCGCAAATGCCCATGACCACCTTCATGTCGTGTTCGACCAGCAGCACCGCCAGATTGAAACGTTCGCGGATGAAGCGGATCAGCTTCATGAGTTCGACCTTTTCGGTGGGGTTCATTCCGGCGGCGGGCTCGTCGAGCAGCAGCAGACGCGGTTTGGTTGCCAGTGCGCGCACCATCTCCAGCCGCCGCTGGTCGCCGTAGGACAAGCTGCGGCAGGGGGCGTGCGCGACATTCGAGAGACCGAAAATCTCGAGCAGCTTGCGGGCCTCCTCGCGGTTGTGGGCCTCCTCGGCCTGAAACGCCCCGCCCCTCCACAGCGCGCTGAAGAAGCCGTTCTTGGAGTGAAGGTTCAGTGCGGCCACCACGTTGTCGGACACGCTCAGCGAGGCGAAGAGGCGGATGTTTTGGAAGGTGCGTGCAATGCCGCGGGCGGTAATCTGATACGGGGGCTCGCCGCCGACTTGCTCGCCGGCAAACGCCACCGAGCCGCTGCTCGGCGCGTAAACGCCGGTGATCACATTGAAAAGGGTGGTCTTGCCGGCACCGTTTGGCCCGATGAGCCCGACCAATTCGCCAGCGTCCACATGGAAATCCACCTCGCTGACGGCGACCAACCCGCCGAAGCGCACCGTGACCCTGTCCATCCGGAGCAACGTGTTCATGGTCCAGACCGCCTCTTTCCCGGCAGGAAACGCATGAGGTCGCCGATCAACCCCTGGGGGCGCAGGATCATCAGGACGATGAGCAACAGCGAAAAAGCCACCATGCGGTATTCCTGCATCTGTCGGAGCACCTCGTTGAGAAAGGTGAGCACAACGGCAGCCAGTGCGACCCCCGCCGTGGAACCCATACCCCCAAGAATGACCATCACCACGACATCCACGGACTTCATGAAGGAGAAGCCCTCCGGAGAGATGTAGCAGATCATGTGGGCGTACAGCGCTCCCGCCAGACCCGCAAAAAAGGACGCCACCACAAACGCGGTGACCTTGTAGCGGGTCGTGTTGACCCCCATCGCCTCGGCGGCGATTTCGTCGTCGCGGACCGCGAGGAAGCCGCGCCCGTAGGTGGAGCGCACCAGCGACCCGACGCAGTAAATGCTCAGGGCGGCGAGCCCCCACGTCCAGCCCAGCGTGGTCCGCGGGGGAATGCCGGTGAGCCCGCGCGCGCCGCCGAGGGCCTCGGTGTTCTGGATGAGCACGCGAATGATCTCGCCGAACCCCAGAGTGACGATCGCCAGGTAGTCGCCCTTCAGTCGGAGCGAGGGCAGTCCCACCGCAAGCCCCGCCAGTGCGGCCAGTCCGCCGCCCGCAAACAGCGCGAGACAGAAGAGCGCGACCGGGGCGGCGGCCCCTAAAAAACCCAGCGATTCCAGCAACGCCCTGCCCTGAATCTGGGTGATGGCGGCCGAGGCGTAAGCGCCAACGGCCATGAAGCCGGCGTGGCCCAGGGAAAACTGGCCGGTGTAGCCGTTGACCATGTTCAGGCTGACGGCCAGAATAATATGAATGCCCGACATCAGCAGGATGTTGAGCAGGTAGTCGTCCAACTGGGCAAGCGGCCACGCGGCCTCCGGGTGTCCGGTAAAACAGAACGAGACGGCGGCGAATGCCGCGACCACCAAGAGCAGGATGACTTTGGGTTGCATCACACCTTTTCCCGCTGGAGTTTTCCAAACAAGCCGGAGGGCTTGAAGAGAAGGATCAAGATCAGGAGCACGAAAGCCACGGCATCCCGGTAGCCCGGGGAAATCCCCAGAAGCCCGGAGTAGCCAACCACCAGTGTTTCAAGCACCCCCAAAATCAGCCCCCCAACCATAGCCCCCGACAGGCTGCCGATCCCGCCAAGCACCGCCGCTACAAAGGCCTTCATCCCAGGCATCACCCCCATGAACGGGTCGATCGCCTGATACAACGAGGCATAAAAAATGGCCGCCGCGGCAGCGAGGGCCGATCCAAGGCCGAAGGTGAAGGAAATGACGACGCTGTTATTGACTCCCATGAGCATGGCAGCGGTCGGATTGAGGGACATGGCACGCATCGCCAACCCCATCCGGGTCCGCATCACAATGAAGCGCAATCCGATGAGGAGCACGGTCGATACAATCAGGACGAGCGCCTGAATGTTGCTGAAGTGGAGCGTTCCCAGTCCACCGATGGAACGGGTGGTGATCAAACTGGGAAAGCCGCGGGGGGCGGCGCCAAAAAGGAGCTGCGCGGAGTATTCCAACAGCTGGGAAACTCCGATTGCGGTGATGAGCACCGTCAGCCGAGGGCGGTCCCGAAGCGGCTTGTAGGCGAGCCGCTCAATGAGAATGCCGAGCAGCGCACACAGCAGCATCGCCGCCACAAGCACACAGGACGCGGACATCCACTGGGGCAGGCCGGCCGTGAAGGGCGCGAGCCAGCGCGCGGCGTACAGCCCGGCAAAGGCTCCAACCATAAACACGTCGCCATGCGCAAAATTGATGAAACGCAGGACGCCGTAAACCATCGTATAGCCGAGCGCTATCAGGGCGTAGATGGCCCCGAGCGAGAGCCCGTTGATGAGTTGCTGCGGGAGTTCGTTCACGTTCCGCGTTATGGAGCGACCGTGCGGTGGCAACCGCCAGAGGGGGGAGGCGGATTAGGGAGCAACGGTTTCAACATACCGGAACCTGCCCTCCTTGACGACAAGCATCACGGCCGGTTTATCGGCGTTGCGCTCGGCATTGAGGGTGATCTTGCCGGTGACGGCGGGGAAGTCCCTGGTGGCAGCGATCGCCGCCTTGAGCTTCGCGCCCTCGGTGGTTCCAGCCCGCTTCATCGCATCCACCAAAATCATTGCGGAGTCGTAGCCGAGGGCTGCCATGGCGTCAGGCTTCTGGCCGAACTTTGCCTCGAACTTCTTCATGAACTCCTGAATGTTCGGGGCGGTGTCTTCATCGGAGAAGTGGTTGGAGAAAAAGGAACCTTCAATGGCCTTGCCACCGACCTCCACCAGCGCCGGGGCGTCCCAGCCGTCGCCCCCGAGCAGCGGAACGTTTAACTCGAGTTCGCGCGCCTGCGAGGCGATGAGGCCCGCCTCCGTGTAATAGCCAGAAGCCAGAATCGCCTCGGGATTGGTCCCCTTGATCGCCGTGAGTTGGGCTTTGAAGTCCTTGTCGCCGGAGGAGTAGCTCTGATCACTGACAAGCTGGCCACCGTTAGCGACGATGTGGGCTTTGAAAAATTGCGAGAGGCCCACGCTGTAGTCCTGCTTGACGTCGGTGAGGACCGCCACCCGCTTCCATCCCTTGGAGAGGGCAAACTTTGAGAGCACTGTTCCCTGAAATGGGTCGATGAAGCACACCCTGAAGATCATGTCCCCGACCTCGGTCACCTTCGGGTTGGTGGATGCCGGTGAAATCATCGGGATGCCCGCCTGTTGGCAGATGGGCGCGGCCTCCAAAGATCTGGAGGAAGCAACCTCCCCGAGGAGTGCCACGATCTTGTCGCGCGAAATCAGCTTCCGCACGACGATGGCCGCCTCACCCGGCTTACTTTGATCGTCCTCAGTGAACAGGCGCAGTTTCCTCCCCAGCACACCTCCGGCGGCGTTCACCTCGTCAACTGCCATCTGGGTGCCTTTGTGAGAGGACTGCCCGAAGCTGGCTGTGGCACCGGTGAGCGACGCAAACTCGCCAATCGGAATGTCCCCGGAGGCGGCCGCGTCTCCGTGATCGACGGGGGCTTTCTTGCAGGCGGAGAGCGCCAACAGCGGGAGCATCAGGGCGAGAATGCGGAGGCGTTTCATCCCCGCGAAGCTATACACAGGCTTTAGTTGAAAGCAATCCGTGGCGCGCTCCAATGTGGGGCCGGGCACTTCCGTTGATCTGAGCTTGTAATCCCCCGAATTGAGGAGAGTTGGAAGCGCTTGAGTGTTGGCTCAACGGGGTTAGCTTCGGCAACAGATCTAATGATTTCATGAAACATAAAGTTATCTACCCCCTGCTGAAACTCGCCGTGGTGAGCGGCGCGTTGCTCTGGCTCAGCGGGAGGGTCGATGTTGCCGGCGTCTGGAAGGTGCTCCTCGGGGCGAGGTGGAGCGATCTGGCCATCGCAGGAGTGTGCTCGCTCCTGCCCGTTCTAATTTCCGGATTCCGCTGGAAAACACTCCTTGGCACGCTGGGCATTCACCTGCCGGCACTCAAGTTGGCGTTGATTTGTCAAATCGGCCAGTTTTTCGGAGTACTCGTCCCGGGGGTGGCGGGGGACGATGGAACGCGTTTGCTGTACGTCTCCCGGCTCGCCCCGGGGCGATCCAGTCAGGCGTGTGTGACCGTCCTGTTGGATCGGCTCATCGGATTCTGCTGCCTCTTTGTCCTCTCCCTGCTCTGCATCCCCTTGCACTGGGGATTGCTCAGCGCTCAAAAGTCGTCCCGACTCGTGGCGACAAGTTTCCTCATCGCCGGGGCTGGAGTTGTGCTCGGCTGCGCCGTGCTCTTCTGCCTGAACCAGGTTCAACTGGGCCGCCTTATCGGAACGATAAGAAACCGCTTTCCGAATGCCAGAATCATCGGGGAGTGTGCGGCCGCCGCCGATGTGTTTGCCCAGAATAAAGGGCCTCTCCTTGGTGTTGCGGCGCGCGCTTTGTGCGCACAACTCTTGGTCTGCGGGACTTACTGGGCGGTTGGTGCCGCGGTTGGGATTGATGCGCCGCTGACGGTCTGGGTCAGCTTTGTGCCGGTGATCATTCTGGCGGGTGTTTTGCCGATCACCTTTGCAGGGATCGGGGTACGGGACTACCTGCTGTTTCTCTTCATGGGCTCCTTCTCAACCGGCGCTGAGCATCGGTTGGCCGCCCTCTCGTTGCTCCTTCTGGGATTCGCGCTCTTATCCGCTCTGCTCGGAGGGGTGGCCTACCTCGCCTACCGGGTGCAGCCGAGGCCCCAGCCCTCAACCCAGCCCTCAACCCAGCTGGGCGTGGCTGTCGAACGCTAAGCGGGCTCGGGGAAGGGTGCGTCAGAGGAGGTTTCGCAGGCTCACCGTGGCCAACTCCATTGCCCTCCCCCTGCCCGCTCATACCAACTCTCAATGATAACCGGAGTGTTTCCGCCCCGAAGGGGTAGGTCACTCGCAGCCCATGGCAACGCCGTGGGTTTGATCCGTTATCAAACATGAAGCCCTGGCGCCCCATGAGGAAGCCACGCTTTCGGATGGACCGGGCAGGTGAGGGTGCCCTTTCAGGGCGTATTCTTTTTTCGGGACGGTTTTCCCATGGCGTTGCCATGGGCTGAAAGAGAACTGCCCCTTGCGGGGCGTCAGATTTGGCGAAAATCCGCGCCGCTTTTCTCAACAAGGCGGAACGATCAATTTACGGGGTTCCCATCGCTAATAATCCAGAAAACTCAGATACGTGGTACAAGACCACCCGCACTCTATCGCTTTGGTTCGGGAAACCGAAGCTCCGCCGTGATGGTGCGGCCACTGTCCACGCTCCCCCTGTTTTCGTGGGCGCGGAAGCCCAGCAGCCAGAGGGCGGTTCCGATCAGGAGGCCGATACTTACTCTCGCCAGCCAGAGAGCGGTGGTGGAGGGGGCTGGGTAAACAGGTTGTTGAGGAGGTTGAGGCATACCCCCTGAATCGCGGATGGGGCTTGCGGCAGACGCCCCCCTCCGCGCCCCTTCCCCCTCCCCGATCCGGACCGCCCCACACACGGACCGTCTGGACCGCGTCAGGCCCGATGGCTAGGGATCCGGAAGGTTTGCGACATCGACCGCGACCGGCGGGTATTCGCGACCGTCGCGCACCACGCCCAACTGCACGCGGGTGCCGGCCCGCAGGGATGCCAGTGAGCGTTGGAGACTGTTGGGGTTTTCCAAAATCTCGCCGTTGAACCGGACGATGACGTCGCCGGGTTTGATCCCCGCCTGCTCGGCGGGCGACCCAGACCGCACTTGGGTGACCAAAACACCCACCACGGCCCGAAGTCCCTTCTGCCTGGCGATGGCCGGTGTCAGCGGACTGGTCGCAACTCCGAGGGTCTGTCGCTGCACGCGACCGGTCCGCAGGATACTCTCCATGGAATGACGGGCCACGTTGGAGGGAATCGCAAAGGAGATCCCGAGCCAGGTGCCGGTGTTGGCCGAATAAATGGCGCTGTTGATGCCTATGACCTCCCCCTTGAAATTGAGCAGGGGCCCGCCCGAGTTGCCCTGGTTGACCGAGGCATCCGTCTGCAGAAACTCCACGCCGCTGTCGCGCACCGCCCGCCCCTTGGCACTGATAATCCCCTGAGTGACCGTCTCCTGAAGACCGAAGGGGTTCCCCACCGCCAAGACCGGTTGGCCCACCTTGACGTTATCGCTGTTTGCGAAGCCCAGCGCCGGAACCGGCCCCTCGATCTTCAGTACCGCGATGTCCGTGGCGGGGTCGCTGCCGATGAGTTCCGCCGGAGCAACCCGCCCGTCAGTCAACTGGGCAAGGATCTTTTCCTTACCGGCGATCACGTGATGGTTGGTGAGGATGTGGCCTTCCTTGGAGACAATCACCCCGGAGCCCAGCCCCGTCTCCTTCTGTTCGACGACCCGCTGGCGCGGCCCAAAGAGCATGTCAAAGAGGTCGGCGTACATCGCCACCTGCTGTTGGATGCGCGTTTCGGTGGTGATGCTGACCACCGAGGGCACCACGTTCTGCACAAGCTGGGTGTACTCCTCCTCCATTGCCGCAAGGCCCGGGAAACGCATGGCGGAAGCACCCGTGCCCGCGATCCCCGCAGAATCAAGCCCAACGTGCCATTCCTGCCACGCGTACGCCGCTAGGATGGCCATCGCAAGCAAAGGAAGCACTTTCCTGATCATCACGGGAACCTAGCCCAGACCGGGCGATTCGCCAACTGGATCGGGGGAGTCGGCGCCTCAGGCGCGCGCCTATCCGGTGGTGCGCAGGCCGCTGGCGATAGCGTTGATCGAGAGAAGCAGTTCAGGGAGCAGTGCGTCTGCGCCTGCAGCGTTTCCGAAGCTGATGCGTCCCCGCCACTCCCGAAGCAGTCCGACCTGCTGATGGTGCAACACCCGGAGCGCCTCGCTACGCAGCCCAAGGGTCTTGAGCATTCTGGGGCGGCTGTTCTGCAGCGATTTCCCCCGGAGTTTTTCCAATGCAAGGTGGGTGCGGTCCCATTCCGCGCGGATTTGGGACTTAAAGCGGGCCCGCAGGGCGGCGTCCTCCACTAGGTCCGCGTACAAGTCCATCAACTCGGTGTCCGCACTGGCAAGGGAGGACTCCACGTTGGTGAGCACATACCCCCAGAAAGGCCAAGCGCGCCGGCGCGCAGTCAGCAGGGCCATCTCCTCCCCGGTGAGCGCGCCTAGTGCGCTGCCCATTCCGTACCAACCCGGAATGTAATAGCGCGCCTGACTCCACGAAAAGACCCACGGGATCGCACGCAAATCGGCGAGGCTTGGCCGGCCCGTCCTGCGCGAGGGACGCGAGCCGATGCGGCTGTTTTCAAGGGCGTCGATAGGGGTGGCTTGCCGGTAAAAGGACAGAAAACCGTCGGCATCCAGCAGGTCCCGGTACGCCTTGCGGCTGCTGGTGGCCAGCTTTTCCATCAGGGGAGCGAATGCCGGATCCTCGACGAACTCGGCGCCATGCTGGACCGTGGCGGCGGTGACACCGGCGAGCAGCAGTTCCAGATTGTAAGTGGCGGTGGCTGGGTTGGCGTATTTTTGCGCGATGGTTTCGCCCTGTTCGGTCAGGCGCATCTGGCCCGAAAGGGAACCGTGGGGAAGCGCTTCCAGAAACCGGTGGGTCGGACCCGCGCCCCGGCTGACCGTTCCGCCGCGGCCGTGGAAAAAGCGCAGCATAACTCCCGAGTTGCTGGCGCTTTGGGCGAGCTGTTTCTGGGAACGCTGCAGCGACCATTGGCTCGCCATAATGCCCCCGTCCTTGTTGCTGTCGCTGTAGCCCACCATCACCTGTTGGATCATCTCCGCGGGACGGCCCATCCGTTTGGCGGCAAATTCCAGACTGTTCCGCGTGACGGGCTGTTCCAAAAAGGAGCGCAGCATCCCCGGCGCGCCATCAAGGTCCTCGATGGTCTCAAACAAGGGCACCACCGGCAACAGGCAGACAATTCCTTCAGGCATGGCCCGCAGCAACCCCGCCTCCCTCGCCAGCACATAGACAAGCAAAAGGTCCGAAAGCCGCCGCGTCATGCTCACGATGAGCGCCCCGATGCCAGCGGATCCAAACCGTTCGATGTGGGCCGCCAACACCCGGTAACAACCCAGCACCACATCCGCCTCGGGGCCCGCGGAGGCCGATGGATGCAGAAAGGGCCGCGGCGACCTCAGCTCCCTCTCAAGAAAACGCAACCGCTCCGCCTCCGACCACTCCTCCCAATCGTCGGCCGAAATCCCACTGGCTCCGAGCAGTTGCGTGAGCGCTTTCGCGTGGAAAACCGAATTCTGACGGATGTCCAACTGGGCAAGGTGGAAACCAAAGACCTCCAGCGCCCGGCGCACGGGCTGGACATCGGATTCCGCCAGACGGCCCGCGCCAATTTCGTTGAGGGATGCATGCAGAAGGTCCAGATCGGCGACCACCTCCGAGGCGTTCAGGTACCGCCCCTCCTCCTGGCAGAGCCGCGCCAACTGGCCGGGCGACTCCTCCAGAGGAAGGCGCGCCACCATCAGTTCCACATGCCGGCGCCACGGTTCGCCCGGACGCGATGCCGAAGGCTTGCGGTCTCCAAGCACCGATTCAAGCCGTGCCGTGGCCTCCTCCAGCCGCTGGGGAGGAGACTGCATCCAACTGGAAAGCGACAGCTGCTCAGCGAGGTCTGTCAGCTTTTGGCGGAGCACCACCAGGGCGTTGACCCGCAGCCGCTCGAGGGTTTCCGCAGTCACCTCGGCCGTCACTCCGGGGTGTCCGTCGCGGTCGCCCCCGACCCACGTTCCAAAGCGAATCCGAGGCATGCTCCCCGGGGCCCGGAGCAGATCGACATTGAAACCCGCTTCCGTCCAAGCATCCCGCAGGCGTGCATCCAAGGTTGGAAGGACCGGCGGAAAGACGTCCCTCAGGTAGTGCAGGACGTTGCGGCGTTCGTCGGCAAGGGTGGGTTTTTCAAGCAGGATTTCGCCGGTCCGCCAAAGCCGTTCCAGCGCCGCCTTCACCGAGAAGCGCAGGGAGCGTGCCTCCGGCGGAGGAAGGTCGGAATGGGTGACGCGCTCGAGCAGTCCGAAGAGAACGCGGTGCTGGTCCAACACCGAAAGGCGCTTGGCCTCCGTCGGGTGGGCGGTCAACACTGGCTCGACGCGCACTTCGCAGAGCGCCTTGGCGATGTGGGCTTCATCGACCCCGGCCTCCCTGAGCCGCTTGAGTTGGGCGCCCCAGGTTCCCGGTTCGGCGCTCAGTTCCTCCACCCGGTCTCGGAGCGCGCGAGTCTGGGCGGCGGCGTTTTCCTCCACCATGTTGAGCAGCTGAAAGGCAACTGAAAGCGCAAGTCCCAGCCTCGGAGGCGTTTCACCGTCCGGGGAGGGCTTTCCCTGCCAAGGCAGATGGGCGGCCAGTTCCGGGAGGCCGAGTTCGGAAAGCACCTCCGCGAAGCAGCGGATGAGGTAATCGAGGTCGCGCTCCATCCGGGCGAATCCCAACTGCACGTAGTCCGGCGGCTCAGCGTTCATAGGCTGAGGCATAGTCAATCACCCAGGTCGTGCTCCGAAGAAAGCCTCAAATGCGCTGCGGTCGGCTTTTCATCGTCTTCTCCCGGGATTTGTGGTGCGTGGATCAGCCCACGAGCAACCGCTCGGAGGCACCGGGCGAAGAGGCGCACAGGACTTCCACTCCGCCGCCGCCGTCCTTGGCCAAACGCTCCCGCACAGTGCGGAGCGCCAACTCGGGAGTGTTGCAGTCTTCGCTGAGATGTCCCAACAGTGCGCGGCGCAGGCCGTTGCCCGCAATGTCGGCCAGAACCTCGGCCGCAGCGGCGTTTGAGAGGTGCCCGTGTCTCGACATGATGCGCTGCTTGGTGGCCCAGGGGCGGCGGGTGTCCTCGTGGAGCATTTTCTCATCGTGATTGGCTTCGATGACGAGTGTGTGGACGGAGCGCACCCGCTCGATCACCATCCGGGTGGGAAAGCCGAGGTCCGTGAGAAAGCCGAGGGATTGTCCGTGGCAGCCAAGGACAAAACCGACCGGTTCGGCGGCATCGTGCGGGATGGAGAAGCTCTGAACCTGAAGGGAGCCCAGAGTGAAGGGGGCGCCGGTTTGGAAAATTTTCCAATCCACTCCCTTGGTGTCCTTCGAAAGGGCCTCCGCCGTGAGGCGGTTGGCAAATACGGGTGTCCGGTGGCGGCGGCCCCAGACTCCGATGGCGGCGGAGTGGTCGGCGTGCTCGTGGGTAAGGAAGATGCCGTCTATCTGCTCCGGCGCAACCCCCACGCCGGCCAGTTTTTCGGCGACGCGTTTGGCGCTGAGACCGGCGTCAATGAGCACGCGGGTGCCGGGAGTTTCGACGAGGGCGCAGTTGCCAGAACTACCGCTTGCAAGGACCGTAAGGTGAAGCATGGGAATATCCGGAGCAGTGTGGCCGCAGCTTCCGCTAACCGCAACCGAAACGCGGTCGGTCTTCGCAAGGCCCCGCCCGCAAAGCTACCGCACCAGGCTTCGAACTCTCGGAGTGTGGCAGCGATCCCAGTGCTTCAACCTGTACTCCGAAGTCGAAGACGCGATTCCGCGCTAACCCGGTTCTCGGACGTTCAAATTTTAAAAGCTCAGCGACCCGCCCTGCGGTAAGCCAGCCCCAGCGGCTCGGGAGCGGGTTGTTCGGGGGCTCAAAAACCTCCTCAATCGTACCGACCCGACCGGGTGGTTAATCACGTGAGGATCTGTTTTTTGGCATCTTGGCTCAGTGCCCGACTGTCTACTGGAGTGGCAGGCTCGGGGAGCAATCGCGAAAGTGCCCGCCCTGTTGCGGCAGCTTCAAAGTATCCGCTTCGGATATTTGCGACTTTGAAAGGAAAGCAAGCAACGGGTTGCGGGCATGACGCAGTTTCCTACCGCCTTGAATCAGAAACTTTCCAAACTCGGTTTACTCCCCCTTTTTTTCCAAGAAACCCTCTGGGCGAATCGGGTAGCATCGCCAGAAAAAACGCCCCAGAACGTTTTTGACAGAGAGAGTATCGAATATCCCGGGGAAGTCGGGTTAGGGCTGCTCAGCCTAAACGGCATGAAGTCTTGAATCGTGTCGGTGAGACGACTTTTGCCGAAAAACTCTACCAAGCTGATGAGGCCACCGAATGGGGTGATGGGCTTGGAGGTGCCGCGAAAATGAACTTGGCGAGCACCGAAAAGGGAGTGAATTCTGGAGAACACAGCTTTGAGCGGGGCTGAGGTTGCATTTTGTGTTGCAACGCCTTTCAGCCACAGCCTTTTGCACAAGGCGATTCCTCCTCTGATTTCGGAGTTCAGGTTCAGCCCGACGCACTAGGATTTTATGATCTCGGTGGAAATGTTTGCGAGTTCACATCAGTTGGATTCGCCCCCAAAAGTCCACGGGGCTGGGGCCGCGGAGGTCGCTTTTGCGACACGCGTCCGGCGCTCATGATGGCTATGTTCATCGACAGGCGCTCGATTTCGAACAGGCGATTCGACAGTGGAGGGTTCCCGGGTAGGGCGGGTTCAGTCGCGGTCCGGCGAGAGGGGTCTGTGGCCGGCTTGACAGGCATTTTCACATAGTGGGGCCGGGCGAATCGTTTGTATTTTGCCGCCTATCCGCCAATCAGCACCACTGACGCGGCGGCCATCCCGCCGGTATGCGTCAGGCTGAGCAGCACCCGCACCACCCGCCGGTTCGCAGCCAGATCGGCCCCCTTCGCCAGGAGGCGCACTTGCGGCGCGCCGCTCTCATTGCGAAACACCTCAATGTCCAACCAACCGATCGCCGCCCCGATTCCCGTGCCAAACGCCTTCGCCACGGCCTCCTTGGCGGCGAAGCGGGCGGCGTAAAAAACCGCAGGCTGCGCCTTGGCCCCGCAATACTCCCGCTCTCCCGGGGTGAACACGCGCCGGAGAAACTTCTCCCCCTGTTTCCCGATCACCGATTCCATCCGCCGCACTTCGACAAGGTCCAATCCGAGCCCCTGCACCCCGCCATTCGCAATCGCTACGTCCATGCAGCTATTCGATGGCGGACATCATGAAAATCATTTCCCGCACCGCCGTCTCCATCCCCACAAAAAGAGCGCGCGAAACGATCGAGTGCCCGATATTGAGGTCCGAGAGATAGGGCACCTTTCGGATCAGGCGGATGTTGCTGTAATTGATCCCGTGGCCGGCATTTACCTTCAGGCCCGCCTTGAACGCATGCAGGCTCGCCTTCTCGAGCTTTTCCAAGTGTGCGGCTTGGTTCTGCCCCTGCGCGTTTGCAAATGCCCCAGTGTGCAGCTCCACCATGTCCGCCCCCACCGCAGCGGATGCATCAATCTGTTCCTCCTCAGGCTCTACGAAAAGACTCACGCGGATTCCGGCGCCGCGCAAACGCAAAACGGTCGCCCTCAACTCCTCCTCGTTGCCAGCCACCGCCAATCCCCCTTCGGTGGTCACCTCGCGGCGCCCCTCCGGCACCAGACAGACCTCGTCGGGCCGGACGCGGAGGGCAACGTCCAGAATGTCCGGTGTGTTCCCCATTTCCAAATTCAGCCGGACGTCCAAGCGCTCCCTAAGCCTGAACACATCCGCTTCCTGAATATGCCGCCTATCAGCCCGCAAATGCACCGTAATGCACTCCGCACCGGCCCGTTCACATGCGAGGGCCGCCACCACCACATCGGGTTCGCAATTGTGGGCGTCCAGCAGGCCGGGATAACGCGCCTGACGCACCGTGGCCACATGATCGACGTTCACTCCGAGTTTCAGCATCGCTTGGATCCTTCCTAGGCGGTTTCAACCCTCCTTGTTTTCCCGCTAATGTCTGAAATGGCGGATGCCGGTGCAAACCATTGCCATCCCGCGCTCATCCGCCGCGGCGATCACCTCCGGGTCCTTGACGGAACCCCCGGGTTGCACGGCGCACGTTGCACCCGCCTCGGCCGCAGCGATCAACCCGTCGGGAAACGGAAAAAACGCGTCGCTCCCAACAGCGCTTCCCTTGAGGGAAAGTCCGGCATCTTGGGCCTTCCAGATCGCAATCCGCGAGGCGTCCACCCTGGACATTTGCCCCGCTCCTATCCCGAGGGTCCGGTCGCTTGCCGTATACACGATGGCGTTGCTCTTGACCTGCTTGACCACCCGCCAGGCAAACAGCATCGCACGCATTTCCGCCTCCGTGGGCTTCCGCTTGGTGACCACCCTGTCCCACAAGTCGCACGCCCCCTCGTCGAAGGGACGGTCCCTCGTCTGCTCCAACACCCCGCCGACCACCGAACGGAACACACGCTCCCCGGCTGCACCGACTGCGAAGACCGGGCACAGCTGCCGCATGAGTCGCAAGTTCTTCTTTTTCTGAAGCAGCGCCCTCGCATCCGGCTCAAAATCGGGTGCGATGATTACCTCGCTGAAAATCTCGCTGATTGCTCTGGCCAGATCCTCCGTCAACACACGGTTGGTAATGATGATCCCCCCAAAGGGAGCTTGCTTGTCCGTGGCGAAGGCCTTGTCCCAAGCCGCCCGCAGATCCCGATCCGACCCCACCCCGCAGGGATTGGTGTGCTTGAGAATCGCTACGGTGGGCTCCCGGAACTCCTCGATCAACTCGGCTGCGGCCGAGATGTCCAAAATGTTGTTATAAGAGAGGTCCTTTCCGTGCAGTTTCTGAAAGTAGTCCTCAAAGTGCCCGTACAGAGCAGCCTGCTGATGGGGATTTTCGCCATAGCGCAAACGCGCGGTGCAAGGCAACGACACTGATAGCGAGCTGGTCGTCTGCTGCGCATTGTCCAAAAAGTTTGCAATCGCCCCATCGTACCTGGAGGTGCTGACAAACACCTTGATCCCAAGTCTTTCCCTCAGTTTTAGAGTGGTAGCCCCGTCATTCACGCGCATGCTCTCCAAAACATCCCCGTAATCCCCGGGATCAACCACCACGGTCACCGACCGGTAGTTTTTCGCCGCCGACCGCAGCATCGAGGGACCGCCAATGTCGATGTTTTCAATCGCCTCCTCCAGAGTCACCCCTTCCTTCGCCACCGTCGCTTCAAACGGATAAAGGTTGACGACAACCAAGTCGATGGGAAGCACCCCGTTCGCCTCCGCCTCAGCCACATGTCCCGGATGATCCCGCAGGTAAAGCAACCCCCCGTGCACCTTGGGATGGAGGGTTTTCACGCGGCCGTCTAGGATTTCCGGCGACCCCGTGAATGTGGAGATATCAACGGCAGCCACCCCGTTTTTCCGCAGCAGGGCAGCGGTCCCTCCCGTGGAGAGAATCTCAACCCCCATCGCCTCCAATCCCCTCGCAAACTCCACCAAACCGGTTTTGTCGGACACGGAAACCAGGGCCCTCTGAATCTTCATTTGTCCACGACGTTAAGGACTACCAACGCACAGGGTCAAGGCCTACGCCGCCGTGCTCCACACCGGTTGCAGCATCCAACTCCAAAGCGCTCCCACACCGCACCGCCCTCTCACCACACCGCACCGCCCTCTCACCACACCGCACCGCCCTTCCAGCCATCGGGACCGGTAGAGCCAATCGGACCGCGCGGCACGGAAGCCACGCGGTCCGACCCCAACTACACAAACACCCACGCCCACAGCCTAATCCCGAATCGCAGAAGCGCAAATCAGCCGGCTCAATTTTGTTCTAGAGACCGCCTGTTTGCTTCAGTCTTTTTCCCCGTTCATCGCGGCCAGCATCTGACGGACCGGTTTCGCATCCCTGCGCCGCTCCAGCAGCATCCGACTCATCGCCGGAGAGCCCCACTCCAAAATTTCCACATTTACCCACCTGACCCCCCAAGACCTCATCGCGGAGTCACTCGGCATGTACAGGTCAACGGTCCGTTTCCCAACCAAACCGCTCCCGTAGTCCTCCACCACATAACTGCGCCCAGTCTCCTGCACCCGGAAACGCGTCCCAAGGGGCAGCCAACTCCAATCCGCGGCAGCCGAAGAAACTTCGCCGCCAAACCTCAGCCGCGTACCGATCGCACTCTTCCCCCCTCCCGGCTCTGAGTGCGTGTAGGAGGTTGTTCGGATCACCATCCAGTGGGGGTTAACTGCAAGACGCTTCGCATCCACCGTCGAACACCCTCCCAGACACAACGCAACGATAGTCCAAGGGGCCGTGGCCCGCCGCACGAGGCTTGCGAAGCTCGAGAACGACCATCGACCCGCCTCATTCTTCCGCCCCGGCCTTCCCTTTAACGGGTGCCCAGTCATGACTTCGCTCAGTCCCATTGATACCTTCCGACCGGCCCGCGCGACAGACGCCTCCGCTCCAGCGGTTGATGCACCAAAGGCAGCACGGTCGCCATCTGGTTGACACGGAAGGCATGCAATGTCGAGCCCGGTTGGATCAATACGAGGAAGAATCAATCCGAGCCGGGCTTTGGTTCCGCGCAACCTGTTGCAGTAATTGGGCGATTGCTCCGACATCAGCGTGACCAAATCAAAGGCGTCGGCGTCGGATGCCAGCAACCAACGGTGGCCTGGCAGCGGTTTCCGAGGGGGGATTTGAATCTGCATGAATTTCCACAGGGCTAAGTCCTAAAGATCGTTTACCGAAGCAAAAACACCGCGACTCGCCCCCCAAATCCCGGAGCCGCCCGAATTTTTCGAAAGATTTTTACGCCTTTTTGAACCTTTGCTCCGCAGTGAAGGTCAGAAAGGTTGGTAACTGCAGTTTGCTCCCAGTCTGTTCCAACAGTCAGCAACAGCCGATGTCCGCCGGTTTGCATTTCCACCACGCCGCCCTCCCCACCGCAGTAAACGCGCAGCCCCAGATTCGGACCACCACATGAAAACACACACCGATCATGCCGACAGTGGAGAATGGAGCGCCTTGAGCGCATACTTGGCTGACATTGCCAAGCATCCAAACCTCACCCATGAAGAGTCCCTTGCCCTCGGAGCCAAGGCGTGTGCCGGGGATCAGGATGCCAGAGACACTCTTACCAAGTCGCATCTCCGCCTCGTGGTGAAAATTGCCAGGCAATATGCCGGTTTCGGAATGCCACTTGCCGATCTGGTTTCCGAAGGGAATCTCGGCCTGCTCCGCGCCTCTGAGCTTTACAACCCAAAATTCGGCACCCGATTTCTTGCCTACGCCTCCGTCTGGATCCGGCAGCGGATCCACCGTTCCATCACCTCGCAGGCGCGGGCGGTGCGGATCCCCGTCTGGAGATCCCAGCGTTTGCGCAAGCTTGCCCGGATTCAGGAAGAAGTTTCCGCGCAACTGGGCCGCTCCGCAAGCGAGGAGGAGCTTGCAGAGCGCCTCGGGCTTTCGATGCACGGCCTCTCCGAAATGCAGGGGGACCGCATCGAGGTGGTTTCCATGGACACGGCGGTGAGCGCGGATGAGGAAGACGGCCGCAACTTCGGCGATACGTTGGCGGATCCCGCGGCGCAGCACCCTTCCGAAAGGTTGAAGTCTGATGAATTGCACGACGAACTTCTGGCTTGCCTCGCTGAACTGGACGATCGCGAGTTGCAGGTGCTCGCCCTGAAGTTCGGGTTGAGCGCCCCCTCCTCGGTGTCCTTCCGGGAGTTGGGCCGCAGGCTGGGCGTAAGCCACGAGTGGGTGCGTCGGATCGCCGAACTCGCGCTTGTCAAGGTACGCCGGGCCTTCTCGGAGTCCGCCGGTTGGTCCGTTCTCGAGCGCAAGCGCCGGAGCGCATCCGCGAGCGCCCGGGTTTCGGCATTGAGCGGGCCGCTCGGACTCGAGGCTTCAGCCATGGTTCCGGTTGCCGTCGAATAGTGAAGGCCTATGTGAAGGCCTATGTGAAGGCCTATGTGAAGGCCTATGTGAAGGCCTATGTGAAGGCCTATGTGAAGGCCTATGTGAAGGGCTGTCGTGGCCGAGAATGGCCGTGGCAGGGCGCTGGGCTCCATTTTCCATTTGGAAGCGGTTGGGGGGCGGCCATGCGGTGGGCTTGGTCCCGCCCCTCAGAAGTCGGCGGTGATCTGTTGACTGAGCAGGGCAGGAGCAAGAGAGAAGAAAAAGGAGTTGATTTATGGGCTGGTCTTTCTCAATCGGTCGCCTCACGGGCATCCAAATTCGAGTTCACCTGACATTCCTCCTGTTTCTGGCGTGGGTGGGTTTCACCGATGGCGTCGCGGGCGGTTGGAGGGCGGCACTTCAGGGAATCACGCTACTCTGTCTCGTGTTTACTTGCGTCCTGCTGCACGAACTCGGCCACGCTTGGGCCGCGCGCCGGTTTGGTATCCGCACCCCGGACATCACCCTTCTGCCAATCGGGGGTCTGGCGCGGCTCGAGCGGATTCCAGAGCGCCCGGTTGAGGAGGTTGGAGTTGCGCTGGCAGGTCCCGCAGTGAGTGCGGCGCTGGCGCTGGTTTTCGGGGCCCTTTCGAACTTTCAGCTGACCTCCATGGAATCGGAAGGCCAGGGCTGGGACGCCCTTCCGGCCAACCTCTTTACGATCAACACGGGGTTGCTGGCGTTCAACTTGATTCCCGCCTTTCCACTCGACGGGGGAAGAGTCTTTCGAGCGTTGCTGGCCATGCGTTTAAATTACGCACGGGCCACTCAAATTGCGGCGGGCGCCGGCCAACTGCTCGCGGTGCTTCTAGGCGCGGCGGGCCTGCTGGTGCCCGCCCCGATGCTGGTTTTCATCGCGGCGTTCCTGTTTCTCGGCGCGGGCAGCGAAGCGTCGCAGGTGGCGGTCCGCGAGGCATCCCGCGGTTTGAGGGTCAAGGACGCGATGATGACCCGCTTCACCCTGCTCCCGACGGACGCGCGGTTAGCGGATGCAGCGGACCTTCTGGTGCACTCCGCCCAACACACCTTTCCCATCGGAGATGACGTTGGGAGGTATCTGGCGCTTCTCTCCCGGAACGGACTGATCGCCGGGCTTCACGCGGTTGGTCCCATGGGCCCGGCGCTCTCGTATGCTCGGATTGACCTGCCCACCGTGACACCGGGTCATCTGTTTTCGGCGGCCTGCAGCCTCATGCGGGAGTTCGAAACTCCCGCGCTCCCAGTCCTGGACCCTTCCGGGCGGCTGGTCGGACTTTTCACAGAGGAGAACGTGGGCTCCCTGCTGCTGATGGACGGAGCCGAAGGAATCAATGTGCCTGCCCATGCGCGTGCCGCGCCATCTCCGGGCTGGCAGAGGTGAACCGTGACGAAGGCGGCACCGGCAAACGAATGGATCCCGAAAAAAGACTTTCGTGTCGAGCCGCGGAGCCGCAAAGGAGCCACAGCTTTTCCGCCCTTTTTTGTCTGGAAACATTCACCTCGCCATCCGGTCTGCGGGGAGCCCGCGATAAAAACAGCCGCTTGCAGATCTCCTAAGAATGCCTCAAACCGAAGCTTTGCACCTAGTATCAGGTCCACGATGAAACTCCTCACCCCGTCCTCCATCGTCATTCTCACCTTTGGTCTGACGTCCGGCTTCGCGCCGGCAGCGGACATGTCTGCTGCCATCGAATTCAACCGGGACATTCGGCCCATTCTTTCCGACAACTGCTTTCAGTGCCACGGTCCGGACAAGAGCCACCGCAAGGCCGAACTACGGCTGGATGTGCGGGAAGAGGCAACGCGAAAAGAGGCCTTCGTCCCGGGCAACCCAGACCAGAGCGAACTGGTCAAGCGGCTCCACTCCAAGGATCTCGACGAGGTGATGCCCCCTCCGGATTCGAACAAAAAACTTTCCGCCCAACAGAAAAGTTTGCTCGAGCAATGGATCCGTCAGGGAGCTCCCTACCAGCGACACTGGTCGTATGAAAAGCCGGTCAAGCCGTCGCTTCCCGCGGGAATCCACCCGGTTGATGCGCTCGTTCAAAAGCGATTGAGTGCCGTGGGCCTAAAGCCCTCTGCTGAGACAGACCGGCGCACGCTGGTGAGGCGGCTCTACGCGGACCTCCTAGGACTGCCCCCCTCGCCCGCGGAAGTCGCCTCGTTTGTCGGCGACAAGAACCCGGGCGCGTACGAAAAGCTGGTGTCCAAACTGTTATCCAACAAACACTACGGAGAACGCATGGCCTTGGGATGGCTCGATGTGGTCCGTTTTGCGGACACGATCGGCTATCACAGCGACACCCCCAGAAACGTCTGGCCCTACCGCGACTGGGTAATCAACTCCTTCAACGAAAACAAACGGTTCGACCGCTTCACCCTCGAACAAATTGCCGGCGACCTGATGCCGGATACCAGCCGTGAAACCAGGGTTGGATCCGCCTTCAACAGGCTGCTGCTCTCCACCGAGGAAGGGGGCGCCCAGACCAAGGATTACGAGGCCAGAATGCTCACGGACCGGGTGCGCGCCATCGGCGCGGCGTGGCTCGGACAGACCACAGGGTGCGCCCAGTGCCACGACCACAAGTTCGATCCCTTCACCACCAAGGACTTTTACTCCCTCGGTGCTTTTTTTGCGGACATCAAGGAAGCCGTCATCGGCAGGCGGGAAGACGGTATGCTCGTCATCTCGGAGGCGGAGCAGGCCGAAATGAAGCGTCTGGATGCCGAGCTTTCCGCCGCGAAGCAGAAGGTGGACGGCATCACCCCACAACTCGACGCGGCACAGAAAGAGTGGGAGGCGGAGCAGATCACCGCTCTGGGCACGGGCGGAACCCTTCCGGAACTGGCCAAGGATGCCAAGGCCGCGGAAGCGGACAAGAGAGCCGCCCAACTGGCCGTGGCCGCGCTCAAGAAGGATGCCAAAGCGCGGAGCGCGAAAGAAAAACAGGATCTCCAGACCTACTTCAGAACAAGGGCGACGAACTTGTTTAGGGAAGAGACGAAGACTCTTACGGCGGCTGAAAAGGCGCGCAAGGACTTCTACGATCCCCTCCCCAAGTGCCTGGTGAGTGAAAAGGCGCCGCAGTCTAGGACCGTCCGCATTCTGGCGCGGGGCAACTTTTTGGATGACACTGGAGAAGTGGTGAAGGCGGCGCTGCCCCATTACCTGCCGCAGCCCAAATTCGAGGGTCGCGAACCGACCCGTTTGGATCTGGCCCAGTGGTTGGTCTCTCGCGAAAATCCGTTGACGGCACGCACTGTGATGAACCGGCTGTGGAAGCAGTTTTTCGGGACTGGGCTCAGCAAGGTTTTGGATGATCTGGGTGCGCAGGGCGAGCCCCCTCCCAACGCCGCCCTCCTCGACTGGCTCGCTTGTGAATTCATGGACAGCGGATGGGATGTAAAGCATATGGTCCGGCTGCTGGTCGAGAGCGCGACTTACAGGCAGACTTCCGCGTTGAATGCCACGTTGACCGCCGCGGACCCTTACAACCGCGAGCACGCCCGCCAGAGCGCATTCCGCTATGACGCTGAGTTGGTGCGGGACAATGCCCTGTCGGTCGCGGGACTGCTGGTGCCGAACATTGGCGGCCCCAGCGTGAAGCCCTACCAGCCGGAACGGTACTGGGAGAACCTCAATTTTCCGACTCGGGAATGGGCGAATGACTCCGGCGAGGGGCTCTATCGGCGGGGCCTCTACACTTGGTGGCAGCGCTCCTTCCTGCACCCGTCGCTGCTCGCCTTCGACGCCCCGAGCCGGGAAGAGTGCTGCGCGGAAAGAACCCGCTCGAACATCCCGCAACAGGCCTTGGTACTTCTCAACGATCCCACTTACGTGGAGGCGGCACGCGCCTTTGCGGCGCGGATTGTGCGCGAAGGCACCGGTTCGCCCGAGGAACGGCTTGTATGGGCGTTCCAACAGGCGCTTCAGAGGAACCCAAGGTCTGAGGAGGTCAGGACCCTGCTCCCCCTGCTAGACAAGAACCGGGCGTTGTATCAGGCGGACGCAAGCACCGCGGAGAGCGTGCTGAGAGTCGGCCAGGTCCCTCTGCCCCCCCCGGCCGAAAGGGTGGAGATCGCCGCATGGATGCACATCGCGAGGGTGTTGCTGAACCTCCACGAATCTATCACCCGAGCCTGACTGGCCAAGCCACAGACACCGCACCACGGAGACGCCCGGACGCCGATGCACCCGAAAGAAGAGATGGTTTACGTCGCCGCGAATGAGGGATGCAGGTTTCCAGAAACCACTGGAGCGAAACCTCTCCACTTTTTCTCAAAGCCTCGCGACCCTACGTGCGCTGACGTTTGAGCAATGAGTGCACCCATCCGAAGCTCCCGGCTCTTGTGGCCGCAATCACAATAGAAACCCTGTTATGCAACCAAATCCCGCCCTCCGCCACAACCGGCGCACCTTTCTGGGACAATCCGCACGCGGTCTGGGTGCGGTGGCCCTGGGTTCCCTGCTGAATCTGCAAACCGCGAGAGCAGCCGCCCTCCAAGGAACACTCGGTAGGCTGCCGCTGCCGCAAAAGGTCAAGCGAGTGATCTGGCTTTCCATGGCGGGTGGCCCGTCCCATCTGGAAACGTTTGATCCCAAGCCGAAGCTGAGCGAGATGCACGGGCAGGCGATGCCCGAGAGCATGACCAAAGGCCAACAACTCGCACAACTGCAGGGGCAGAAGTTGCTCTGTTTTGCGCCGCAGCACCCCTTCGCAAAATTTGGAAAAAACCAGATCGAGATCTGCTCTCTCCTTCCGCAGATCGGCTCGGTGATTGACGATATTTGCCTCATCCGCTCGATGACGACCGACGCGATCAACCATGATCCGGCCCACATGTTCATGAACACCGGTTCCCAGATTGCGGGCCGGCCGAGCATGGGCTCGTGGGTGACCTACGGGTTGGGCAGTGAGGCGGCGGATCTCCCCGGTTTCGTGGTGCTGACCTCGCTGGGCAAGGGAGGACAAAACCAACCGATTGCCGCGCGCCAGTGGAGCAGCGGCTTTCTGCCCAGCCGTTATCAGGGGGTGCAGTTGCGCGGGAAGGGCGATCCGGTTCTTTACCTTACCAATCCCGCTGGAATCAGCCGTGAGCAGCAGGGAGGCGATGTAGCCGCCATCAGCGCCCTCAACCGGCAGCACGCCGAGTTGGTGGAGGACCCGGAAATCGCAACCCGCGTGGCCCAGTACGAGATGGCATTTCAGATGCAGGCGAGCGTGCCGGAACTGATGGATCTCAGCGGCGAAGGCGCTCGGACCCTCGAACTCTACGGCTGCCAACCCGGCGATGGGTCCTTCGCCTCAAACTGCCTTCTGGCGCGGCGCCTCGCGGAACGCGGGGTACGCTTCATCCAACTCTACCACAAGGACTGGGACCACCATGGCGGGATCAAGGACGGGATCGCCTTCAAGGCGCAGGAAATCGACCGTGCCTGCATGGCCCTCATCACCGACCTCAAGCAGCGCGGGATGTTGGAGAGCACCCTCATTGTGTGGGCTGGCGAGTTTGGACGCACCCCCATGTCCCAAGGGGGAAGCGGGCGGGACCACCACAACAAAGCGATGTCAGTGTGGCTTGCGGGTGGGGGAGTTCAGGGAGGTATCGTTCACGGAGCCACAGATGAACTGGGGTACGCCGCATCGGAAAAGGTCGCGACCGTCCATGACCTGCACGCCACGATGCTCCACCAACTGGGGATCCAGCACGACGCTTTCAGCATCAAGTTTCAGGGGTTAGACGCGCGGTTGTCAGGCGTGGAAGGGGCCACGGTCCTCAAGGAGATCCTGACCTAGCCCGCGCGTCAAAAAGCACAAGATCCCATTCGCGAGGCGACCCGTCTCAGAGGGTCGCCAGAATTGCGTTGAACGTGGAGCTGGGGCGCATCGCGGCGGACGCCTTCGCGGGATCAGGACGGTAGTAGCCCCCGATGTCTACGGGTTTGCCCTGCGCGGAGACCAGTTCCGACACAATTTGAGCCTCTCCTGCGGTGAGCCTTTCGGCGACCGGAGTAAAGATTTCCCTCAAACGGGCGTCTTGGTTTTGGCCTGCAAGCGCCTGAGCCCAGTAAAGCGCCAGGTAAAAATGGCTGCCCCTGTTGTCAATTCCGGCGCCCACTTTGCGCGCCGGCGACTTGTCATTCTCGAGAAACTTACCGTTCGCCTCGTCCAGAGTTTCGGCGAGCACTCTGGCTTTCGCAACATTCTGGGAAACGGCTAGGTGCTCCAACGAGGCGGCGAGGGCGAAAAATTCGCCCAGACTGTCCCACCGCAGGAAATTCTCCTCAGTAAACTGCTGCACATGTTTCGGCGCCGAACCGCCAGCTCCGGTTTCGAAGAGGCCGCCGCCGTTCATGAGCGGGACGATCGAAAGCATCTTGGCCGAAGTCCCCACCTCAAGAATGGGAAACAGGTCGGTGAGGTAGTCCCGGAGCACGTTCCCGGTGACGCTGATGGTGTCCAATCCCTGAACGATGCGCTCCAACGTAAACTGGCAGGCCGACGCTGGTTCCATCATTCGAATGTCGAGTCCGGAAACATCGTGTTGGGCGAGGTACTCCCTGACCTTGATGAGCACCTGCGCGTCGTGGGCGCGTTTTTCATCCAACCAGAAAACGGCCGGAGTGTGAGAGAGGCGTGCTCGATTGACAGCCAGTTTGACCCAGTCCTGAACGGGGGCATCCTTTGTCTGGCACCCCCGCCAGATATCTCCTTTGGATACCGGATGACTCAGGAGCACCGCCCCCGACTCATCGACGACGCGAACCGTGCCATCGGCCGGGATTTCAAAGGTCTTGTTGTGGGAACCGTACTCCTCAGCGGCTTGTGCCATGAGGCCCACATTCGGCACGCTGCCCATGGTCTTGGGGTCCAGTGCGCCGTGCTGCCTGCAAAAATCCAGAGTGGTCTGATAAATCCCCGCGTAACTACGGTCCGGGATGAGGGCAAGGGTATCGCGCAGTTCACCCCGGGCGTCGTACATCTTTCCTCCGGCCCGAATCATGGCAGGCATCGAGGCATCCACGATCACATCACTTGGGACGTGAAGATTAGAGATTCCCTTGTCAGAATTGACGTAAGCCAGCCCGGGTCCGGACTCGAATGCAGCTTGAATATCGGCTTCGATTTCAGCTCTTTGTGCGGCTGGAAGGTTCTGGAGCTTGGCTGCCATTTCACCGAAACCGTTGTTGAAGTTGACCCCGAGGGCCTCGAGGGTCGCATCGTGTTTGGCGATCAGGTCGCGGAAAAAAACCCGCACCGCATGCCCGAAAAGGATGGGGTCGGAAACCTTCATCATGGTCGCCTTCAGATGAAGGGACAAAATCACCCCTTCGTTTTTGGCCCTGGCCATCTGGCTCTCAAAATAAGCAATCAGGGCGGCCCTGCGCATCACGGCCGCATCGAAAATCTCGCCGGCGAGCAGGGGTGTCTTCTCCTTAAGAACCTGTACTTGGCCGTCGGTCTTGAGGAGTTCAATCCGAAGGGTCGTCGCGGCAGGCGCGGTCAGAGAACGTTCGTCTCCGAAAAAATCTCCGTGGCTCATGGCCGCCACGTGCGTCTTGGAATCGGGCGCCCACACGCCCATGGAATGCGGATGTTTTTTAGCGTACTCCTTGACTGCCCTGGGCGCACGCCGGTCGGAATTTCCCTCGCGGAGCACGGGATTAACCGCCGATCCCAGAATCTTACCGTACCGCGCCCGGACCTGCTTTTCCTCCTCACTCTGCGGGTTTTCTGGAAAATTGGGGAGGGCAAACCCGAGGGATTGGAGTTCGGCCACCGCGGCCTGCAGCTGCGGGATCGAAGCGCTGACGTTGGGAAGCTTGATGATATTCGCCTCGGGTTTGAGGGTCAGCGCTCCAAGCTCATTCAGGGCGTCGGGGGTTTTCTGGTGCTCCGGAAGCAGATCGGAGAAATTGGCCAAAATTCTTCCAGCGAGGGAAATGTCACGTGTTTCAACACCGATTCCAGCCTGTCTGGAGAATGCCTGAACAATCGGCAAAAACGAACAGGTGGCGAGAGCAGGCGCCTCGTCGGTGATGGTGTAGATGATGGAGGGGGTGGTCGACATGGTTTTGACTATGACTGGTGGCGAAGCATCCATCTTGATGGATGACGTCCCACAAATCGAGACTCAAAGGTTTCATTGTCTCGGTGTCAGGGATGTCGCCCCACCCGTTCCCCGCGGAAATACTTCAAAAAGGGGCCCGAGGGTCCTACGCTTTTCCCTCGCTGCAAAAGATAGGGTGCGCAGCCTCCGCATAGAAACGCGGGCCAAGCCAACTCCCTGCATTCCAGACCTTCCCCCCTCCCCTCCTCCTCCGGTTCTTCGCACCTCCGCATCCCCTTCTTTTCCAGGACCGCATGCTCCACCCACGCAACTGTCGTCCCAAATTCCACCCGCATGGCCTACCTCGGCACGATCCTTTACTCCGAACTCAACCCGAAGTTTTTCAGTGTCCTTACCGGCCCGAACGCCCGACTGCTCTTGGATGCCGTTGATGCCCTTGAACGCGAGATGCCCGCGCGCGGTGACGCGATGGAACGCCCGGAGGCGCTGGAAATCATCGATCGGGTCTTCGCCTCGGGCGCCGTTCTGCAGGAGGAGGCGGAGGAGGCTCCGGCCGGGACGGGAACGGAACCCCCGGCGAGCCAGGTGCTCCGCCGCCTGATTGCCGCGGGCTGGCTGGAGGAGGAAAAACGCTCCGACTACCGGCGGCTCCTCTTTCTGGAACCGGCCGCACAAACCCTGCTCGAGGCCCTGCGCACCGTCGTCAGCCAGACAGTCACCTCGTTCACCGGGAAACTGCGCCTCGTGTGCGACCGGCTCGCCGCTCTGCGTTTTCCCCACTCGCGCATGGAGATCATTTGGGAAGAGTTAAAAAACTGCCTTACCCAGACGCGAGCGGGACTGCGGGAACTGCGGATGATCCGCAAACAGGTGGAGCGGTATGCCCAACGTCAACTCAAGACAGCCACCATCGCGGCGGCACTCGACCTTCTCTACAATGAATTCTCAGCCCAGATCACCCAGCAGTGCTACCGCGAGTTGATCCACGCCAAATTGCCCGAGCGACTCCGCGAGGCGGCGGAAGGGTTGCGGAGCCTCGAACACGACGACGTGGCCCTTCAACACCTCCACGCGGATTTTCTCCGCACCAACCCGGACTCTCCCGGCGCCATGCAGGAGATCCTACGCACCATCGAGGAGCTCTCGATCTCACTGGGCGATGTCGAGCCGACGGCGGACCGGATGGACGGCAGTGCGGCGGATTTCGCCCGCCGCTCCCGCTCTCGCATCCGCTACATCCAAGACGTAGGTTCGTCCCGGCGGCAACAGGTCAAATTCATTTTCGACTTCGTGCGCGGGCAGCCAGCGCACGTCCGTTTTGCGGATTTGGAGGACACCCTGAACCTCCCCCCCCTGAGGCTTGCAGACACCGGTCTGCTTGGGGGCACGTCGCTCGCCAAGGGGCGGAAATCAGCGCGACCGGCCTCCCAACTCCCCGTGGCAGCGGCCCTCAACGAGCAGGAGCGCAAGGAAAGTCTCCGCGAGATGGAGAAGAACATGCGCAATGCGTTGCGGCTCGACCGGGCCAATCGTTTCGTGGATCGGCTCGACCTCCAACGAGGCGAATCCGTTGCATCCAGTCAGATGAAAATCCATGGCGAAGACGACGTCCTCGATGTCATCTCATGTCTGGTTTTCGCGCCCGCCGGCGGAGCCAACTACCGCCTGCGGACCCATCGGGAAACGCAACCGCAGGCGCCCGTGCTCAAAGACCTCAAGAGCGGCTTTGCCATCGAGCGGTTCGAGATTGAGAAAAAATGAGCGACGACTTCGCCCCACCCCAGAGCGCGGCAACACTTTTGCCCGACTTGTCCGATTCCGACCGGGAAAACCTGCAGGCGGCGGTGAGCGAACTTTTCCACCACCAGGCCATCCTGCGCGATCTACCGGGGGACCGGGAACTCTACGACTGGGCGCGCCTGCGCTTCCCTTGGGTGCGGGAGGTGTGCCGCTTGATCGGATTCGAGGCGTTTCTCAACGAGGAGGACCAACTGATCCACGCGCTGCCGGGCGAGCGTGCAACGCTCCGCAGACTGCGCACCGAATGGACGTTGGTACTGCTTTGCCTCTGGTATGACTACGACGTGCAGTTGCGTGCAGAGGGTGCACCTGTGGTCTTCACGGTCGAGACCTTCAACGAGTCCCTTAAAACCAAACTCGGCAACCGCCAACCGCCGCCCACTGCGCTTAAGGAAATCCTGCGTTTTTTCGCGGCCCGCAAACTTTTGCGCATGGAGTATCACGACGAATTCCACCGCTCAAAAATAGAGGTGCTACCGACCATCCGCTTCGTGCTTCCCTTCGGGGAACTGGAAAAAGTCTCCGCTGCGCTGGAGGACCTGATGACTGGAGGAACCCCCGACGAGGAGGTCGACCATGGCTAGCCGCTGCATCCGCCTCACCCACATCCACGCCATCCAGTGGTTCGGCTACTGCGACACCTTTGACATCCACGGCAACCTCCTGATCGCCGGACGCACGGGTGCCGGAAAATCCGTGTTGATGGATTTGATCCAACTCGTCCTGATAGGCGACCAGCGTTCAAAGTACAACGCCGCCTCGGACGGCCGCGGACACTCCTCCGGACGCGACAAAAAAAGCTACTGTCTGTGCGACACGCAGGAGGACATCAATGGCGTCCCACAGTACGCCCGCGACGGGGGCACCACTTACATCGCGCTCGAGTTCACCTGGCCCGACGGCGAAAAGGTCGAGACCTGGGGCATGCGGATCGAATACCCCAATGCGGAGTCCCATGCGCCGGAAGAGGAGTTTTTCCGCATCCCAGAGCGGCTCGAGCGGTCCGATTTTGTCACAGGCGAGGGATTTGCGCTACCCCTTGACGGCTTCCGGATGCTCACGCGCAACAAGGACGGCGAGACGTTCCGGAACGTTACCGAGTACCGGAAACGCCTCAGCGAGCACCTCAACTTCCACCGGGAAACGGTGGATTTCCTGATGCCCTCGGCGATGTCCTTCGCCTTCCTTCCGAGGTTCGACGAGTTCTGCCGCCGCTACATTCTCCAGGCCGAGGACATCAAGATCGAGCCCGTGCAGCAGAGCTACCAAAGCTACCTGCGCATTCGCGAAGAGCTCGACCAACTCGAGGACAAAGTGCAACGCCTCGAGCAGGCGGTGGCCGCGAGAAAAGACTGGGAGGATGCTCGCAGGGATGCCGACGCGTGCCGTTTGCTCGAAGCCGAGTTTCATCGCGCCGCTGCACGGATCGAAGTTTCAGAGCTCGCCGAAAAACTCGCCGAGATCGAGCGGCGCCAGCTCCTGCTGCAAACCGAGTTCGACCAAACCAACCACAGCCTCGACGCCGCCCGACAAGATCTCGACTCGCTAAAAAATCTTTTCCGGGACGGCGGCGGTGGCGTCCTGCTCGAACTCCGCGAACAAATTCGAGCAACGGTTCAAAAAATCGAGCGCCTCCGGCAGGTCGGCAAAACCATCGAGGAGGAAAAGGCTCGAAGGCTCCGGCTGGTGAACGAGTTCGGGAAGCAGTCCGCCGATTTTCTGGCGGAACGCAACGCCCCTCCCGCCCACGAGCTCGCCTACTCGATCGGAGCCCTCGCAGACGCACGCCCCGAGGGATTGAAAGCCACCCTGCGCCAGTTGGCTCAGGCCGTCCGCGCGGTTCAGGCCAAGGTGCGGGCCTCCATTCAGGCCGAGAGTGAACATTTTCAAAGAACCAAAGGCGAATTGGAAGGACTCCAATCCCTGATCAAAAATCTGGAATTCAACCGGATTGTATCCTCCCCGTTGCTGGACGAACTCAACCGACATTTGCCGCGCCGCGGGCGCGAAAACCCCGCACGCCAACTCCGTGAATTGTGCGAGGTCACCGACGAGGAATGGCGGCCCGCGCTGGAACTTGCCTTTACGCGAAAGTTCGCGGTGGTGGTGAGCGCAGAGGACTACCCGGAGGCGCTCCGCATCTACAAAGCGCTCCAGCACGACAGTCCACAGGAGTCTTTGGTCGATCCCGAGCGCGCCCTTGCACGCCACCCGAAGGTTCGGGAACACTCGCTTGCGGACAAGATTGGGTCCGAGCACCCGGTAGCCCGCGCCGTGTTGGACGACCTGTTCGGCGGCGTTGTCTGCGTCACCTCCATCGAGGATCTGCGCAAACAGACCGATGCGATCATGCCCGACGGATTCCGCCAGCGCGGTCTGTTTGCGGAACGTCCAAAACGTTACGACCAGCGGCCGTGCATCGGCGCGAAAGGGATTGAGCGCCTTAAAGCCCACCTTACTGCGAAGGCTGAACAGTGCACGGCGACGCTCCGCGGGATCGAGCCACTTCTGGCAAAGGCGGAGCAGATTCAACGTTCGGTCTCGGAACAGAAACTGGACTCCGAGGACGTCGAGGGAGACATCAACGCCGCGGCCCGGTTGAGTGAGTTCGAGGCGGAACGGGACCGGTTGATCGCGCGCAACTCCGCGGCCTCCACTCCGGAACTGACCGAGCGTTTGAGCGCCATCTCAATGCTGGAGCAGAAGGCGCAATCGCTGGAGCAGAGACGGATGGAACTGCATGGAAAACTCCAGTCGCGCGAACGCCTCGAAACATCCCAACGGTTGGACACCGCCAAACAAAGAGCGGAGCGCGCGGAGTCCGCGTACCGCGACACGGCGATCAAGGTGGGCGGAACGCTGGACGTGGCGCGATGCGACTCGCTGCGTGCCGATTTTGAGGGTCGTTTTCCAACGGACGAAGCCAGGTCCGCACAGGCCGGGCAGCGCCACCGGGAACTGGAGTCGCGCCTGCCCGACATCGCAGACCGCCTGCTCCTGCTCCGCCGGGGATTGGTGGACCGGCACGCGGACCTGCGCACGGAGCCAGATTTCGACCCGCAGACAGAGTGGAACCCCTCCTATCGCAAGTTGTTGGACCGCATCAAGATTGAGGACATGCCAAGGAGACAAAGTCAGGCGCGCGACGAGGAGAAGCGCTGGCAGGATCTTTTCCGAACGACCGTTGCAGCCCGCCTTTCGCACTCCCTCTCAAAGGTGCGGGACACCATCCGAGACTTAAATTTCCAACTCAAGAAGCCCATCGGCGACAGCCAGTACCACATCCGGGTCGACGACAATCCGGCCCGCGAGTTTCAAGAGTACCGCCGGGTTTTGGAGGCGTGTACCATCACGCGGGACGGCGCGTCGATCTTTGCCTCACTGGCTGCCGACGCCCGCGAGGGGGTGGAGCGGGTCTTCAAGGCGCTTGTGGAAGAACCGGACGGGAAACTGGCGCAGGCGTTCCTCGATTACAGGAGCTATTTTCGCTACGACATGGAAGTGGGTGATCCGAAGCGACCGGAACTGCCGCCCAAAAGTCTGAACCGTCACGCAGACAAGTTCAGCGGCGGCGAAAAGCAGACGCCCTTCTACATCTCGATCCTCGCCTGTTATTTGCGCGCCTACAAACGCCACCTGCCGCAGCGCTACACAGAACCCTCCATCGGGCTGGTGCCGATTGACGAGGCGTTCTCGAAAATGTCGGGGGAACGCATCACCGACGCCATCCGCGCCCTGCGGGATACGGACCTTCAGGGGATCCTTTCCATGTCGAGCGGCAACTGGCCCTACGCCATCGGAGAGTGCGACCAGGTGCTCGCCGTTCATCAACGCGAGATTTTTTCTGGTGGCAGGAAATCCATCCGCAACATCGCCGCACTCCTGGACAGGCAGCAGGCGCTGGAGCGTTCCGAAGAGTGGGGATGAGCCCCGTGCTTGAGATCATGGCGGCCCGGTTCCGGGTAAGTTCGGCCGGCCGGACCAACACGGGGAAACGCGATCTGATTTTTCCATTGAACGGGTTGCTTAAAACCGCAGGCTGCCTCCATGGGCCCGGCCGACACGAGGCGGTGGAAGTTCTTCAGAGTCTTGAAGCTCTGGGACTGATCATCTTGGAACGGCATTCGCGGGACCGCTCCGCCGTGCTCAAAGTCCGGCTCCCGATTCAAAACGCTCCGGCGTTCTTCGCTCATCTCGGCCTTCCGGCACCGGAGGCGGAGCGCGTATCGCTCGCCGAGATCTTCCGCCGGGCGCGCTCCTCGATCGTGCCGGAGCGGTTCCGGAAGGGCTGGGAGGCGTTCTCTGAGGGGATGGCGGAAGCTGCCCTTGCTGGTGCTTCGATTCAACCGTTTGACCGGTCGAACCCCCGGCAGGCAACGCAAATCATGGAGGCACTTCCCGCCATCCTCGCTTGGGAGGGCGAGTCCATGCTGCGCTTCGCGAGCACAGTGCTGTTCAAGGACTCCAAGACCCTCGAGGCGCTGCGGCCGCGGCTGGAGGCCTGTCTCGCCCGCATCTCGGGCGGCACCGCAAACGCACTGGCCGACTTCGGGATGATTGAAAACGAAGGGAGTTTTCTCATTCACGGCCCCTTAGACCTCCGCTTTGGATCGGAGACCCTTCCACTCCAGGCTTTGCAAAGTCCCGCCCGGATCGGGGCCCGGGACATCCGGCGCGCCCAGATCGAAACAACTGCGGCGCGGTGCCTCACGGTGGAAAATGCCGCCATGCTCCACGAGCTCGCGAAATTACGAAGCGACACGGTGCTTGCAAGCAGCGGCAGCGAGGGCGGCTTTGCAAACTCGGCGGTCATCGCATTTCTCAAGTCTCTCCCCGCGAACGTTGAGCTGTGGCACTTTGGGGATTCAGACCCAAAGGGTTTCGATATCCTCAGAGACATGCGGGAGCGGAGCAGCCGAACCATTCGTTCCCTGCACATGTTCTTCCGTCCCTCCGAACGTCCCCGTTCCCCCTTGGAGGCCGAAGACCAGAAGACGCTCAGCCGGTTGATGGCCTCAACTTATCTGGCCTGCGAGGAAAAGCTGGAGTTGGAGAAAATGCTGGGCTCCGGCGACAAAGGCCGCTTCGAACAGGAAAGCCTCGGGCGGCCGTCCCAGATCTGGCCGTTTTACGCAACGCCATCAACGCACACGGAAACCGCTCACCGACCCGACCGTGACTGCCCGACAGCCCAAGAGAAAGGGGACGGTGCCGAAAATTCCAACGCGCAAGCCAGACGACGCGTCACTTGATTGCCTCGAAACGGCGAGGCTCCTCGCCGCGGGCGGCAGCTACCTGATGTAATCGAGGAGCGAAAGCTTCAGCACCTGTGCTCCAGCTTCGAGCGCGGCTTGGTAGGAGGTCCGCGCGCGGGTGAGATCGACCATGGTCTGCGCAACATCCACATCGGCATCCATGGAGATCAATGTCTGGAGGTTGTTCAACCTCTCGCTGTTCTGCACCTTCACCGACTCCAAGCGCGTCTGGTTGGAGGCGTTGTCGGCGATGATGGAAACCAACTGGTCCTCGGAGGTCAGGAGGTTCCTCTGGGCCGCGGAAATCCCGCTGGTCGAGTCCGACTTCAACGCTTCCAGCAACTGCGAGATGTTGCGTATGAAGTCCCCTATCTTTCCGTTCGCATCGCCGCTGGTAAACGGGTCCACGCTCACACTTTGCGAGAGCTTGATCCGGGCACCGTCGAAGGCAAACGCCAGGGAAACGCCAGTTCCGGCAACGGTTGGCGCCGCGCTCAACACGACCTCGTTGTTTACCGTATCCACGGAAATCACCGTGGTGCCGGACGGAATTCCCGCCCCAGAAACGCTCTGCCCTTCCGCCAATCCGGTGACATCCGGGAGCGTCAGTGTCGTTCCAGACGTCGTGACATTCGCCGCAGTTTTCCTCACAGCCGACTCCCGCAAACTAAACGGAGAGGTTCCGGTTTGTTCGTAAGGGGGATCTCCGGCAGTGGAGGTGTTGGTGCCGTTGAAAAGGTATTCGCCCTGGTGGGGGGTGTTCGCAACCTCTACGGCAGACTGCAGCAACCCCTCGACTTCAACCGCATAGGCCTGCCGCTCTTTGGCCGAAACGTTGCCGCTAATCGAGAGGGCCGCAAGCTCGGTGGCCCGGTCGGAAATATCCTTCATCCGGTTCAACGCGGCAAAACTTGCCTGCGCAACTCCCAAAGCTCTTTCGGCATTCTTCGTATACGAATCGATAGCCGAGCGTTCCGACTGAAGGCGCAAAATCCGGCCGGCAGCCTGCGGATCCTCACTGGCCAGACTGATGCGCTGGCCGTTGGCGAGCTGCTCATTGTACTGGCCCTGCTTGATGTTGATGGTGTTCAAACGCCGCACCAGGGCGTCAGACATGTTCAAGTTTGGGATACGCATAAATTAACTCCGATTGAATCTCTCCCCTTCTCAAAAACTAACGGACCATGGAAATCAGTGACATCAACATCTCGTCGATGACCGACACCACCTTGGCGTTCGCCTGGTAAGCCTTTTGGAACCGCAACAGGTCGGCCGTCTCCTCGTCGAGGGAGACACCGCTGACACTGTCACGCTGGATCTTCAGCGCGCTGGCCACCACATCGGACTCCTCAGCGCGCGTCGTGATGCTGCTGATGGTCTGCGCCAAACCGGTCAGCATATTTCTCGCATAGTCTCCAAATCGCGCATTCAGGCTGCCGCCCCCCGAGACCACCGAGGCCCACGGACGCGCAACGTCGCGCAGCGCCGCGATCCTGGACGCGATGGTATTCGCCCCGGCGCCCGCCGCACCCGCCGGCGCCGCAAGTAAATCAGAGGCAGAGAGGCCCGTGCGCACATCCAGAAGCTTGGCGGAGAAAGTCAACGAAACCGAGGGTGAAGCGGTCACAGTTGCGGTTGCAGGCAGGTCCAGGACAATATTGGAAGTGCCGTCGAGTCTGGCAACCCTTGCGCCCGGCGGAATTCCGGTGCCGTTGACGTACATCCCGACAACCACCCCGCTGTTGTTGCCCGAGGCGAGAGTGATCATCCGGCTACCGGCGGCGACACCGGCGTTCGGCAAGGTCGCCTCCGGAGTCTGAAAAAGATCCCCACCCGCTGTCGCGGTAGGATTGTAGATGTCGTTCACGGCCTTTTTCAGCGTGTTGGCCAGAGTCACCACCTGGGAGCGCAAGCTCTTGGCGGTCGTATAGGTCGCCGTTGGATTCCCAAAAACCGCGTGAAAACGGCCCTGCATCGAACCGCCCCCTGGGAAGACCTGATAACCTGTGATGTTGGAAAGCGAAACGGTCTTGCTGCCCGCCGTTGTCTCAGCCATCCGCGCATTCGCCACCCCATTGATCGTCAGGCTCACAAAACCTGTCGAAGTCGCGGCATTGCTCAACTGCACGGTGGAGGCGTCCAGCTTCCCCGTGACAATGGTCCCAACCGGAAACGCCGTGCTCGCCGTCACCGAGTCCCCCACGGAAAGCATCGCAGCCCCACCGGTGGAAACCACCGTCGGCGTGAAATTTCCCGCCTGATCGTAGCTTCCGACTTCGAATCCTTGGCTGCGGTTTCCCAAAGTGCCGGCGGCACTCAACTCCGCGGCCTCCGCGCGTGACAGATAACCGATCTGATTGACGAGCTGCGCCTGAACCACCAGAGGCACCCCGGCGATACTCAAGTTCACCTCGCTCGGGTTGGCCGAATCCCTCGTGATATCCACTTTGATGAGGCCGGCCAGTTTCTCGAGTTTGGCCTGCCTCGTGTCCACCAAATCGATCGCCCCACCCGTCTCGGAATCCGCCGCCTGCCGGATCTGGAAGTTCAACCGGGCGATCTCGGCAATCAATCCGTTGGCCGTCTGCACGTCCGCATCAATCTGGCTTTCCTGATCGTCCTGCGCAGCGGAGAGGCGTTCGTCGGCCAGATTAATCCGGTCTGCAAGAGCCTGTGCAGCGGAAAGTGCCGCGCTTCGAACGGGCACGTCCGCGGGATTGGCTGCGAAGTTCGAAAAGGCGTTGAAGAAATCGTCCAGCGCATTCCCGAGGCCGGTCGCGGATGCGGCGTCCGGGTTGGAGTCAATCCTGTCGCCAAGCGCCAGCTCAAAATTGGCCAGAATGGCCTTCTGGGTCTGCAAGGACTGCGTATCCGATGCTTGACGGACCACTTGGGCGTCCAGAAACATGTCGCGCATCGCCTGCACCTGAAGCACTTCCACCCCGGTCCCCTCCGGACCGTGGATTGTCTGGTTGACGAACCGGTCACCGAGTTTCACCCGCTGCCGGGCGTACTCCGGGTTGTTGACGTTGGCCATGTTGCGGCCGGTCACCTGAATGGCAACCTGATGCGCCATCAAGGCCTTGCTCGCCTGAACTATGTTTCCGAAAAGTCCACCCATATAATTGTGCTGTGTTCTGTTGCGAGTCGTCCCAGTCCCTGCAAAACGCTCCTATGACTTATAGGCAGCAGCCGTCCCTTTTATAGATATTTTGACCCGCCCGTCGTTTTCATAG